>JAMCVZ010000014.1 GCA_023476565.1 Nitrospirota bacterium
TTTATCGCTAATACTTTCGTTATTGCCGCTGTCAATGTCGTCTTGCCATGGTCTACGTGCCCTATCGTCCCCACATTCGCATGCGGCTTTACTCTCTCAAATTTTGCCTTAGCCATTTCTCCTCCTTAATGAAGATCAAAAATCAAATATCAAAAATTAAAATTATGGAATTCATTATTTTTACATTTTGCTTTTTGATCTTTGCATTTTCAATTACTATCCTTTAACTTTTGCCACAATCCCTTCCATTATGCTCTTCGGAACATCTTCATAATGGGAGAATTGCATGGTATATGTCGCCCTTCCCTGGGTCTTTGATCTGAGGTCGGTAGCGTATCCGAACATTTCAGAAAGAGGGACCATCGACTTTATTACCTGGGAGTTGCCCCTCTTTTCCATCGATTGAATCTTGCCGCGTCTCGAATTCAGATCACCGATTACATCCCCCATGTACTCCTCGGGGGTGACGACCTCCACGCTCATTATGGGCTCCAGCAGCACCAGTTGCGCCCTCTTGGCGCCTTCTTTGAAGGCCATGGAGCCTGCTATCTTGAACGCCATTTCAGAGGAGTCAACCTCATGGTAAGAACCGTCGAACAGGGTAACCTTTATATCAACGAGCGGATAACCGGCAAGGACGCCTCCGTCCATAGCCTCTTTCATGCCCTTTTCCACTGCCGGTACGTACTCCCTCGGTATGGCGCCGCCGACTACCTTATTGACAAACTCAAAACCTTTGCCCCTCTCAAGCGGCTCCATATCTATCCATACGTGGCCATACTGGCCGCGGCCGCCCGACTGCCTGACGAATTTGCCTTCCACTTTCCTGGCAGGGCTCTTGATCGTCTCTTTGTATGCGACCTGGGGCTTGCCTACGTTAGCGCCCACCTTGAATTCCCTCATCAACCTGTCGACAATTATCTCCAGGTGAAGCTCACCCATTCCCGATATAATCGTCTGCCCGGTCTCTTCATTATAGGAGACTTTAAAGGAGGGGTCCTCCTGGGCAAGCTTTGCCAGGGACATGGACAATTTTTCCTGATCCGCTTTTGTCTTCGGCTCGATGGCCACCGAAATAACCGGTTCCGGGAATTCGATGGATTCAAGGATTATCGGCTTGTTCTCATCACACAGGGTATCGCCGGTCAATGTGCTCTTCAAGCCTACGATCGCCGCAATATCTCCCGCCCTTACTTCCTTGATCTCTTCCCTTTTATTGGCATGCATTTTCAGGAGCCTGCCTATTCTCTCTTTTGTGTCCTTTGTGGAGTTATACACATAAGAGCCCGCATTCAAAACGCCTGAATAAACCCTCACGAATGCAAGCTGTCCCACATACGGGTCCGTCATTATTTTAAAGGCAAGGGCCGAAAACGGCTCGCTGTCGGACGGCTTCCTTACTATCTCGCTGTTATCTTTCGGGTCCAGTCCAGTCATGGGAGGGACATCCAGGGGGGACGGCAGGTAGTCGACTATTGCGTCGAGCAAAAGCTGGACCCCTTTATTCTTAAAGGCCGAACCGCACAGCACGGGGGTTATCTTCAGATCTATCGCCCCCTGCCGCAGCGCCTTTTTTATTTCATCAGCGGATATCTCCCCGCCGGAGAGATATTTTTCCATTATGGTCTCATCAACATCGGAAATCGCCTCGAGCATTTTTTCCCTGAATTCCTTTGCTTTGGCCGCGTATTCCGACGGTATTTCATCCTCTACATACTTTGCGCCGAGGGTCTCATCGTCGAAATAAAACGCCCTCATCGTAACAAGGTCTATCGAACCTCTCAATTTATCCTCGCTCCCGATGGGGATCTGTACGGGAACAGGCCGCGCACCCAGCTTCTCCACCATGCTGTCGACAGCCATGAAGAAGTCCGCCCCGACCCTGTCCATCTTGTTTATGAAGGCAATCCTCGGCACACCATATTTATTGGCCTGCCTCCAGACGGTCTCGGACTGCGGCTCGACACCGGCGACGCCGTCAAAAACAGCAACCGCCCCGTCAAGAACCCTCAATGAGCGCTCGACCTCAATAGTAAAATCCACGTGGCCGGGGGTATCGATTATGTTAACCACATGATCCCTCCATGAGCATGTCGTTGCAGCCGATGTTATGGTAATGCCCCTTTCCTGCTCCTGGACCATCCAGTCCATCACTGCGGTGCCGTCATGCACTTCGCCTATCTTATAGGTAACACCCGTGTAATACAGTATGCGTTCCGTAGTAGTAGTCTTGCCGGCATCTATATGCGCCATAATGCCGATATTCCGCGTTCTCTCTAATGGTACTCTCGACATCAGATTCGGATCTCCTTACCACCTGTAATGCGCAAAAGCCCTGTTCGCTTCCGCCATCCTGTGCGTGTCTTCCTTTTTCTTTACAGAGGCGCCGGTATTGTTGTAAGCATCGAACAATTCCCCGGCAATCCTCTCACGCATGGTCTTTTCCTTGCGTGCGCGTGCGTAGCTGACGATCCATCTCAAGGCAAGGGCGATCTTTCTCTGAGGCCTGACCTCCATGGGAACCTGATATGTTGCACCGCCGACCCTCCTCGGTTTCACCTCGAGGAGCGGCTTGACATTCTCGACTGCTGCCTTAAATGCTTTTAATGCGTCCGTCCCTGTCTTATCCTTCAGAATATCGAATGCCCCGTAACATATCTTTTCAGCAGTGGACATTTTTCCATCTTTTAACAGGACGGAAACGAACCTGCTTACCAGCTTGCTGTTATATTTGGGATCGGGTAAAATTTCTCTTTTCTCAGCTACTCTTCTTCTTGCCATGTATCTTGCTCCGGAATCGTTCCCGCAGGATTATGCGGGGAATCTTTATTTTACTCCCTTACTTGGGCCTCTTTGCTCCGTACTTGGATCTCCCCTGCTTCCTGTCGGCCACACCGGCACAATCAAGCGTGCCCCTCAGGATGTGATACCTGACGCCGGGAAGATCCTTGACCCTGCCGCCCCTGATTAATACTATCGAATGCTCCTGAAGGTTATGCCCTACACCGGGGATGTATGCAGTGACCTCCATAGCGTTTGTAAGCCTTACCCTCGCAACTTTCCTCAGAGCGGAGTTCGGCTTCTTGGGTGTTGTTGTATAAACCCTCACGCAAACGCCGCGCTTCTGGGGACAGTTCTTAAGGGCAGGACTCTTGGTTTTCCTTTCAACCCTCTTACGCCCGTTCTTAACCAACTGTGCAATTGTAGGCAATTTTCCTCCAAACTTTTACAAAACCGATTATACTTAAAGAATGCTCCGATTTATCGGAAAACCTGTTAAGCTTACCAGAGAAAATTCAATTTGTCAAGCTTTTTGAATGAATTTCTCTTGCAAACGCCGATAAGCAAGAAACTAAAGTATAACATATTAATTTGGGCCAAATAAAGTAAAATCTTTATGATATAATTTTTCAGTTGCACCGGGGGGGCAGAGCGTATGAGAAGAGCGCGTTATCGAGGGGCAGTCGTTACTATTATAATACTTTCAACGGTGTTGGTGTCAACGCCGTGGGCGGAAATACAAGGGGGAAAACCATGATTCAGAATATTCATTGGCTCGGGCATGATACGTTCAAGATAACCGGGGATAAGATAATCTATACCGATCCGTTCAAGATCAAACAAAAGGATACCGCGGATATCATTCTCATAACGCATGAGCACTTCGACCATTGCTCCCCGGGGGACATCGAAAAGATCGTGGGACCCGACACCGTAATAGTCACCGTGTCCGACTGCGCCGGCAAGCTGGCGGGGGGCAAGCCGGGGAATATCAGGACGGTGGAGCCGGGCGATATTATAAATGTACAGGGGATCGATATCGAGGCCGTGCCCGCATACAATACCGATAAGAAATTCCATACAAAGGACAGGGGATGGGTCGGGTATATCTTTACGGTAAACGGCCGGCGAATATACATTGCCGGCGACACGGACCACATCCCTGAAATGAAGACCTTCAAAGACATCGATATTGCGCTGCTCCCGGTTTCAGGCACCTATGTCATGACAGCGGAAGAAGCGGCCAGGGCAGCGCTTGATATAAAGCCAGCGCTTGCCGTCCCGATGCATTACGGCTCCATTGTCGGCGGTAAAAACGATGCGGAGCGCTTTGCAAAAGAATTGAAAGGGAAGATAGAAGTCGTACTATTGAATGAGGAATGATGTCCCCCAAAATAAAAAATGAAGCGGTTGTCGATCTGCTGCAGAAAAAGAAATCCGCCTTCGTGTCGGGCACTGAGATTGCGGGTGCGCTGGGGGTCTCACGGGCAGCCGTATGGAAAAAGATCAACCGCCTTAAAAAAAGCGGGTACACAATCGAGGCGTCGCGTGCAAAAGGGTACAGGCTGACGGAAGTCCCGGGACTGTCCATAGAGGAAATAAGGAATGCCCTCTCCGGCCGCCCCAGAATAATCGGCGGGGAGATAATCTTTTACGATACCGTCAGCTCTACGAATACTATTGCAGCGGAGCTTGCCGGAAAAGCCTCATCAGGCGGAGAAGGCTGTACGGAAGGCACGGTCATCATTGCCGACGGGCAGACCGGAGGGCGGGGAAGGCGCGGGAGAGCGTGGGTGTCCCCTCCGGGAAAAAATGTATACATGAGCATCATAGTGACGCCCGGTGTCCCCCCGGTGCAGGCGGCCGTTCTGACCCTTATGACTGCGGTCGCCTGCGCGTCGGCCATCAGGAGGCTTTCCCCTGTTCCGGTTTCAATAAAGTGGCCCAACGATCTGATGGTATCGGACAGAAAGCTGGGGGGAATACTCACGGAAATCAAGGCCGATATGGACCGGATATCCTATGCGGTAATCGGAATCGGGGTGAATATCAATCTCGAGGTGGACGATGCCCCTGACGACATCAGGTCAATCGCGACATCGCTGAAATATGAAACCGGCCGGCCCCAATCAAGGACGAAATATGCAATAGAAATACTGGACGAGATGGAAAAATGGTACGGCATCTTTATGAAAGAAGGCAAGAGGCCTGTACTGGAAGAATGGTTGCGATTGACATCCACTATCGGCAAAACGGTAAACGTAACCATCGGGGATACTCTACTAACGGGGACTGCGGAAAAGATAAACGATGAAGGGATGCTGATGCTCAGGCTTTCTGATAATTCATTGAAGGTAATAAGCTCGGGAGATGTTACGGTACTCAGATGAATGCCCTCCTTGCTGTCGACATAGGCAACTCCACAATCGGCTTCGGCCTGTTTCCGGAGCCGGCGGGGGACGCCGGGCTTTTTATCAGGAAGATACCTGTACGTCCTGTCAGGTCACCCCGCACGTACAGGAAGGTCATTGCCGGGTTGCTCAAGGAGACGGCTCCGAACACCCATCAGCGGGGTCCCGGGCCCGGAAATTATACAATAAACACCATAATCTCCTCTGTTGTACCGTCCCTCAACAGGGTCCTTGCGGAATCCCTGAGCTCATTATCCGAAGAAAAGCCCTTGATGGTCAGTTCACGGTTAAACAGCGGCCTCACCTTTGAAACAGAGCGCCCGGAAGAAACAGGCGCCGACAGGATTGCCAATGCCGTAGCAGGCTACTCTTATACGAAAGGGCCGGTCGCTGTTGCAGATTTCGGGACCGCTACCACGCTGACCATTGTAGGCAAAAAGCGGAATTTCCTCGGAGGCGCGATACTGCCGGGGATACAGCTCATGCGGAAATCACTGCGTGCGGAGACCGCAAAGCTCCCCCTCATCGACCTCACGAGGCCGGAAAGAGCCCTGGGAAAGAGCACCGTCTCATCCATAGCATCCGGAATAGTGTTCGGGACAGTGGGAGCAGTTGAAATCCTTGTAAAAAGTATGGAGAAAGAGCTTGATTTTAAGTTACAATTGGTTCTGACAGGCGGTAATGCGCAGCTTGTGGCGCCCTTGATTAAACGGGACCACAAACTGATACCCGATCTTACCTTCGAGGGATTGAGGTTGATCTATTTAAGGACAGTAGCCAGCAGCCGGTAGTCAGCAGCACGGGAGCAAAGAGATTTCAAAGAGTATAATGATTGATACCCCGGCTACCGGCTACATACGACTGGCTACTATAAAGGACCGGCAATGCACGAATTGAGAAAAGATCCTTTGCTTGGCAAGTGGATAGCTGTATTGAGTGACTCAAAGGGACCCGATTTCTATCTTGAAAAAAATGCGGAACACCCGGCTCACGGTCCGGACGATGAAGGCAGTTGCATACTCTGTGCGGGAAGAGAGCATGAGGCCGGCAGAGAGATATTCGCCATACGGGGAGGCAATCCGCCGGATTGGTACACGAGAGTAATTCCCCAGACCTCCCCCCTGTTTCAGATTGAAGGAGAGCTCGGGAGAAGGGGCGTCGGGATGTACGACAGGATGAACAGCATCGGCGCCAACGAGATTATCATCGAATCCCCGCAGCATACCATCTGCGCGGAAGATTCGGGCATTGCCCAGATGTCCCGTGTAATCACAACCTACAAATACCGCCTTTCAGAGCTCGAAAAAGATCCGCGGCTCAGATATACGCACCTCTGCAAGGACTGCGGGAGGGCGGCGGGAGAGGGTTACCGTCATCCCCATTCCCAGATAATCGCCACCCCTGTGATACCCAAAGGAATCAAGGACGAGCTTGACGGTGCAAAGGCATATTTTTATTATAAGGAGCGCTGCATATTCTGCGACATAGCGGATGAGGAAATGAGAACAGGGAAGAGAATAATCATGGATACAGCCAACTTTATCGCGTTCACGCCGTTCGCCCCGAGGTTTCCCTTTGAATACTGGATACTTCCCAAGAAACATAATTGCGCTTTTCAGGACATACGGAATGAGGAGGTGGAAGACCTCGGTTTTATCCTGATGTCCACCTTAAAGAAAATGAAATATGTACTGCACGATCCTCCTTACAGCTACGTGCTGCACACGGCGCCGAACAGGGTCCCGAGAAAAGACCACTGGCATACGCTCGGTGACGATTTTCACTGGCATATAGAGGTGATGCCGCAGCTCCTGAAGAAAAGCGGATTTGAACTGAGCTCGGAATTCTACATAATGGCAACATCACCCGAAGATGCAGCGGATTATCTTAAGGGGGCATCGCCCCTTTGACCCCGGTGAGGGGAGAATATCATTTATAAAAGCTTGGGGATAACACCCCTCAAGAGAGATTCCCCGGTTAATTCCTGATAATTGTGGGAACAGCAAGGAGGGTTACTCTTATGTTGGTGAAAAGGATTCTTTTTCCGACGGACTTTTCAGAAGGGGCATTGAGCGCGTTGCCGTATGCCGTCGACCTGGCGAAGAACTGCGGGGCAAAGCTGTACATGCTGCATGTAGTTTATGATATTGCAACCGCGTCCGGACTGTATGTGCCCCATGTCTCTGTCGATGAGATGTACAAAGAGCTTGAGGCCAGTGCAAAAAAGGAGCTTGAGAATTTCGGCCTTGAAGAGAGGAGAGGCGTCAAGGACGTTGAATACAGCGTACTGCGCGGCACTCCCTACGAG
The DNA here is from genome assembly GCA_023476565.1 of Nitrospirota bacterium. GTDB lineage: Bacteria > Nitrospirota > Thermodesulfovibrionia > Thermodesulfovibrionales > Dissulfurispiraceae > JAMCVZ01. The sequence goes on from JAMCVZ010000014.1 coordinate 7,501, forward strand.
GAGATCCTGAAATTCGCACGTGAAAATAATGTCGATATGATCGTGCTCGGAACCCACGGGAGAAAAGGACTCGACAGGTTTCTGTTCGGAAGCACCGCTGAAAAAGTCGTGCGGTATGCCGCATGCCCTGTACTGACGGTAAGGGGGACGCAGAAACAATAACGAGTTAAGAGTAACAAGTAACGAGTTAAAAGATAAGAAGGAATCCGGAAACTTGTTACTCGTTACCGTCTTCAGGCCCGTTACTTGTTACTCGTCACTGAGCTTATGTTACGAACCAATGCCCTTATTATAGGCGGCGGACCTGCCGGAGCAACGGCCGCGCGTTTTCTTGCCGATAGCGGAGTCGAAACCGTTCTTATCGAAAGGGACCTGTCTTATGTAAAACCGTGCGGCGGGGGCATGCCGTCCTCGGCGCTCGACGAGCTGCACATACCCAGGAGCGTCGTAAAAAAAGAGATAGAGAGAATCAGGATAGTTTCCCCCAAAGGGAACGAGGTGGAAATCGAACTGACAGGCGGCCACCTGTGCATCACTGAACGGGGGGTCCTTGACGCTCAATTAAGAGGCATGGCGCAGGAAAGCGGTGCTTCTATACAGGAGGGCGAATTTATCGGGTTCGAACAGACAGGCAGGAGCACCGTTTCGATCATCAGGAAAAAAGAGAACAACGAGGAAATTAAGATAACGTCCGATTATGTCATTGCCGCCGATGGAATAACTTCCAGGGTGGCTTCCGCCCTTAACTACCCCAGGCCCGCTTGTCTTTTCACCATAAGCGCAAAGCTCAAGCATGCCCCGTTGCCGGAAAGCACAGGCGGAAACGGAGCGTGCGAATTCTGGTTTGGAAAAGAACATGCGTCCCATTTCTATTCGTGGATATTCCCCTCACGGGAATATTCATCCATAGGCACCGGAAGCTGCAATGCAAAAGAGCTGGGCAGTTTGCTGGACAGGTTTACCAGGCGAAGGTTCAACACCCCGTTTAAAGACCTTGCCGAAGGCCATGCTCTTTCAGGAAAAGCGCGGGCCTTCAAAATGCCGGAGTGGAACGGCAAGCTTTTCAATATTGCAAATGTCCTCTTCACCGGAGACGCGGCGGGCATGGTGATGCCGGTAACGTATGAGGGAATCTATTATGCAATGAAATCCGGCGAGTTTGCGGCGCGTGCCGTCATGGAAGGGAACCCCGAGGTATACAAAAAGCTCTGGAAAAACAGATTTTACAAAAGATTTCTCCTGATGAGCAGGATCAGGAGCCGCCTGTTCAAAAGCGACCGGGATATTGAGAAATGGGTGTCCCTGCACAGAAACCCTGAAATTCAGGAGTTGGCCATGCGGCTGTGGCTTCAGAAAAAACCCGGGAACAGCGCGTTTGTACCGTACATCAACATATTCAAGAGCATCTTTAAGAGTATGGGCTCATAAATGGCGAAAAAACACCTCGGGCAGAACTTTCTTTTCGACCCGTCAATTCTGCACAGAATAATTGAAGTCTCAGGAATCACATCCGGCGACACCGTTGTTGAAATAGGCCCCGGACACGGGAGCCTTACGGCGCTTCTGGCAAAAGTTGCGAAAAAGGTCGTCGCTGTCGAGCTCGATGTCGAACTCTATGAAAAGTTGAAGGAAGATTCCCGTTTTCCCGATAACGTCGAGTTTGTCCACAGCGATGCGCTCAAATTCCCCTACGAGAAGCTGGAACAGTTCAAGGTTGTCGCGAATATTCCCTATTACATAACCACCCCCATAATATTCAGGCTTATCGAGGCGAAGAACAGCCTGAAATCCATGACCTTGACGATACAGAAGGAGGTGGCCCGGAGGATCGTCGCAAAGCCGCATACGAAAGAATACGGTGTGCTGACGGTCGCCATCCAGTACTACGCAGAACCGAAACTCGAGTTTATCATCCCCCGGGGGGCTTTCAGACCCGTTCCGAAAGTCGATTCCGCGGTTATCCGCATGGACATGATCGAGAGCCCAAGGGTAAAGGTGACGGAAGAGAAACTGTTTTTCAGAATAGTAAAGACCGCGTTTTCACAGCGCAGGAAGACCCTGGCCAATGCCTTAAAGCCGGTCTCAAAGGATATAAAGGAGCTCCTCATGCTCTCGGGCATCGATCCCACCAGGCGTGCGGAGACCCTGAGTATAGAGGAATTTGCAGCCCTAACGAATCGTCTCTCTAAAAATAAATCATCCGGATAATACGCTTACGGTATTTAACAAACCGGAAACAGTAACTGAAAATATCTCAACCTTTAATCTTTCAATAGCTATCTCTCAGAAAGTCCCTGCCCCGGAATAAATCCGGGACAGGGCAGTCAACGGGGGGAACGTGCCTGCTATACTCCCTATTCACGCTTTACAGGCGTTCCAGGCCTGTACGTCACGCCGGTACAGCAGACAACAACAAGACAGAACGGGTTTTAAGACAGAGGCGGTTTATCTAACGAATAAGAAAGAATGGAAAGGTGAGCGGAATTGCCGATTTCCGGGAGGCGATGTATTGCCGGAAAGAACAGTATGAGCAGGGAAAAAGACACCAGCGCATACGCGATACCCGCTGAATGGATATCATGGCTGCTGCAGACATCAAGGGACAGCAGGGAAACGGGCAGACCGGAATCGTTTAAAGGGGCTGAATAGAAAAAGAGAACGAGGCAGGGCGCAAGGGAAAAAAGCACCAACAGGGAAACCACCTTTGCGATTGCCGGCTTCATTTTCATCACTAAAATTAACAAAAATGTGCAACTCTGTCAATATAAATTTAAAAAGTTTGGATTTGTCGTGTCTAAAGGGCGGGCTACAGTGTCGCGATCGCGCCCTGGCTCATTCTCATCTGCCGCCTGGTCTGCTTCGCTATGTCGGTATTGTGGGTGACCATGATAAAGGTGATCCGCCTCTCCTCATTCACCTTTTTAAAAAGCCTCATCATATCGCTTTCCGTCTCTTCATCCAGGTCGCCGGTCGGCTCATCGGCGAGTATTATTTCGGCATCGTTCATAAAGGCGCGTGCTATGGCGACGCGGCGCTGCTGCCCTCCAGACAACTGCGAGGGATAAGCATTGATTTTATCGCCCAGGCCTACCATCCCCAGCAGCTCTACGGCCTTCCGCTCATTGGCATCCGCCCCACCCGCACGCCGGCCGTTTTTGAAAACCACGGGCAGCATGAGGTTCTCTTTTACCGTAAGCATGGGCAGAAGACTTGCGAACTGGAACATGAACCCTATCGTCTCGCACCGGTACTCCGAAAGCCGGTCGCTGTCAAAGGAATAGATATCCGTACCCTCGAACAAAACCCTGCCGGATGTGGGCTTCACAATGCCGCCGATTATCGAGAGCAGCGTCGTCTTTCCGGACCCGGAATGCCCGACAATGGATATGAACTCGCCTCTGTTTACTTCGAGCGATGCATTGTTGACGGCATGAATTGATTCGTTGCCGATTACATAGCTTTTCATGATATTTTCCATGAGCAATTGCGGCATGGCTTTCATTCTCCTTTTATGACAACGAGCGGCTCCAGCCTTTTGACTTTCCGGACCGGTGAAAGTGCGCCGATAATGCAGACTCCGGTCCCGATGGCAAGACCCGACAGGGCTATGAGCGAGCGCTCGACGATACCCAGGTCCGTCGATATGTTTTTCAGGATCGTGAAACTCTTTGCCAGCGCCAGCGAGAGGGCCGTTCCCGAAATGATCCCGAGCACACTGCCCAGGCTCCCGATGATGAAGACTTCAAGGATGAAGAGCTTGACGATGTGCGACTCCTTTGCGCCGATCGCCCTCATAATCCCGACCTCTCTCGACCTCTCGTTTGCAATTGCTGAGAACACCGCCCATGCAAGAAATGCGGCGAGTACGGAAGCAAGCGTTACGGTAACGGCGAAGATCTGGTTAATGTCCCTCAACGCATTGATTATATTTTTGCCTATGTCCTTCCGCGCGATAGTGTCCACCTCAATAACGGAATCCTCGATCTCCCCGGCGACTTTGTAAGGATCAAGCCCCTTTTTGACCTTTGCGAAAACAACGGATATCTGCCCCGGCTGTATGCTCGATTTGCCCTTCCTGATGATATCGTCGATATTGCTCTCATCGATGAACAATGCGGTGTCAAGTCCTGTCCCTGTCTTATCGAGAACGCCGACCATCTTGAACACATTGCCGAACAGCACGCTGTCTACATCCACGAGCCCGACACTGATATTGAAGGCCGACTCGCTCCCGACAATGGCCTCCCCTTTCCGGAGCCTTCTGCCCAGCTTTTTGGTGAGCCACGGCTTGATAACGAAATCGGTATCCTGGTTGAATGCGACAACTACCGACTCGGGCACATCGCAGCAAAGCCCGGACAGGGTAACCAGATAGGTCTGGTACGTCATTTTATCAATGCCTTTAACCTTCCTGATCTTTTCAATAACGCCTTTATCCATATAGAATGATTTCGCTTTGTTTTCGAGCAGCACATCCTCTGCCGCCCCCCTCGATCCCGTCGGCACGATGAGCAGGTCCGCGCCCAGCCGGTCGGAAGTCATCTTGATGCTTGAATCAACGCGCCTGATAAAGGACAGGGCAAACACGAGAGCGGTTACCAGCAGCCCGATGGCAACAGCCAGTATCACTGTCCTCAAGGGTTTTCTTTTCAGGTTCCTGACCGCAAGTGAAAGCAGCGTAAATTCTTTTGTCATAATGCAGGTATTATAGTGGATTTTTGGATATTCTTTCTATGCGGCCGGGGCCGCATAGAAAGAATAACAAAGAAAGGAGCTTATTTTTTCCAGTTGCCGTCCACGCCGCAGAGGACCGCGCTCTTGTCGCCGAGGGCCATGCCTTTATGGCAGCCGAGGCAGACCGACGCGGTTTTGCCTACGATCCTCTTGGCATCGACATCGTACAGTTGGAGGGTTCCATCGGTAATCATCTTGCCGGGGATCGCCTTGCCGTTTGCATCGCATCCCTCGGTGTTTGTCCTCAGTGTCAGGACCGCATATTTGCCGTCAGGGGTCGGCATTGCATCGTGGTTCTGTCCGCCGGCGCTCATTTTCTCGTCAACGAGCTTCAGGGTGCTTCCGTCAAGCAGCCAGAATCTGTCCGCAGCCGACTGGAAGACGTACTTGTCATCCGGGCTGAAATACTGTCTGAAGGTGATGGTCTTTCCGGGCTCGCCGGTAAGCGTATTGCGTGCAAGCTCTTTGAATTTCCCTTTCTCAAGGGAGGCCATATCAACGAGTATGAAATCAACCTTCCCGTTGGCCTTTCCGTCCTCGCCCTTCATGGTTACGGTGAGGAGGAATTTTTTCATGTCATTGGAGTTGGTGCCATGCAGGAATACGTAGGTGCCGGATTTGTATCCGAGGTCGCTGATGAACACCCTGTGCTTGTGCCCGAGGGTCGCCTTGTCGAATATGTCGACGTAGCCCTCATTGCCCATAAACACCGGCATAAAATACTTCCTGGACTGTCCTGAAGCACAGTAGAGCGGCGGCTTGGTACCCGGGGACCTCTTGTCCGGATCAAGCGCTACGTCCTTTATAACGTTGCCTGTTTTGAGATCTGATTTGCCGACATGCGCCTTCCCTTTGGGGTCCAGTACATACGTTGTCCAGAACATCGTGTTTCTGTCATTAACATCCACCCGTGGATCATGGGTAGGATGCGTTGTTTTGTCACCAATGACAACTCTGTCAAGGTTATTCACCTTTATTGGATTGTCAGTATCGTTCGGATCTATGGTTACATCCGCCTTCGCAAAATGGCCGCCCATACCGGCTACGTAAAGTGTCGATGAGTAAGTCTTCTTTGCAGCGGCGGCAATCGGAGTTTTAGACCCGACGATGCTGAAGCCGAGATAGCCTGTAACAGCAATTGCCATTATTCCCAATACACCAACCAATCTTTTTTTCATAAACTTTTCCCCCCATTTTATATCTTTAATTTTTGGCCATACCCCGCCTCTTGAATACCTCCCTGATATCTCTTCCTCATTCACCCCCTTTCTCCCTCAAAATAATATCATTTTTTATCATCGATACATCTAAAGTCAACATCAAGTTTAAAATTCAGATTTCCTCAATGGTCATGGTGATGGGCGCTGTCAGAAGTCCTGGTAAATTTTAAGGGGACCTGTTTCTCCCCCGATTTTTCAAACATCAGATACAAGGTAAACTCATGCCCATCCTTGATATCTTTCGGCATCTTGAATATCATGATATGCAAACCCTTCGGCTTCAGTTCCACCGTGCTCCTGGCAGGGATGGGGATTTTTTCCGTTTTTGCCATCCTCCCGTCCTTGACCTCGTGGAGCTCGGCAACACTGCCCGGGATACCGGCCCTTGCTGAAAGGAGGTTATCATCACCGTTCCCGGAATTCTCGATCTTCATAAACACAGAGCCGACACCCAGCATGGCGGGAGATAATCTGGCTTCCTGTCCCTGAATGCTGATCTGGGGTACCCTGGGGGAGACACCCATCCCTATCGCAATCCCGGGCAGGATTACGATAAGAGGTATTACCAAAAGCACAGCTCCCGATCTGTACATGCCTTTACTCATAGCCACCTCCGCATTTTTCGATATCCTTTCGGATAAAATACCTCATAAATAATACCTTTTAAAAAACCCGGAGTCAATGTTTATCGAGTCTTCCCCAGGGCGAACGCACTTAAAAGCTGCCTATGATGATAATTACAGAGCATCAATTCTCAATCTCAAGGAGATATCATAGTGCGTTCGCCCTGGATCACGGGCTGTATCCCCCGTGCGCCAATGTGGTGTTCTTCCAGCCTTTGGTCCCTTTATCTAACCTCTACGGAAAAATTTCTCTTTTCCCATTGTCCGGCTTCAGTCCAATGGAACGTGAACTCCACCGTTCCATTGACGGGAATTTGTTTCGTCAAAAGGTCGGCACAGTGGACCCCGAGCCCCGTATCCTGCGTAGGAGTGTCTTGCACCGTGCGCCAGCCGTCGGCGGTCCAGTGCACCGTTGCCTGCGCCAACACCTCAAGCCGGAGCGTCCTGCCCGGCGCCATGGTCCGGCACTTGTGGTTGAACCGCCAGATGGCGTAGGGCGACCCGCTCTTTTTCACCTGGTAGCGCCGGACGGCCTGTGGCGGGAGATCGAACACGCGGCCATCACGCAAAGACCGTCTCAGTTTTACATACTCGGAATGGGCCCAGACCAGCGGCATGGCCGAGCCCGAGGGCTTGCCGAAGAAGAGCTCCTTTTCCGGGATGTCAGGGGCGTCCCAAACCTGCTCGGACAGCATTCCTCCCTCATTGGCAAAGGCCTCCATCGTCAATTTGAGCTGTTCCGCTTTAGCACGACGGCCCGCGGCAAGTTCGTAATGGCCGCGCTCTCCCGTAAGCAGCGGCCAGGCCCTTCCGATGCCCGTGCCGTCGAAGGGAGAACCGTCCGCGTGCTCACCGTAACCGTCGTCATTGTACCGGCGCCAGGAAGGGCCGTAGGGTGTTTCAACCTTTAAGAGGGCGTCAATGACCTTCACAGTATTCACGATGCGCGGGTCATCGGCTGCGCGCAGGCCGAAGCGGACCAGGGCCAGGGCGTCGGGGCTCACGATATGAACGGCGGGCTCGGCGCTCTGGCCCACGGGCCGGTTCTTGATCGGCACGAACCCCGCTGCCGGAGATGCTGCATCAGCTTCTTCCGGCGGGGCGATGCGCACGTAGTACCCCTCTACTCCCACGCGCGTTGCCAGCTCCGTGCCGGTCACGTAGACCCAGCGTTCGATGTTCGCGTTCCAGACATCTGCGGTTTCGCGGAGGTACGCGGCGGCCCCGGGCTCATGGTTCATCCCGGCAAGATCCGCTGCGACCAGCAAGGCCGCGATCTCAACGGCAAGTGTGAAGGGCGAGTAGCCCGCATCTTCCTCCCAGCGGTCCTGCTGCGTTACCGGACCGTTTTGCACGAGAAAGCTTGCCGCCCTTCGCACCATGGGCCAGAGCCTGGTCAGATCGCCCTTGTCCAGCGCCTTCTCCCTTCGCGCCAGGTCAACGAGAAGGATGGGGAAGGCGGTCTCGTCCATCTGGATGCCGCTCCAGTACGGCATGCCGTCGAGCCACATGTTCTGCGGCCAGTATCCATCCGCTTCCTGCGTAACCTGAAGATAGCGAAGTGCACGAAGGACATCTTCCCGCGCCCCTGCAGCCAGGAGACCTCCGGCGGATTCGACCAGGTCCCGCGGCCACACAAGATGGTATCCGCCGAGATCATCATCGCCTTTTGAAAAACCCCACGGAATGGCAAGGCTGGCGATCAGGCCGCCGGGAAAACGTTTTGACTCGTGGGCACGGAGGACCGCGGTGCTCACCCGGAACAGATTATGGTTGTCCGTCTTGCCTCCGTCCATGATCGGCAGCGTTCGCTGCCACGCCTGCCACTCGCTGGTGTACAGCGTCTGCGCTGCCTCGAACCCGTCGTACAGACTTGCCAGGGCCCGGTTCCCTGCTTCGGCGGAAGTATTGCCGAACCCCAGGGCGAGCAGGAACGTACCGTTGCTTGCTTCGAGGTCGACCTCACCGCACATTGACACGTTGCCGTTCTCGGCGCGCGTATATTCCCGGACCATCAGCTTGCTGCACATCAGGTCCTGCCATGTATCGGATACTCCGACAAAGCCGGTAGAACGCTTGAGCCACGGCGCTGAACAAGCCAGCGCCAGGCCATTGCCGCCGCGCTCCGCAAAGAGCATGGGCACGCCTTTATAATCGCCGACCCATGCGGTGTTGCCGGCGCCGTAGTTGCCGAGGTGCGGCGCCAGGAGGACGTAAAGATGATAGTCTTCCAGTCTTCCCTGCAGAGCAGTGAAGCGCGTCTGCTGGAGCACAACGTCCCTTCGAGGGTCTGTGATGATATCCTTCTCGATCCGGTAACGTCCTTCCCGTGAGGTGTTTACCAGGTGGTAGGCCGGAACGCCGTCAACGGGATAAGCCACCGTGGATGAGGCATGGCGCTTTTCCTCGGAGAAAAAATCACGGCCATCGGTGACGATGAGGCCCAGATCGCGCGTACACGCCTGGTCCACGCGGGGATAGTATATCTCGTTCAGGATGCCGTGGCTCAGGGTGAACCAGACGCGGCTGGCAGGGCTGAGGGACGTCCCAACCCCGCTCTTCGCGCTCGATGTCCAGCGTGCCGGGATGCCCGGCCATCCGGGTGCATAAAGAATCGGTGCAACCATTGTTCTCCTCCAACTTTTTTTAGTGATTATTTCTTCCCCATCTCGCGGGGATGTTTAGCGGCCCGCCAATGGGCCTCGATGTCTTCCAGGCTCCGTCCTTTTGTTTCAGGCGCCAGAACATAAGCGAATATCCAAGCCCCGATGCTGAGCAGCCCGTACAGCCAAAAAGTTCCCGGCCGTCCCAGAACCTGAACAAGTGTGAGAAAGGTGAGGGCAACGAGCAGGTTTGCACCCCAGTTGGCAACGGTGGCGATGCTCATGGCCAGACCCCTGATCTTCACGGGATATATTTCTGAAATCAGCAGCCAGAAGACCGGCCCCAGGCCCACGGCAAAAGAACCGACGTAGAGCATCAGGCTTCCCGCGGCAAACCACTTCAAGACGCGAAGGTGGGGGAACAGGAAGGCCGTGCCGAGCACTGCCAGACTGATGACCATGCCGGCCAGGCCGGTCAACAGCAACGGCCGTCGTCCCACGCGGTCCAAAAGCAGCAGCGCCACAACGGTCATCAACACGTTGATAACGCCCACGCCTGTTGTTGCAAGAATAGCGACTGACGCGGACTCGATTCCGGCGGATTGAAAGATGGTCGGCGCATAGTAGATGACCGTGTTGATGCCCGTCACCTGCTGGAACAGGGCCAGGCCGATGCCGACGATCATAGCCGGTCTGAGCAACGGGCTTGACAGCTCGACCCAGTTGCCGCTCTGCTGTGCGGAGCTTCGGCGGATGTCCTGCACCTCATCGTCAACAGCGGCTGTTCCGCGGATACGCTGAAGCACGGAGCGTCCCTTGTCCACCATCCCGCGGCTCACAAGCCAGCGCGGACTTTCAGGCATGAACACCATCCCTATTCCCAGCAGGGCTGACGGGACCGCGGCCAGACCGAACATCCAGCGCCACCCCCGCATGCCGGACAACGCATAGTCCACGAGATATGCAATGACAATTCCGCTGGTGAGCGCAATCTGGTTGAAAGAGACGAACCGGCCGCGCATGGTGACGGGAGATATCTCGGAAATGTAAAGCGGAGCTGTAAAGGAGGCCACGCCGATGGCGATACCGACGATAACCCGGCCAATGATCAGCCAGGTGATCGTGGGCGCCAGGGCCGTGCCGACAGCGCCCAGGGCAAAGAGGGCCGCTGTCAGTACGAGTATGATGCGCCGTCCAAAGCGGTCGGTCAGAGTGCCGCCCGCAACGGCGCCGAGCATTGCCCCGAACACAACGGAGCTGACAACGACCTCTTCAAGGGTCGGTGAGAGAGCGAAGTCCTGCTGAATGAAGAGGATGGCGCCTGAGATGACGCCGGTGTCGTATCCGAAAAGCATGCCGCCCAGCGCTGAGATTGCCGCGGCAATGTAAACAAAGCGCGGACTGTTATCGGCTCTGCTCATCATATCCTGTCATCCTTTCTGAAGCATCAGAGGCGTCCCCCCAAAAGACTATAAGGAGACATTGTGTTCTGCCATTCCAACACTACCTTGATCTCGTCCGAAGCATGGTGCTGAAGGACAGCCGCAAAGTCAGTATAGGGATACCGGTGGGTGATGAGACGGGCCACGTGATCCCCCCATTTCAAATACGCATGAGAAAGGTCGTCCACGGCCATTTGGAAGTGGTCCCGTGATGCATTGACACTGCCGACCATCACCTGGTTGCCGAGCACCAGCCGGCGGATCAGCTCTGCGCCCTTAATATTGAGAGGGCGATCGCCGCCGGGAATCCCGGTCAGCACATATACGCCATTCAGGCCGAGCACGTCCAGCAGATTGAACTCCAATGGGGCAATGCCCGTTGCCTCAAAAATCAGGTCAACCGGCCCCAGTTCCTGCCTGGCGCGGTCAGGCGGCGACTGACGGCCATCTATATATTTTCCTCCGATGTGCGCCAACCACGCCGGTCGCGCCGTGCCGGCATCAACAATATCCAACCCGTAAACTTCAGCGCCTCTCAAGCGCAAGGCCAACGCAGCAAGAAGGCCGACGGGCCCCAGCCCGGCTACCAGGCAGCGCCGCCCGAAAAGCCAGTCAGGAGTGGCCGCTGCGTCCGGCATGCGGGCAGCCTGCACCTGGATCGCCTCAGCAACGGCCTTTTCGACAATCGAAAGGGGCTCGCACAATACGCCGATTGTTTCCAGTTCCCGGGGCAGGCGGACAACATATTGTTCTTTATCGACCACATATTCCGTCTGATAACCGTCAAGCCCCCAAATACCCCGTTCCCGGTAGTCACCGCTCCTGCACATATCCGGCCGGTTCATGCTGCACGGCATGCACTTGCCGCAGCCCCGGCGCACCGTAAAAACGGCATAATCACCGGGCCGCACCCGCGTAACAGTCTTGCCCGCTTCCACCACCTCTCCGAGCATCTCGTGGCCCATGACGAGGTCTTGCCGGCCGGTCGGGGCGAGTGCGCGGCCTCCTGCCGCTTCCTCACGATCAGTGCCGCAGATACCGACCCGCACTATCCGTACTTTTACCTCGTCCGGCGAGGTGATGGACGGTTCCGGTCGGTCAACCAGCCGAAGGGCCGAGGCGCCGGGGACGACTGCTATCGCTTTCATTGATTCAACTCCTTTATGAATACTTGAAGACGAGCTGCCCGCTATCAGCCTCTCCGCACGATGAGCACAGGAACCTTCGTCTCCTTATGAATGACTCCGTAGGTAACGCTGCCGAGGATTGCCGCCCTTACAGCGCTTTTGCCGTGGGAACCCATAATAATCAGGTCGGCCTTTGAAGCGTCAGCCTCCTTTATGATCTCCTCAACCGGATGCCCTGACCTGACAGCCTTTTTTGACCGGACATTATTTTTACTGCACAGTTTTACAGCCTCTTCGATATGGGCTTCAGCAGCCTGTTTCAGGTAATCCTCAATAGGCTCCGTGAGATGCGTCGGGGCCACAACATCAGGGACAGACTGGACCGTAAAAGCGCTCATGTCGATCACACTGAGAAATGTTACGGTGGCGCCTGTCTGTTTTGCGAGCCCGACTGCATATTCGACAGCCTTACCCGCTGCGGATGAACCGTCGACAGCCACAAGAATCTTTGAAATCATATGTCCTCCTTTAATTGAGTGAATTCCGCTAAAACAATCATTAATCTTTTCATCTTCTTCCTTCTAATCAAGGGTTAACTATTTACAGGACTATAAAGCTGCTTTCAATGTATCCTTCAAAAAGAGCGTTCATTTTCATTCCATCCTCCCCATCGTTGTTATCAGCGTGCCCCATTCCATCCTGCCGGAGTTCTGAATGGTTACTATGTTCCATTAATCCTCCTCTTTGTGCACGTGCCGGAAATGAATATTCCTTTATACTCTGTCGATAACTGTTTTCAGCTTATTGCTGATTTCGGAAGCAATCTCCTTTAACGCGGGATTTTCTATGGCCTGCATGGAAGCCAGAGGGTCGATGGCCGTGACCTCTACCTGCCCGTCTGAAAGCTCTTGCACAATTACGTTGCAGGGAAGCATGACGCCTATCTTATCCTCTGCCTGCAAGGCCTTGTATGCAAAAGGCGGGTTGCAGGCGCCGAGAATCCTGTATTTTCTGAATTCGACATCGAGTTTCTTCTTCAACGTGGCCTTTACGTCTATGTCGGTCAGGATACCGAATCCTTCCTTTTTAAGTTCTTCCGTCACTCCGGCAATCGCCTTATCAAAGGACAGATTCAATGTCTTATTGAAATAATAGCTCATAATAACCTCCTCCTTTTACCTAATGTTTATGCGGATCAGTCTTGGAGGGCTCTCTCCTCAGCTCCTATTTCTTCTTTTCAATGTCCGACATCATGCCCTGCATCTTGCCCATGCGGTCCTTGAGCTTCTTCATTTCCTTATCGGACATCATGCCCCGGTCCATCGCCTTCGACATCTCCACCATCTGATTGGACATGTTTTTCATGAACGGCGACATCTGCTTCATCTTATCTTTAGGCATATTTTTCATCATGCCCGACATCTTTCCCATCATGTCCGACATCTGTTTTGACATATCCATCATTTCGCCCATCATCTGACCATGTTCCATCATCCCCTTATGCTCCATCATTCCCTTTTGCTCCATTTTCTGACTTTTTTCCATTCCGCCCGTCTGGGCAAAGCTGTAGGCTGCAGTCAACATCAGTACCACCAGGCATATTGTCAATATCTTTTGCATTTTACTCCTCCTTCGCGTTAAAACAATCATTAATCCTTTCGTCTTCTTCCTCCTATCAAAGGTTGGCGTGACTCGAATTGGATTGACTACGTCATTGTTGTCCACCTCCTTTTTTATTGTATCCCTCTTTATAAGTATCGCACATTCATGGGGTCATTTCCATGCAGCCGGATTTTTCGAAATCAACCACAGCCCCGATGCCGGAAACCACGGCCGCAGAGAAGCGGAGTCGTAGAACAGGGACTGTCCCCGCCGCATGCCTCACAAATGAGTGGATGGCACAGTTTGCGTGGGATGGTTTTGCGGGATCGAGTGCGCGTAAATCGATCCCGGATGCAGCGCCGAAGACACGTAATAGCCTGCCAGGCTCGCGAGAACCAGCGCCGGCAAAAGGCTGTATCCCGACGTCATTTCACTGACCATCACCACGGCTGTGAGCGGCGCGTGGGTCACGGCGGCGAGGAACGCGCTCATGCCGACAAGGGTGAACGCCGGCATCGATGCGCCGGGCAGCACAAGCTGCACCACGCTACCGGCCAGCGTCCCGATTGCTGCGCCGACAAACAGCGTGGGCGTGAACACGCCGCCCACTGCCCCCGAGCCGGAAGTCAACGTCGTGGCGAACACTTTCAGCACCAGGATGAGCAGCACGCTTTGCCATACCCACGGCTGGTGAAGCAATGAATTTATCACCGAATAGCCATTGCCCCAAACTTCCGGGCGAATCGCGGAAAGTCCGCCGACCGCCAGTCCGCCGACCGCCATCTTCAGCCATAGCGGTAAACGCATCGAAGCAAAACCCTGATGCGTCCGATCCAATGCGCTGATGAGCAGGGGGCCGAGCAATCCTGCCGCGATACCGGTCGCGACGACCCCTATTAATTCCGGCACACTTTGCAGATTGCCGGGCGTGGCCGCAAAAATCGGCCCCCCGTGGCTGACGTGGCGCACCAGCAAATCGGCAATCGCGGCTGCCAGCAGCAGCGGACCAAAGCTTGCGACGCTGATGACGCCCAGCACAATTTCGGCGACGAACAAGGCGCCGGCAATCGGCGTATTGTATGCGCCCGCAAGTCCCGCTGCAGCGCCGCAGGCCACGGCAAAACGTCTCTCATCGGACGACAGACGCAGAACTTTACCAAACACACTGCCGGCCAAGGCCGCCAGTTGCACCATTGACCCTTCGCGCCCAATGGAACCGCCCGAGACTACCGTAGCCGCTGAAGCCGCGGACTTCAATAGCGACGATCTCACCGGAATGTCGCTTCCGCCTGCGATGGCTTCCATATAATCGGCGCCGCTTTGTTCTTTGCGGTGCCCGAGAAAATATTGCAATATCAGGCCCGCGACAAAACCGCCGGCGGCGGGAACGAAGATACGTACTTCCGGTGGCAGACGAGCGGCATCGGCGACCAGCCCTTGCTTTGAGCCATAAAGCGCCAGTTCAAGGACAGACAGCAACTGATGAAACGCGAGCACCGCAAGCGCGCCAAGCATGCCGACGACAATTGCCAGCCCGAGGAGACGCAGCAACTGCACGTTTCGGCTGTAGCGCGATGATGGAATAAGTCCAGCGTCACCTAACGAGGGGGCTGTGGTCATCTTATTGTTGTTTCTTTCGGCTGAGAATTAGTTTTCCTCTTCATAATTATCCTCCCTTTCCGTTGCTCCCGAATGGTCTTTAGCTTGTTTTTATAGCTGAATCTGCGCGTAACCTTCCTGTATCAGTTGAATTAAGCGGCCCACGGCCCCGGTATTGACCTTAACCCTCCCTATAATTATTTTACCCGATTGATAAGGCGCTGCAGAATCGCGCTGGTCAGACGCAGTCCTTCAGGAACACGAAAAATCGCCTGCGCATGGGCAGAACCCTTAAAGATAAGCGCTTCATTCTGTTTCCCCTGTGCCTCCTTTGCCATACGCCGTACCGCATCAGCAATGCCCTCATCTTCACTGGCCACAAAGAGCTTGGGGGCAGGCCCGAGGCCGCTTACGTCTCCCGTACTGGAAAGCAGGATAAGTTGATCCCATTTCCGGGGTGATCGAGCCATAGCCGTTATCGCTGTGCTGCCCCCGGCGCTTGCACCGATGAGCGCCACTGCCTTCACCCCATACTTTTCGTGCAGATAAGAGTTAGTCGCCATTTCGCCGTTATTGTCTTACAATGCTGTTAAAGTGCCCTCATAAATGCTACAAGGTCCTTCTTTTCCTGATCATTAAGTTTGAGTTCAAGGATCAGGTTGAAGAACTCCACCGTGTCCTCCAGCGTGAGCAGCCGGTCATCATGCAGGTATGGCGGCGAGTCCTTGATGCCGCGCAAGGGGAAGGTCTTGATCGGGCCGTCCGCAGAAGCCATCATGCCGTTGATCATGCGGGGCTTGTAGAACCGCTCGGCCCGCAGGTTGTGCATGGAGTTATCGGTGTAATAGGGCGCCGGGTGGCAGCTGCCGCAATTCGCCTTTCCGAAGAAGAGTTGCTGCCCACGCAGCTCGGACTCGGTGGCCTTTTTCGCATCCAGCTTGCCGTCAATGCCGAGTTTTGGAGCAGGAGGAAAGTCCAGGATCTCCTGGAACTCTGCCATGAAATGCACCTGACTGCCTCGTTCAAGAATATTGACACCTTTCTTTGTAGCAATCACCGGATCCCCATCGAAGTAAGCGCCACGTTGTTCGAATTCTGTGAAGTCTTCTACACTTTTCAGGGCGCGCTGCGAACCAAAGAGGCGCTGGATGTTCACACCACGCAGAGTCGGGGTATCAATGCGGTGCCGGAACTCCTGGGGACGGATGTCGCCCACAAGGTGCGTGGCCGCGATCGTATGGCCGTTGGCGTGGCAGTCGAGGCAGGCCACCCCAAAACTCGGGCGTTCCGATCTCCGATCATCAGTCTGATTGAACTGCTGTTGGGGAAATGGGGTCACTAACAACCGGAGACCTTCCAGTTGCTTTGGGTTCAGGATGCCGTTGAATAGGTCTTGGTGATTTGCAATCGTTACCAGTTTCCCTTTGGAGACGTCACCGAGGTCCGGTCTTGTCGTCAAATAGATGGGTGGTGGAAACTCCGGCAAGAAGTGGTCGGGCAGGTCAAAATCCAGGTCGAACCGGGTAAGGTCCCGTCCCTCTTGCTTTTTGATCTCGTCGATAAGGAATTTCGGGAAGAGCATGCCGCCTTCCGGGTGGTTTGGGAACGGGAGAGGGAATAAACCCGCAGGGAACAGATCCTTTTCCCGAATCTCCTCCGGGCTCATGGCTGCCAGCTTTTCCCATGTCATGCCTTTTGGAAGTTTGACCCGCACGCCTTCCTGTATGGGTTTTCCACGGGACATGGCAACACCCTTGGCCGGCCGGTTGCTCAAGTCATAGCGCTCATTGAGCAGATCAATATGCTTTTTCTCCACAGCGGGTTTCGCAGCCTTCATCCGTGCCATGATCGCTGCAAAATCCTCGGTGATGTCAACAGGCATATAACTCGACGTTTTCTTTCCGGTGTCTTGAGCAAAGGCTGTCGCCAACGTCACAATAAACGCGGAAACAGGAATCAGCAACAGTATCCAGCGGCTTTTTTCCATACTTTGTTTCATGTTAACCTCCTTTTTGGGCGAAACGGCGACTGCACCTTCCGGTACTATTTCAAAATCCCTTGCACCTCCTTTCTCCCTTCTTCCAATTCTCTTTCTTGTTCCTTATCCGCTCTCAATAACAACGTTTGGAATTCCCCCACATGGGTCTTTTCTTCTTTTGCTATATCCAGCAGGATTTTCCGGATGTTTTCATTTGCAGTAAGAGCCGCCATCTGCTCATAAAGATTTATGGCGTCCAGTTCGGCTATTATCCCCGCTCTCAATATCTCCTTATCAATATCCTCCTTTTTTATTTTCTCGAGGTTTAATGGTATTTTCGATAGCATGTCTCTACCTCCTTACTTTTTTTGGCACAACAGCATTGTTATGCTTTATATCCTCTGTCGGCTATTTGAAAGCCTTGAGGATATGTCCTGTTATCTTCTTTGCATCATCCTCCTTCCTCTCTTTCCTTCCAGCCAGGTCATTGCCTTCTTTTCTCATTTACTATCTTCACAAGGCCCCATCTGACCTCTTCAGGCAGGCTCCAGAGTCTTTAGGGTCAAGTCTTTTTTGTTGCATTTCCATCTTCTACAACGCAAGACTGGCAATATTGCAAGGAGAAAGACTTGACCCTTAAGGTTCTCTTTGCCTGACCTACATCACAAATAACATTATAGGCAGTTCTGAAGCTGTATCCACACTGGCAATTTACATCCATGAGGTCTTCTTCACTGATAGGAAATTGCATACAGACTTTGGAACGGTGGTTATATATCCTGCATCTCGAGTGAGGAGTTTCCCCGACAAGCATCGGGCACCTGAATACGAGTTTACAGCATCTTCCACACTGCAAACATTTACCTTCCCGCAGTTCAAGTTGTTTTTGTACTCGTCCGCTAAAAAGGTATATGTAAATATGTCTTTTAATTTTTTGTTTCGCAATTCTTATTACGGCTGCAATATTCACAGATCTCCTCGTGTTGCTCTTTGGGTTCAACAATTTTCAGTTTCTTCATGATGAGCAGATAAAGACATTCCCGCATTATGTATCCCTTCAACAGAGTAAATAAAAACAACATAGGCTTCTACACCGCCATAGTCTTCGCACCGAAGAAGTTGTTATGCCAGAGGCCCAAAAGCTCCATTCGCACCGGCACGTTGCGCTGGAAAGGGTCAGTGCGGAAATACGCATCCATCTGGTGGATACTGTCGTGCATGGTGCGGAAATCTTCGGCGCCAAGGGTAATCATCGTCGAAATGCCGATCTCGGAGTCCGTTGAGTATCGCGCGCCGACCCAATCCCAAAACACGATCATATTTGCGGTGTCTATGCCGAACCTGACTGCTTCCCCGGTGTTGGTCGAGACCGCGACGAAATGCCGTGCAACATGCTCGGGGGCACCCGGTGAATTATTAAGTATCAGTTGAATTAAGCGGCCCCCGGCTCCGGTATTGACCTTAAACCTCCCTATAATTATTTTGCCCGATTGATAAGGCGCTGCAGAATCGCGCTGGTCAGACGCAGTCCTTCAGGAGCACGAAAAATCGCCTGCGCATGGGCAGAACCCTTAAAGATAAGCGCTTCATTCCGTTTCCCCTGTGCCTCCTTTGCCATACGCCGTACCGCATCAGCAATGCCCTCATCTTCACTGGCCACAAAGAGCTTGGGGGCAGGCCCGAGGCCGCTTACGTCTCCCGTACTGGAAAGCAGGATAAGTTGATCCCATTTCCGGGGTGATCGAGCCATAGCCGTTATCGCTGTGCTGCCCCCGGCGCTTGCACCGATGAGCGCCACTGCCTTCACCCCATACTTTTCGCGCAGATAAGAGTTAGCCGCCAGAAGGTCGTCCGGTTCCACTTCTTCAAGGGCCAGCGCCACCATTCCGTTTTGGGCAATCTCCCTTGCCAGCGGCGTCCAGCTTGCTGCATCATAGACCGCCCCGTGAGAGAGAACAACGCCATACACTCCCTTACCCCGGAGCAGTCCGTGGACGGTCTTGCCATTATGTGTAAAGTTTACCTGGGTGGGTTCGTTGACATCGGGAGATTTCGCTGCAGCGAGCCTGCCATCCCCGACAAACACAAGCAGACTCTCCACGATTACCGCAACAACGGATAACATTATACTCTTCTTCATAAGCATACCTCTCTTCATAGTCATATCTTCAACTGGTTTATAAAGAAATAAACGGGAAAAACTGCCTGAGCATCGGGTTGTCGATGCTGCCGTGGAAGTCCGGCAGGTTGTCCACTTCCGGGACCGTGAACTCCAACCCCTTGTCGATGGCCGGGTTGTTCTTGCCATGACTCCAGGGCGGGAATATCTGTTCCTGATAACCTGGTGTTTTCATATTGCCCCCAAAACCCATATCCGTTCCCTGGGCGCTCACGCCACACAGGGCCAGGAAAATGGCAGCCGCCAGGGCCGCCGCACGATTATGCATTTGTTTCGACATTTTTTGACTCCTTTTTGGCTGCCTTGAGTTTATACCAGAAGAGAGGCCCTGGGCTCATTTATACGCTCGGGGCGATCATCTCCCACCGGGAGAATGAACGAACACCTCGTGGCCGGCGCTTTTCAGGATATCCCTGGCCTTGGACAACTCATCCCCCGCGCCATGAACCACCAGCAGGAACTTATCGGACTTGACGGAGGATTCATAATTGATAATACTGTCCTTCGGAATGCCGATGCTGTAAAGACCCGCGCCAAGCGCGCTCAATCCTCCAACCGCCACAGCGCCCTCCAATCCTCCAACGATGGCGGAGACAAGCGGACCTGCCACGACAAGCGGACCAATCCCGGGAATCCAGAAAAAGGCGGCCCCGAACAAGATACCCCACAGGCCGCCCCAAAAGGCGCCCAATTTGCCCCAGTACTTCATGCGGTCGCCAGTATGGTAGTACCCGACAACCTGTTCCTCGGTGTGATAGTCCTTGCCCACGATGGACAGCTTCTTCATATCAAAGCCTGATTTCTGCAATTCCTTCACGGCATTTTCGGCCTCTACGTGAGTATTGAATATAGCAACAGCTACATTTTCCTTTGACATGGTTAATCCTCCTGCTTTTTAATGGTCAATTTTTTTATCTGGCCCAATGAGCCGTTTTGGGAAACCTATTTAAAGCATACCTAATTTTCTCGATCACGTCTATTACGAGGCAATCGAGAAATCTGCAACAGCTTGATACAAGGTAGAAGAGCGGCAAAGAGACAGGAAATCACCCCAAGAAAAATATAGGGGCGCGAAGCACAAACCGTTCCATCGCATTGGCAAAACCTTCAGCCTCGCTCGACGTGGTGACATACGTAGCGGCTTTTCGTACTTCCGCGCTGGCGTTGCCCATGGCAATGCTCATGCCGCTCTTTTCAAACATGAGCATATCGTTCGGCATGTCGCCGATGGTCGCAATGGCTTCGGTGGGAATATCGAGCAGCTTGGAAAGCGTGAGCACTACGCAGCCCTTGTTTGCGCTGGGATGAGTCACATCGAGGTAATACGGCTGCAAACGTTCAGCGGAGATGCGCGTGCCGCCCCAGTCCTGCATCGCCTTCTCGCAGCGCGCAACTGCTTCAAGATCGTCGCTGACGCCGACGATTTTGACCACGCGTTCCAAGTGCGGCGAGTAGTCAGCCACAACGACGGGCGGAAATCTCACAGTCCACTGTTCGCGCGCAACATGCGGCCTTTTGGCGTCTGTCACGTACCAGTCCGTGTCGGTATAAAGTCACGCGTCCAGTCCGTGCGCGTGAATCATTCGAATCACAGCGGCGGCGATGTCGGCAGACAAAAGATGGCTCGCAACAACACTCAAGTCCGGGTTGACGACCACTCCACCGTTAAAGGCCGCGAGCGGCTCCGTCAACTGCAGAGCATCGTTGATCATGCTCATTCCTTTCGGAGGCCGTTCGCTGGTGACCGCAAACCGCACATTTGCCGCGCGCAGTCGCGCGACCGCGGCGATCGCGCGGGGCGTCAACACCTTTTCTTTTGTGACAAGCGTGCCGTCAACGTCGGCGATGACGAGACGGATCGATGGCGGCGTTGCCGCCGATTGAGTGCTCATAAGCGCTCTTGTTCTCCTGGTGTCGAGATTCTTCGCCATCGGCTCAGAGTGACAAATGCAACCATCAATTTACCGGAGCACTCGGCGCCTGGCCGGGATATCAGCTTCTGCCGCGCAGGCCTCGATAGCGGCGCCGGGCAATTGCTTTGCTGCGGCGAGGGTGCTTTGCGTGTCGTACGCCAGCTTGGGCGAGACTTCCAGCGATACAAAGCCGTCCACAGCGCATAAGCCACCGGCGCGACGTCCAGCAGTGTGCCGGGGTGTCCGGAGTTTGACTTTTGAATGGCATCGATCACCAGCGTGCGTATGGTGTCGATGGATAATTGATCGATGTCCTTTTCTGTGCTCATTTGTCTACTCCGTCGTAGATAGTCCCCCATGGGAGGCAGGGTCTACTGTTTATGCCGCAGGTTCGCGGCCATACTTTTTGTAGTACGGCCGCCAGGCCAGCCGATAGAGCCTCAGACCGCGCGGAAGGGAACGCAAGCCCGGGATGAACGGCAGGAAGAAGACGACCAGCATCACCAAACCAAACATGGCTGTTGCGAGGATGTCCGTGCCGACGTTGCTCCACGGCGGGAGGTTGTACCACATGGTATAGCTCCATAACCAGGGCTGCCCAGGCCAGCTGCCAATCTGGTTCATCATGCCCCACTGGTTGCCCTGCAGGTGATAGTAAGTAGCGATGTCACCCAGATAGTTCCCGTCCGCCTGGTACAAGAGCGCCTTGGAGTAGTTCATCGAGTAGGTATTGCCCGGCGCGTTGATCGATTGCGAATCCAGCGCGCCCGATTGCGCCAGCGCCAGCATGGCGCTCAACAGGGTCGGGATGGGTCCGGTGTCTCCTTGCCCGGTCAAGGCCACCTTGACGCCCTGCAGGTTGACGGTGGACGAAATGGCATTGAGACTCCACCGTTGCCGCTGCAAAGCCTCCGCGCTGTTCCATTGTTGCAGTGCGTTTTGCAGTTCCCGATTCAAGGGTGCATAGGCCGTGAGCGGCGCAATCACAAAATCCTGCGGCGGGTTGACCGGCATGCGCACGCCGACCCACGCCTGGGGCGACAAGGGTCCCAGCGACTGCACGTTATCCGTGCCATTGTTGTACGGCGGACCGTAGGTGGCTGATCCCGACGTGCCGGCCAACTCAGCCAGCGTCGTTTTCACAAAGTCATTGGCATCGGCCTGAGCCCAACTCTGAAAGCTGACCGCCGGGACCAGCGGGGCACCAAAGAGGATCGCAAGCCCCACGACGAGAACCGCAATGACAAGCATTGCGATGATCCCCTCAGTGATTAGGTCATAGCGCCCGAGCGGACCGATCCATCTGCGCTTTGCCTGGGCATTATCGTGTTTCCAGCTCATGGCGCCGTCTCCTCTATTGCGGGTGCGAGGTGCTCTTCGCGCGCGTCATACGGCGCGGCGATGCCGTGCTTGCGCACCCACAACAGGTGGACTCCCACGATGACCCCCACGATCAAAGGGAAGAGCACGATATGCATCGTTATTATCTGTCCGGGATTAAGCAGGTTAAAGAGCGACCCCGCGCCGGTCGAGTTGATCGCATCTTTGCCTTGCGTGGTGATCCACTGCGCTTCAAAGTCCTGTATCGACGCGTAGCCGGTGAAAGCCGTGACAACGCTGGTCATGAACGCCAGCACGCCCAGCATCCATGTTAACCAGCGCTTGCCGCGAAACGCACCCATCAAGAACACGGTGATAAAGTGGACGAACATGAACAAAAAGAAAAGTTGTACCGACCAATAGTGCATGGCGTCGGTGTAGGCGCCGATCGCTGTGTTCAGCCACCACTCGGGCCCGAAAAAAGCCAGGATGATGCCGGTCACGACCAACATGACCAGCGACATCAGCGTCAGCATACCGAACACATAGAGCCAACTCTTGACATAGATCGGTTCTGTATCGGGCGCCAACTCTTGCACACGCCAGCTCTGGAGGAACCAGCGGCGGCTGCGACCGTCGAGTGTTTTACGTATTTCGGGCGGATACTTGCCGGGATCGTCAACAACGACGACTTTTTGCATTCCCCAGTCCTTGAATGGGTTTTTCATGACTCGCCCCCCTCCCCGGGCCGCTGATAGCCGGTGAAGTCGATTTCCTTCGCCGGGAACGGCAAGAAGAGACCCAAGACGACTAACAACGCCGCGAGCCCGAACCAGATCAGGTTAGGGAGTTGGATCAGAAACCACGGTATCCCAAACGTGTAGGTCGGGGCTGGCGTGCACAAGTTGATCAGACCTTCAGTCGTGCAGGGTGGAATAGGTGGCATCGGTACTTCCTCCTTGGGTTGAATTAAAACCTTATTTCAATGAAGCTCTCAAAGAGAGCGCGTATTTTCCCGGTCAATGGAATTTTGCCTTTTCTTGGACAACTTCCTTCTAAAGAGAGATGCTGCAATAACTCCTATAGCCACACCTGCCAAAACAGAGAGAAATAAAACAATTGCAAGGGACGCCTCGAATTTCCAAAAGAGAAATGAAATTACAACAGGTATTGCATTCTGTACCGAAAAGACCGTCACCACCCCAATGATGATAAACACGATTATTAATGTGATCATTTTCTCCCCCTTTGCTGTTTTTCAAACTCCACCCTTTCCTCAGCGATAAATGAGCAAAGGATCGGGGGGTACAATAAGTTGAAAGCCCGAATATCCGGAATTATGCAGGAGTCAATAATTGAATCAACGGCATTGAATTTCTCCTTTTCTTTTCTCCCTTCCACCTTCAACAAGGCGTTTCTCAAAGACCTTTCGAAAATGGAAACCGTAGATCGAGAGGGTGACGGCCTGAGAAAAGAGGCTGGGACGCCTGAAAATGGTCCAGAACAGCAGTCTCCAATAATGAACCCGTTCTTTTCCAATGACCCCGAGGACGACGACGGACCTGAAGAACGCGCCCAGGTAGTTGGGCCGCAACCGAAAGGCCTTCTTTTTTTTCTTGGGGGCGATATATCCCCTCAGGAATGTCCTGACCCTTTCATAGTAGTGCCTCGGCGAATACAGGGTGCTGAGGACCTTTTTATAGCCGCTGATCAGCAGGTCATAGTCCATCCTCGGGATAAAATTGGTCCCGAAATCCGTATTGTTCCCCGAGGTCTCTTTCAGCAGCCGCTGCTCCTTTTTGAGTCTTTCGTAGAGCTGCGTGCGCGGGAGGGCGATGAGGATGCCTACCATAGCGGTGACAACCCCGCTCGCCTGGATGAACCTGATCTGGGTGTCGAAAATCGTAAGGGGGTCATTGTCAAAGCCGACGATGAATCCTCCCTGCACCTCGAGGCCTGACTTCTGGATATTCCTGACGCTTGCGAGGAGATCGCGGTTCTTGTTCTGGAATTTGCTGCATTCCGCAAGGCTCTGCTCGTGCGGGGTCTCGATGCCGATGAAGACGACATCGAATCCCGCCCTTACCATCAACTGCATCAGATCTTTATGATCGGACAGTTCTATGGATGCCTGCGTATTAAAGGAGAAGGGATGCCTTCTCCTCTCCATCCATTCGATGATGACAGGGAGGATCTCCTCCTTCAGCTTTTTCTTGTTCCCGATAAAATTGTCGTCAACAAAGAAGACCTGGCCCCTGAACCCTGACGCGTAAACACTCTCGAGCTCCCTGATAAGCTGGTCTTTATCTTTTGTGCGCGGCGTGCGACCGCAGAGAAGGGTAATGTCGCAAAACTCGCAGTTGAAGGGGCAGCCCCGGGAATACTGGATATTGATTGAGGCGTAGCGCTTCATATTGATAAGCCCCCAGAGCGGGATGGGTGTCTTGCGTATATCCGCCCACTGATCGGTCGTATAGAAATGGCCTGCATTGCCATTCCGGAAATCCTCCAGGAACCGGGGCAGGGTGATTTCGGCCTCGTTCAGCACCAGATGGTCTACATCCTGGAACGCCTCATATTCGGTCGTGAAAAGAGGACCTCCGGCGACAATCCTGACATCGGCCGCCTTGCATCTGGCGATCACTTCTTTCACTGATTCTTTCTGGACAGACATCGCGCTCACAAAGACGAGATCAGCCCACTTCAGGTCGTTGTCATCCAGGCTTTCCACGTTCATGTCGACCAGTTTTTTCTCCCACTCTTCAGGAAGCATCGCTGCAATGGTCAACAATCCGAGGGGTGGACTGCTCGCCTTCCTGTGAATGAATTTCAGGGCATACCTGAAACTCCAGAAGGTATCCGGGAATTCAGGATAAATGAGGAGTGCTTTCACGGATTTCTCCTTTTGATATCGGATATATCCTCTATTTCAATGATACCACGCATAAGCGCTCTTGAAAACCGCATTCCGACGGGATTCCAGAGGTCCTCAATGGATAAATTCCACGGCGACTTCAATACCGAAATGTTCCGTGAAATTACAGCCAAGCCGCCGAACAACGGAATGATCATCGGCAATGAGCACCTTAATCATGGGCATATCCTAACAGATAGTGAATGTCACAATCTGTCAGCATAAGAATGATTATACTATCGGTTTTTGTCTTACAGGAAATCCCTGAGAGGAGCATCCTCCCTGCTTTCTATGGGTATAACTACTGTTATTAAGGAAGCTGCGTCCTTTGAGATTACTTGAGCTCTTCATGAATTATCGTGATAGGCCCCGGTGAATTTTTTATCATTGAGCATATTGTTTTTATGAAGAGGAAGACTTACAATTACCGAGGTCCCTTTATCAGGAATCCCTTTGATCTCGAACTTGCCGGATAGGCAATGCACTCGTTCTCTTATCCCCATCAGGCCGAAGGTCCGGGGCTTGGAAATCTGCTTTTGTGTTATCCCTTTGCCGTTATCGCTGAAATTCAAGGTAATCATCCCTTGCTTCCACCGTACGCAACGGTACGCCTCAGTCGCGCGCCTCGCCGGCACGGCGCATCAACGCTCTCGGTGCGATACCGTATTTATGAACGGAAGCACTGAGCCGCTGCTCATCCTGAGTTGCCGCCCCGCCTGCCCGGCGAGCTCGGAGCTATGGGTGACCAGAAGAAAAGCGGTCTTCCTCTCCCTGTTCATCCTCTTGAACAATTCGATTACCTCCCGCTCCGTCTCTTCGTCGAGGTCCCCTGTCGGCTCATCCGCCAGGACGACCTCCGGCCTGTTTATGAAAGCCCGTGCAACGGCAACCCTCCTTTGCTGCCCGCCGGAGAGCTGGGACGGATATGAATCAGCCTTGTCTGCCAGCCCTACCAAACCGAGGAGTTCCCTCGCATAGCCTTCGACATCTTTACCGTAATTTCCGAAGGTAGTCGGGAGCATGATATTTTCGAGCGCAGTCAGGGTCGGCACGAGGCTTGAAAACTGGAATATAAAACTGATCTTCCTGTTCCTGAGCTCGGACAGGCTGTCGTCGTCCATCGACCAGATGTCTTTCCCGTCGATTACAACCGACCCGGAATCCGGCTTTGTCAGGCCCCCGACAAGACTCAAAAGAGTGGTCTTGCCGCTGCCCGAATGCCCGATAATCGATACGATCTCCCCCGTGCCCATCGCGAAGCTTACCTTGTCAACCGCCTTTACGGTCTGCCCGCCGATGCCGTATGTTTTCGTAACGTTCCTGATATCTATCATTATGCCGTCTTTCAGCATCAAGGGCCCCCTTTGATCTCTTCCATGAGGGCCCCGGCAATACCGCTGTCGATGTCCTTCAAAGATTCATACTGCTGCAACGCGGCCTTTTTATTTCCCGTCTTTATATAGGCAAACCCCAGGTTGTATCTCGCCGCCGCATATCCGGGGCGCAATTTTATCGCCTTTTTAAGGACGCCTATCTCCGCGTCCGTCCTGTTAAGCCTTCCATAGGCGACCCCCAGGTTATTGTAGGCAGGCGCATGTCCGGGCATATACTTGATCGCCTTTTTAAATGCGCCTACGGCCTCCGCGGGTTTGTTGAGACGGTCATACGCAGTGCCGATTTTAAAATACACATATCCCGTACCGGTTTTAAGCTCCGTCACTTTTTTATACGCTTCTATGGCCTCGGTATATTGGCCGTTGCGGTCATACAAATCGGCAAGATGATACCACGCGTCCGCATCCCCGGGATTTTCCTGAAGCCTTTTTTTTGTCTCAAGGAAAACCGAATCGGTCGAATACGGATTTACTGCCTGACCTGCCTTCCTCCCGGGCGGAGAGCTGTCTTTCCCGCATGAGCCAAGCGCTGATATCATGAGGGTCAGCATTACCAGGATGGATAATCCCCGCAGATACCTTTGTCCCCTCTCCTTTGCCTTTTCATTACTGCAATATTTAAAGGCTTCCATCAATCACTCCCCCTTCCTGATGGCCGCGTACGGTTCCATTGTGCTTGCGGAGATTGCGGGGAGCAAGGATGAAAGGAGCCCGGTTATCATTGCGAATACCAGCGCACCCGCCGTCAGTTCAGCAAGCACAGTTGCGGACGGCACAAGGTAAGGGAGTTTAAGGCTGCTGAGGATAGGCCCCTTGAACGCGAGCAGGAGGACGGACCCGCCTGCCAATCCGGCTATGCCGCCTGCCGCGGAAATAATGACGGCCTCAGTAATGATAAGCCTGAAAATATACCCCCTCTTCGCGCCCATTGCCCTTAACAGGCCGAGTTCCCGCTGGCGCTCGTTCACCATCATCGAAAACGCAAAGCCCATCATGAGGAGGGCCAGTATCCATAGGACGGCGCTGACCGCAAGTATCCCTTTCAACAGGCCGCCCAATTGTTTCCTTACCGTATTGATGATTTCATCCGAGGCTATCGCTTTAATGCCCTCGATGTCGTGCTCCAGTCTTATGGCAACCCTGTCGGGAGTATAGCCGTCCTGCACGCGAACAAGCACCGCCGATATTCTGCTCCTGTCCAGATCGATCGGCTGCATTGAATTCGCTTTTGAGTTTGCGGCCATGGTATAGGCCGCATCCATAGTCATAAAGGCCGACCGGTCGAAAAATTTCATTCCCGTCGGTTCCATGGTCCCTATCACCTTGAAAGGCGTTCCGAAAAACGGCACCGTGTCGCCGGTGATGAGAGGCACCTCCCTGCCCGTGATTATCTCATCGCCGGACAGCGGTTTTTTCAGGTTTTTCTCAAGCCACGGGGCAATCGTAAAATCGGTTGCCGGTTCGAATGCTATAAGAAAAACATCCACGCTGTAGCAGCAGGTAAAAGACGCAGGTTTGATGAAGAGCTGGGGGGACGCCTGCTTCACCCCCTCGACCCGCTTCACCTTTTCATAAACCGCCCTGTCCATATAAAAGCTTGTCGGCTCCCCGGCAAGCAATGCGGTACGGGCTTCGGAGACGTATTTCTCAGGGACGACCAGCACATCTGCGCCGAGCCTGTACGTGCCGATCTTCAAGGCATTCCGCATGCTGGATATGAAAAGGGTCGCGGAAAACAGTGTGCCGGTCACCACGGTGACAGCCAGGAAAAGCAGCGCTGTTCTTATAATCTTCCTTCTGAGGTTTTTTACTGCGATCGAGAATGTGTTTAATCCTGTCTTCATTGGGTCTTCAGAACGATATCGCTTTAGAAAGAGAGGGGGCAGATAAATCCGCCCCCTCCTGATCAGGGAAAATCATCAGTGCGCACCTATTTGCCGGGATGCCAGTCTATCTCGATGCCGCACAGCAGCGGCGAGCCCTTGTCGACTTTGACCTGTACTCCCGCAGCCTTATGGCATTCGGCACATGCAGATACCTTTCTCACGATAGAGTAGTTTTTCATATCCATGATGTTTAACGCGCTGTCATCACCGTACGTCCTCGAGGAAAGGAACGCATACTTGCCGTCGGCGGTGAATGCGAAGTCATGCGGCCTTACGTTATCGGGCAGGATGATGCGCTTTGTGATCTCGTCCTTGTTCGTATCGATAACGATGACCTGGCTCTTGTGCGTGCCCGGTTTCAGTCCCGGATCAAACTCGTTCGGAGCGCTCACCCAGAGTTCCTTTCCATCCGGGGTCATTCTTGCCTGATGGATGAAGGTCATTTCCGGGCTTGTTATCTCTTTTATTTTCTTCTTGGTCTTCCAGTCATAAACGTAGACTGTTCCCGTCGGCATATCTGTGATGTAAGCCTTTTTATTGTTTTTGGTCCACTGGATGCCGCACACGGCCTTGCCTATGGGCATCTTGTCGACCGTCTTTAATTTTTTCGGGTTCCATACATATACGTTACCGTTGGCCATGTCCTCAAAATATATATTGCCGTCCGGTCCTACGATAGTGCCGCAGAATTTGTCACCCACCTTGAAGGGACCTTCCTTTTTCCCGGTGGCGAGGTCGTATTTATAGACATTTCCGGCCAATGGCCAATGTGCCGACAATCATGACCTTCCTGCCTTTCTCGTTGATAAGGGCCTGGCCGTGGGTGCCGCCTGCCTTCTTTACCTCTTCGAAGTTCATTCCGGCGATCTTGCCTTCCATTTCAGAGCCTGCCTCAGCAAAGACGATCCTGTCCTTTTCAATGTCCGTCGGCGGCTTCATTGTCCTCATGTCGATTATTGCCACGTGACCGCCGTGTCCGGCAATGTAGGCAATAGCATTAAAAGCAGGCTCTTTTGCGGGTGTTACTTCCTTTGCTTCAATGACCTTCTCTTTTCCTGCAGCGCCGGCAGCGGGTATTCCATGATCAGGAGCACCGCTGAACACCAGATAGCCCGCAGCGGCAAGCGCCGTCACCAATACAACCATAAACTTTTTCACCATTCTTTTCCTCCCCGTTTTTCTGTTTTTGCTTTTCATTTTTCATACTGGATCGCTAAAGCTGCTTACATACTGCAATTGCAACCGAACGACTGATTTCCCCTGTCTCCTCACCCCCCTTTAGTTTCAATATACAGTTATAATGATATTCCTAAATATTGCTGTCAACATAAAATTATAAGTTTAAGTTGCCCCTGTTTCAACCTGAAACAGGCCGGTTTAAACTACTTCAGCAGATGATGAAATTATCAAAGGAAGTCTTATGTGGAGCAAGGACGGTTTTCAAGGCAAAATGGGGATCAGCATACTCGTCTTTCTTTTTTATCAGCAGCCATTCCTTATCCTTCCCCCTCATTTTTGTCAGCACAAAGATTCCTTTCAGCGTAATGCCGTGCAGGAGAAACTCGATCTTTCCCGACTCAAGGCCTCCGCCGAGCAGTTTATATGTCCCCCGGTCCCAGATGCGGACAGCGCCCGCACCATACTGCCCTTCGGGGATGATCCCCTCAAACGAGCCGTAATCGAGGTGGTGATCTTCGACCATAACGGCGAGTCTTTTGTCGGCAGGATTCATGGATGGCCCCTTGGGAACAGCCCAAGACTTGAGGACACCTTCCAGCTCAAGCCTGAAATCAAAATGGAGGCGCCTGGCATGATGCTCATGTACAACAAATCCCGGCATAAAACCAGCATACTGCAATTTCACGCGGAAAGCAATCACGCACAGCATTAAGATATCCGGCAGCCGGTTATGACCGCATCGTGGTGGAGCTCCGGGACCCTTCCAACCTCTGCATTAGATTTTTATTATTTATTTTCAATGCATTTTAAATCTTTCTGTTTCAAAGTTTAGAAAGTTATTGACAATGTTTCATATAATCGTATATAAATATGTTTATGAAAGTATTTCTGGAAACCATCAAGGTGCTCTCCGATGAGTCGAGGCTCAGGATATTGATGCTCCTTACGAAGAAGGAGCTCTGTGTCTGCCAGATCATGGGGGTGCTGAATATGTCCCAGCCCCTTGTATCAAGGAACCTCTCCCTGCTTTCAAGGGCGGGCTTTCTCAAGGACAGGCGGGAGGGAAAGCTTATGTTCTATGCGATAAGAAAAAATCTCCCGAAAAAGCACCTGATGCTTTTGTCCCTATTAAATGAGCTCTTGAAAAATGATAAGATTTTCTTAAAGGATCTTGCATCATTGAGGGACTGCGAGGACTTTCAAAAGCAGACCGGCACGTGCGATATGGAAACGCTCAAGGCGTTTATAAATCGCAAAAAGGGGAGGAACCGGTACAAACATTCGGGAGACAGGAGGCTGATATGATCAGGCACATAAAGGGAAGCCTACGGGCGTATTCATTTTTTATCCTCTCTGCCGGCTTGCTGCTTGTGCTGCCCGTTACCGGAGCAGGACGCGTGCATGCCGCCGAAAAACAGCTCCATCTTACCGAAGCGGTAAGGCTCGCCCTTGAAAACAATTATGAGGTAAAAGCATCCGGATACTCTCTTGAGGCGGGAAAAGAGGATATAGGAATAGCGCGGAGCTTCCTGCTGCCCAGGATCACCTTTGAGGAAAGGTTCATGAGAACGGATAACCCGACGTATGCGTTTATGGCAAAGCTCAATCAGGAGCGGTTCACCTCATCGGACTTCGCGATAAATTCACTCAATAACCCGAACCCCGTAAATGATTTCCGGACATCCCTCTCGTTCGAGCAGCCCATATTCGCACGGAAAGCGAATATAGGGTTGAAAATGGCTAAAACGGAATACTCGGCGCAGAACGAGAATTACGTGAGGAAAAAAGAAGAGATCGCCGTAAAAGTGGTGAGGGCCTATCTCGCGGTGCTCACGGCAAAAGAGTTTGCAGGCATCGCTGAAAAAGCGCTTGAGGACAGCAGGGAGCACCTGCGCATAGCCGATTTGAGATATAAATCAGGGTTGGGCCTTTATTCCGATACGCTGAGGGCATCCACTTCCGTTACCGAGGCGGAGCAGAAGCGTGTAAGCGCACGGAAAAACCTCAGCATTGCCAAGAGGGCGCTGGCCCTTCTGCTCGGCGAGACTGAATCCGTCGACGCCGCAGACGGGCGCCTCGAAATCCCGGTGCTGGGAATAGATTATTACAACAACGAGGCCCTGTCGAGAAGGGACATCAAATCCCTCGAAACAAGACATGAGAACGCGCAAAACAGCATAAAGCTCGCGGAAGCAGGATATCTGCCCACCGTCGGCATAGGGGGCTCCTACCAATTGAATGACCACAGGAGGCCGGGCTCGGAGGGAGACAGTTGGCAGCTCACGGCCTTTCTCAGATGGGAGCTCTTCGATGGAACCAAACGGGAGCACGAAAGGGCAAAGGCAAAGCTTAAGGCAGCCGAGGCCGGAGAGGGGCTGAAAGGCTTGAAAAATGCGGTATCCTTCAAGGTTTACGAGGCATACCTGAGTGCGGATGAGGCAAAGAAAAACGCGGAGCTTTCGGCCTCGGCGCTGAAGACCGCCGAGGAAGGCAGGAGGCTGGTAAAAGTGCGGTACGAAAATTCCCTGTCCCCCCTTATCGATCTCATAGACGCACAGGTAAGCCTGGACCATGCGCGGGCAACCCTGGCAGCGCGGGAAAATGAATACAGGAGCGCTATAGCCGATCTCAGTTATGAAAGCGGGACAATTTTAAAAGATCTGAAAATCGAATGAAGGCAATCTTAACCACAGGGGGCCGGAGAAATTTTATAAAAACGGTAAAGATGAAATTGCGGAGGGAGTATGAAAAAAGGTCGGCAGTCAGAAATTATAAGAGGTGATTTGAAGAGGCTTGTTCTTTTTATCTTCCTCTTGCTGCCGGCTGCCGGCTGCTTGCTGCTGACTTCCGGCTGCAAGGACAAGGTGAAGCCGGGCGTTACGGATGTGAAGAGGCCGGCGGTCAGCGGTGTGGCGATCACAGAAATCCATCCGTCGCAGGTCGATGAATACTATGAGACCTCGGGGACTGTAAAAGCAAAAACTATCAGCGCCGTTGCCAGCAGAGTGATGGGCACGGTGACATCATTAAAAGTAAAAGAAGGCGACCGGGTCCGCGCAGGCCAGGTGCTCATGACCATAGACGACCGCGATGTTGCGCAGAGGGTGAAAGCATCTGAAAAAGCGCTTGAAGCGGCAAAGCAAAACAGGTCTCTGTCCGATGTAACCTATCAAAGATACAAGAAGCTCTCTGATGAAAAGGTCATCTCGCAGCAGGAGATGGACCAGATAGAGACCCGGAAAAAAGTTGCCGATATCGAATACGAACGGGCAAAAGCTATGCTCGCGGAGGCACAGGTCAACCACGGCTTCACAAGGATAACGGCGCCCGCTTCCGGAGTGGTGACCGCCAGGAAGATCGACCCCGGCAGCATGGCTGTACCGGGCGCGCCGGTCCTCGTGATCGAAGATACTTCGTCCTTTACGCTCGAAACAAACCTTGACGAAAGCCTTTCGGGCAAGCTCAGGGCCGGCATGCCTGTCGAGGTCGTGATCGATTCAATCGGGCAGCAGGCGAACGGCAGGATATCCGAGATCGTCCCATCCATTGATCCCCTGTCGAGGACCTTTCTCGCAAAGATAGACGTGAAGGGGCCCATGCTCAGGACAGGCCTTTACGCAAAGGTGAGGATACCTATCGGCAAAAAAGAGGTGATCGTGGCGCCTGAAAAGGCGCTTGTCGAGAAGGGGCAGCTTACAGGAGTTTATGCTGTCGACAGCAAAGGGATAATCACCTACAGGCTCATAAGGGCAGGAAAGCATTACGGCAGCGATGTCGAGGTCCTGTCGGGTGTAGGCCCGAACGACAGGATCATCGTTGACGGCGTTTCCAGGGCGGTTGACGGCGGGATCGTCAATGAGGTGAGGAAATAATGAATGTATTGGGGCCGGCAGGCAGGATAGCGAAGACCTTCATCAAATCAAAGCTTACGCCTTTGATTGTCATCGCATCGCTCCTTCTGGGCGTATTTGCGGTCATCGTCACCCCGAGGGAGGAAGAGCCGCAGATCGCCGTCCCCATGATCGATGTCCTGGTAAACTATCCCGGGGCATCAGCAAAGGAAGTGGAAGAGCGCGTAACAAAGCCCATGGAAAAGCTCCTCTGGGAGATAAAAGGAGTCGAATACATCTATTCCATGTCAAAGCCCGGGGCGAGCATTGCAATCGTGCGGTTCTATGTGGGACAGGACATGGAGAACAGCCTTGTCAAGCTTTACAACAAGCTCATGTCCCACTACGATATCATTCCGCCGGGAGTCTCCCGGCCCCTTGTCAAACCAAGGTCCATAGATGATGTCCCCATCCTGACCTTCACGCTCTGGAGCGGCCGGTACAGCGGGTATGAGCTGAGAAGGGTCGCCGCCGAAGTAGCGGATGAGTTAAAGAAAGACAGCGATATATCCGAATTCACCATAATCGGCGGACAGAAGAGACAGGTGAAGATAAG
The DNA here is from genome assembly GCA_023476565.1 of Nitrospirota bacterium. GTDB lineage: Bacteria > Nitrospirota > Thermodesulfovibrionia > Thermodesulfovibrionales > Dissulfurispiraceae > JAMCVZ01. The sequence goes on from JAMCVZ010000014.1 coordinate 41,660, forward strand.
CCTCAATCCCTCCCGCCTCAGGGCATATAATATCTCTCCCCCGCAGATAGCAGGAATGCTGCAGAAGGCCAATTTCATACTGCCTTCCGGCGCTTTCCCTTCGGACAACAGGGAGCTCCTGGTCGAAACCGGCGGGTTCCTCAAAAACACACAGGAAGTAGGGAATGTGGTCGTCGGCGTTTTCAATGATAAGCCTGTTTACCTGAAAGATATTTCTAATATAGCGGACGGGCCGGAGGAGCCCTCGAATTACGTTTTTATGGGCTTCGGCCCGGCCTCAAGCCGTGGAGGGCCCCCCCTCTCCTCCACGGCCCCCCCCTCTTTATCAACGGGCTCCGGCCAATACGAGGCCGTGACCATCGCCATCGCAAAGAAAAAAGGAACTAACGCGACCCATATCGCTGAAAGGACGCTGAAAAAGATAGAAGCGATCAAAGGGAACATCATCCCGTCAGGCGTGGAGATCACAACCACGAGGAATTACGGAGATACCGCAAAAGAGAAGTCCGATGAGCTCCTCGAACATATGCTTATAGCAGCGATTTCCGTGACCATACTGATCGCCCTTGCACTCGGCTGGAGGGAATCCATTGTGGTCGGCGTGGCGGTTCCGGTAACCCTTGCGCTCACCATACTCGTAAATTACGCGTACGGCTATACGCTGAACAGGGTCACGCTCTTCGCCCTGATCTTTTCGATCGGCATCCTGGTCGACGACGCCATAGTGGTTGTTGAAAATATTCATCGTCATTTCAGAATGGGCACGGTCGACCCCGAAACAGCGGTGCTCGCAGTGGATGAGGTCGGCAACCCGACCATACTGGCCACCTTCACCGTAATAGCAGCCCTCCTGCCCATGGCATTTGTCTCTGGACTGATGGGGCCGTACATGCGCCCGATACCTGTCGGCGCATCGGCTGCCATGCTGTTGTCTCTGCTTATAGCCTTTATCATCAGCCCGTGGCTGAGTTACATAGTGCTGCGCGGGACAAAAAAAGACAGCGGGGCGCATATCGAGGAAAAAGAGAACAGGATGCTGACGGCGCTCAACCACCTGTACGAGAAGAACCTCAGGGGCCTTCTCGAACATAAGAGGAAAAGACTTGTCGGGCTTCTCCTGGTGCTCCTGCTGATGGGTGGCGCAATCATGCTGGTGCCTCTGAAACTGGTCACGGTAAAAATGCTCCCCTTTGACAACAAGAGCGAACTGCAGGTCATCATCGATACGCCCGAAGGAACGGCCCTTGAGGAAACCGCGGCGCTCTCGCGGGAAATCGGCGAATACCTGAAGACCGTGCCGGAGGTCACCAATTATCAATTATACGTCGGAGCGGCGGCGCCGTTCAATTTCAACGGGCTGGTGCGGCATTATTTCATGAGGGCAAGCAGCAGCGGGGCGGATATCCAGGTCAATTTCGTCCCCAAGGGCGAGAGGAAGGCCCAGAGCCATGATATCGCAAAAAGGATCAGACCGGAGATCGACAGGATCGGCGAAAAATATCATGCGCGCATCAAAATTGTGGAAATCCCTCCGGGACCTCCGGTGCTGAGCACACTGGTAGCCGAGGTCTACGGACCTGATTTCAACAGGCAGATCGGGGTAGCGCGGGAGATCAAGGAAATATTTAAAAAGACCGGCGGGGTAGTCGATGTCGACTGGTATGTTGAGGACGACCAGAAAAAGATAACCTTTGATGTCGACAAAGAGAAGGCCGCGTATAACGGAATCAGCACCGAGGCTGTTTCGCAAACCCTCAGGATGGCCCTGGACGGCGCGGTTGCCGGGCTCGCCCATATTGAAAACGACAAAGAACCCGTCGAATTGTACCTGAGGACACCCCTTGCCGAAAGGGCGGGAATAGAACGCCTGAAGGAGATAGCCATTCCTTCGGGCAACGGGACCCCTGTCCCTCTTTCCGAGCTGGTCAAAGTAAAGGAGGGGATAGAGGACAAGACTATTTACCGGAAAAACCTCAAACGGGTGGTATACGTAACCGGAGATGTCGCCGGCACCGAAGAAAGCCCCGTATACGCCATACTTAAAATGAAAGAGATGATAAAAAATCTCAAGCTGCCCGAGGGCTACGAGTTGAAGCAGTATTCATCCGTCCAGCCGTGGATCGAGGACAAATACTCCATGAAGTGGGACGGCGAGTGGCACATCACCTATGAGGTCTTCAGGGACCTGGGTATAGCCTTCGCAGCGGTGCTGGTATTGATCTACATCATGGTGGTCGGCTGGTTTAAATCGTTTGTCGTTCCCATTGTCATCATGGCGCCGATCCCCCTCTCGCTGGTGGGAATCCTGCCGGGGCATGCCCTCATGGGCGCATTCTTCACCGCGACATCCATGATCGGGTTTATAGCCGGGGCAGGCATAGTCGTCAGGAATTCCATCATCCTGGTCGATTTCATCGAGCTCAAACTCTCCGAGGGTGTCCCGCTCAAAGAGGCGGTTGTGCAGGCGGGTATCATCAGGTTCAGGCCTATGCTCCTTACCGCAGCGGCCGTCGTCGTCGGTTCGTCGGTCATACTCTTCGACCCCATATTCCAGGGCATGGCCATCTCACTGATGGCGGGCGAGGTGGCATCCACACTGCTTTCAAGGACCATGGTGCCGGTCCTTTACTATGTATATAAGAAACGGACAATAAAAGCATGAAACTGAATTGAGGAGGTTCACATGTACATTGCACAAACAGACAAATGGTATCTCGAAAGAATAGTATGGCTCATAGCCGGAGTATTCACGTTGTCCAGCGTCATACTGGCATGGGTCCACAGCCCCTACTGGCTGATCCTGACCGTGTTCGTGGGTATAAACCTGATAATATTTGCGCTCACGGGGTTCTGCCTTATGGCAAACATCCTGTATAAACTGGGGGCAAAACCGAGACTTCAGAAAAACCAGTAAGGGGAGTGGGGTCAGACTTAACTATTGACATTTGCCCTTTCCCCCTTTAACAATCTAATCACTTTCTCAATTTCCTCTTCCGATTGCGCTCTCTCTTTAAGATGCCTTGTTACTACTACCGGATCTTTTCTTATGAATTCTGCTATCTCTTTGTTCTTATAACCATACTCACTTGCTACAAGGCTCATCAGTCTCTTGCCAACCGATAGCTCCCTTGATTTGCTCCTTCTGCGTATCTGCTCCAAAGAGACCCCATACAATTCCTCCACCGCTCCGGCTACCTCCTCTAAAGTGTACTGCCTCTCCCTTCTTTTCCTGCTCACTTTATCGGCGCTCTTCTTAATTACTCGATCAACAAACCTTTCATCTCCCAGTATCCTTTGCTCAACCGTGCTGTAAATATTCTCTTTCCTGATTGCCGCCTCATCTCCCATGTAAGCTCTATAGAGTCTTCTTGCCGTTCCCTTATTCTCTGAAAATATTCGCAAAACCTGGTCAGTATCAACTATATCTTGCTCCTTTGTCTTTTGAATATAGCTCCGGTGGCTGCTCCATTGATACTCAGCAGGTGTCTTCGTTATCTTTGCCCTTACCGGGTTGCAATGGATATATTTAACCAGTGATTGCAAATACTCATCCCGGTCACAGAGGATTGCCTTATATCTCCCCTGAAAAAGATGGCCTACTGTTTTATATTTCCTGTTGAAATACATGGTATAGCTCTGGTTAATACCCTGGAGTATCTTTGATAGCGGCGTCTTTTGCATCTCTATGAGCACATGCACATGATTGCTCATCAACACATAGGCATAGAGAAGAAATCCATATCTCTCTTTATATAGGGATAGTATCTCAAGATATTGCAGGAAGTCGTCTGGTGCCTTGAATATCTTCTGCTTCTGGTTTCCACGTATGATGACGTGATAAAATGCTCCCTCAAATTCGATTCGTGCTTTTCGTGCCATGCTGAAGAATAGCAGAGGATTTTCTAAATGTCAATAGTTAAGTCTGACCCCATAAAGATTCCCCATAAAGATTCCATAAAGACTCCAGAAACTTCCGCCCGTACGCCATGGTCTCGATCCGCTCATCGCAGATGATCACCCTGCCGCTGTCGTCCCTGGAGCGTATCAGCCTCCCGAACCCCTGCTTGAATTTGAGCACGGCCCGCGGCACCGAATACTCGTAGAATGAGTTCCCGCCCCTCCTGTCGATTTCCTCTGTCCTCGCCTTTGCGATCGGCTCTGTAGGGACTTCGAAGGGCAGTTTTGTGATGATCAGGCATTTAAGCGCATCCCCCTTCACATCCACCCCTTCCCAGAAAGAATCGAGGCCGAAGATGACACTGTTTTCGCTCTCCCTCATGATCTCGAGCATGAGACTGTTCGGCATCTCGCCCTGGATCATGGGATTAAGCTCCATATCGGTCAGTTCATCGAGCGCCGATTCCCAGGTCTTTTTCATTACATCCCTCGAGGTGAAGAGCACGAGCACACCGCCGTCTTTTTTAGATGCCTCTGCAATTATCACTTCGGCGAGCCTCTCTATGCTGCCGGGGGTTTTAAGATTTATGCCCCTTTTGATTTCAACGGCGACCTGCTTGCGGATATCAAACGGAGAGGGGACGGCTACCCTTTCAGATTCCTCAAGCCCGAGCACATTCGTGATAAAACCGAAATCGCCCGATACCGAAAGCGTTGCGGAGGTGAGTATCATTGCCTGGTGCTCCGGCACGATGCTGTTCGTTACAAAGTCTCTCGGATAGACCGGCGACATCCTGAGCGCGATCCTCCTGTCCTCTATATCGGCCCACCTTACAAAACCGGCAGTCCCCTCCAACGGCCCCTCGCTGATCGCCTCCATGCCGTCCGCAAAGGCCTTGAGCTTGATCAGCGCCGCCTTCATCTCAAGCTCATCATCTTCCTGAAAAAGCCCTGTTGTGCCGGTCTTCATCTGCTCGATGAGGTTATTTATCGAGCCGGAGAGGTCCATCATCATATCCTTGAATCTGAATTTTCCTTTTATTGTCACCCTGTGGGTTAAATTACCCTTCACCTGGACCCACAAGAGCCCCATCTCTGTCCTCAGGTTTTCGACGGCTGCAAACAGGTGCGGTGATTGAGCGAGGAGCCCCCTGTACGTGCCCCGCTCATCAAGCCTCAGGAATTTGTTCATGATATAGTCGAATCCCCTGTTTGAGAGGGTTATGCCCGCTACCTCCGACAGCACATGATCAAGGGCGTGCGCCTCATCAATGATCAGCGCATCCGCGCAGGGCAGGATTTTCGAATCCTCGGCGAGCATGGCGTTGATGCCGACCAGGGCATGGTTTGCGACAACGATCTGCGCCTTTTCCCATTTCTGCCGTGCGGCGAAATAAAAGCATTTGCCGAAAAAGCCGCATTGCAGGCCCTTGCACGCGTCAGAATCGGAACATACCTTGTCCCAGATGGAAATCCTTTTCAACCCGCAATCCTCTCTATCTCCTGTCTTCGCCTTTGGGGCCCACCTCAGCAGCCCCGCATATTCCTCTCCCTCTGTTTCATCAGCGGCCCTGAATGCATTGAGCCGCCTTAAACAGAGGTAGTTCCCCCTTCCCTTCGCTATGGCATAATCGAACTCCCTCAGGCCGGAAAGAAATTTCAGATCCTTTGAGATTATCTGCTCCTGGAGATTTATCGTCCTTGTGGAGATAAGCGCGCGCTTGCCGGAAAGCATCAAAGGAACAAGGTAGGCGAAGGTCTTGCCCGTGCCTGTGCCTGCTTCCGCCAGCAGAGTTCCGCCTCTCTCAAGGGTTTTAGAGCATGCCCTCATCATCTCCAGTTGCGGCTGCCTGAGCTCATAATTCTCCATCGCAGCCCCTACGGCTTCTGTCAGAAACCGTTCCGCATGGCGCGAGAGATCTGAGGGGATATCGTTGCCGTCTATATTATAGTTGTCCAAAACAGCCCCGCTCTCTATGAATCCATTGCCTTTTATTTAATAACATACTGCCGGGTTATTGCCAGTCTCAGGATTTTATCGACAACACTCCGGAACTAAACGTTGACGGTAAAAGATATGTCGGACTACAGGAGCATTCTATATTTGAGGAGATATAAAAAAACTGAAGGCAGGCACAGGCAGTGATCCTGCGCCCGCCCGGAAATTATCTTACAGCATCTTTAAGAGCTTTGCCGGCGCTGAACTTCGGGACCTTTGTTGCAGCGATCTTGATTACTTCGCCTGTCCTCGGATTGCGGCCTTTTCTTGCCTTTCTCTTTGATACCGAGAAGGTGCCGAAGCCAACCAGCGTGAGCTTTTTCCCCTTCTTCAGTGTTGTTTTGACTGCATCGATCATTGCATCAAGCGACCTTGAAGCATCTGCTTTCGTAAGCTTCGCACCGGATGCGATCTTCTCGATCAACTCGGTCTTCGTCATCTAATCCTCCTTAAAGATACAAATATTTTTATTTATTACCGATTAAAGTATCAGGAGCAACCATATTTGTCAAGCATTTTCGCACCTATGAAAATATTTGATTAATCAGGATATGAACCGCCGATACCTTTACTAAAAGCCGCTGATCTGCTATAAATAATAGTTGAGGCGCCGCGGGCGATTAGCTCAGTGGAAGAGCGCTTCCTTCACACGGAAGAGGTCGCTGGTTCAATCCCAGCATCGCCTACCATAACTTCAAGAACCGGAAGCCAGGAGCCCCTATGAGCAAAAAAGGGAAGTATGAGCTTGCCCTCTCCAATTACAGCAAAGCCATCACATTGAATCCGGGAGATTACAGGGCATACAACAACCGGGGGAACGTATATCAGCAAAAAGAAGAGTATGACCTTTCCATCGCTGATTACAATAAGGCCATCCAATTAAACCCCGGGTTTGACCTGTCCTATATAAACAGGGGGAATGCCTACCAGAAGAAAGGCCGGTACGAACTTGCCGTCGCTGATTACAATAAGGCGATCGAATTAAACCCGTCAAACGGCATGGCTTATAACAATCGGGGGTTCGTTCTTATTCTTATGAAAAAATATGCGGAAGCTGAACAGGATATCAAAAAGGCGCTTGAGTTCAATCCGAACAATATTTACGCCTTGAACAGCATGTCTGAGCTCTACTCGGCAAAAGGCGACGTGACCGTGGCCTGCACATGGCTGAGGAAGGCCATAGAAAAAGGATACAACAACTGGAACTATATAAAGACATCCGGAACGTATGACGGGATCCGGCATTCTTCCTGTTACAAGGAAATAATCACCGGCAAGTAATCCACCCTTTACGAAAGGAGGGCAATCACTATCCTTTCGGTATGTCCATTGGAGAAAGCTCACCTTTAAACTTCCCCCTCCCTTTTTTAAAGGGGGATGTAGGGGGATTACTTAAATTTGGGCATTACATTTATAATTAGCAACTGTTTCCTTATTTCACATCAATGTAGCAGAATAAACACAATCCTGCACCGGCTGATCATATTATTTCCCTCTTCTTTCAATGACATTTATTTGGCATGCTTGTTGCTAATATTACTATACTATACCGACTGGCAATGTTCCTTGAGAAGAGGTTCGTTTTTTTCTTGCAATAAGGCCCTGCATGGGCTAAAATGAACATATTTTTTTCAAAGTGGAGATACCTTCAACAAAGGGGGTGGTAGCGGAAGAGAGAAATATGAAAAAGGCTTTTATCAAAAAAGTTGTTGCAAATCCGCCTTTGGCGGGCAAACTGAACTAACCATAGGAGGGTTAGGAAGTGAGAAAATATCTTATAGTAGCATTAAGCGTACTTTTCGTAATGGGTACGGTCGGCAGCGCGTTCGCAATCCACGCTGACATCCCGGCAGAGTCCCAGGCAGTAGTAGCAAAGGGCGCCACCAAGATACATCTGGGCGGCGAAGTCAGGATAAGGGGTGAGTTCAAGCAGAACACAACCGATTTCAATAAGGATAAGGCAGACCACTACGCTGCCTACGATCAGAGGGTAAGGCTCTCCACCCATGCGCAGGTAACCCCGAATACCGAGGGCCAGATACTTATTTCGGCAGGCGACGGCAACGGAGTAGACCCTTATACATGGGGCGCTAACGCCACACCAGCCACCGCTAGCTCTTACGGTAAAGGCATCTATCCTGTAGGCGAGTCGAAAAGAGGCCAGATTCAAATAGTAGAGGCATGGATCCTGCACAAGGGCTCGGGGCTCCTCGGAATCCCTGCAGGAATAAAAGTGGGTCATATGCCTTTAATTCTCGGGAACGGCCTCTTCTTTAACCACACACTCTTCGGCGACGATGCGATCGTGCTCTTTGCCAACCCGACAAAAGAGCTCGAAGTTGCATTGTTGACAGCGAAGTTTGCCGAAGGCACCACAACTGCTAACGACGATTCTAACGGTTATGTCGGCCTGTTCACTTATAAGCTCAATAAGGACACGAATTTCAGCGGCGACGTCACTTATGTTGATGACCAGGCAAATGGCTACGCCAGCAAATCCACTGTTTCCGCAGCAGCAAAGGGAACCCATCTGTGGAACTTCGGACTCAGGGGCGATACCAATATTGCAGGTTTCGGCCTGAAAGCCGACGTTGAATTACAGGCAGGAAAATCCAAGTCGGTTACTGGTGCCACTGGCACTGGCACTACCGGGGACATCTCCAACAGAGGCTATGCAGTTATGCTTGGCGCCAGCTACAAGCTTGCTCCTGTTACCGTAAGCCTTGATTACGCATACGGCAGCGGCGATGACAACGCCACCGACAACAAGAACAAGACCTTTGTTACAGCCACTACAGCAACTCCAAATTACACGTATGTTTATGACTACCGTGCACCTACCGCTTACGGCTCTGCAAACGCCGGCATATCAAATACCCAGTATGTAAAACTCGGTTTGGCATCCGACTTCACCAAAGAACTGAGCGGTAACATCAATGCTTACATCCTGAGGGCTGCCAAGAAGCGTGTAATCACCCTGGGCACTGCTACAACCAAAGGCGATTCCAAGAGCATCGGTACGGAAATCGATGCCAAGATCGCTTATAAGCTCGACAGGAATCTCACCTACTGGGTAGAGGGCGGTTACCTCTATGCAGGCGCTTTCTATGACACAGCAACAAAGAGCTCGGACAACGCCTATGCAGTAAGACACGGAATCCAGCTCAGCTTCTAAAGACCGTCATGCGTAAAGCGTGATGCGTGAAAGAAAAAGGCGGGTCATCTCGGCCCGCCTTTTTTATTGCAACGAAACCTCCTTTTTATTAAACGGCAGAGCATCTAACAATCTGAAACGTCGTCATTCCCGCTTGTCGGGAATCATAGCTCCCCTCCTATTTTAGGAGGGGTGGCCGAAGGCCGGGGTGGTAATCCGGCCGCTACCTTTCAATTTTCTTCAATAAACACACCGCCTGCGCTGCGATGCCTTCCCCCCGTCCGATAAAACCCATTCCCTCATTCGTTTTGGCTTTTATGTTGATAACGGACTTCGGGATCCCGGACTGCGAGATGGCGTCTTTCATGGAATCCATACAATGTGCCAGCTTCGGCTGCTCGGCAAGGATGACCGAATCGATCCACACGATTTCAAATCCCTTCGACTTTACCATCTCGACGATATGCTTCAGAAGCAGGATGCTCGAGGCGTCCTTCCACCTCGCATCGGTATCGGGGAAGTGCTTTCCTATGTCCCCCTCGCCCAGAGCACCGATGAGCGCGTCGATAATGGCATGGCAGAGGACATCTCCATCCGAATGGCCGAGGAGTCCTTTTTCAAACAGGACGTCGATCCCTCCGAGGACCAGCCTCCTGCCTTCAACAAGCCTGTGTGAGTCGTAACCTATACCGATACGCATATACACCTCAAATCAGAGATTCTAATACAAAACTGAAAATGGGAGTGAGGGGACAGTCCCTATTCTACGACTCCGCTCCGCTTCGTCCGTAAATAGGGACAGTCCCCTCGGGGTTAAAACTATTTTGAATTTCGGTCATTTGAATTTTGAATTTGTTTAGAGTTTAGTGCTTAGTGCTTGCCTTTAATATCGCTTCAGCAATAGCTATATCCTCAGGTGTCGTTATTTTTATGTTGCCGTAAGAGCCCCCGATAATTTTGATACTGCCGCCGTATTTCTCTATCAGCGCGGCATCATCAGTGGCATAATAGCCTTCCGAGCGCGCCTTTTTGTGTGCAGCCTTGAGCTTCTGGAATTTAAACACCTGCGGAGTCTGAACCGCCCACAGCACACTGCGGTCCAAAGTCTTTTTTACAAGAAGCTCTGAAGCATGCTCATGCGCAGACGCCGCTCCGCCTGGAGCGGACCTCACCTTGCATTCTTTGATCGTATCCTTTACAGGCACGCCGGTGACCACACCATCATACCCTTTGAGCTCCTCTATCGCCGTCCTGATTAAATCCTTATCGGCAAACGGCCTCGCTCCGTCATGGATTACTACTATGGAAGTGCTGTCGTCGAGTATTTTGATGCCGTTATAAACGGAGTCCTGGCGCTCCTTTCCTCCAGGGACGATCCTCTTTACCTTTGGCATGGAATAACTTTCGATCAGCGCGATCCCGGCTTTTAAGTCATCCCCCTTCAATACCGGAACTATCTCATCGATCTCCGCAACGCTCTGGAGCAACTCAAGAGCCCATATAATAAGAGGTTTGCCTGCAAGCTCGTATAACAGCTTGTTTTTTGCATGGCCGAACCTCTTGCCGATCCCCGCAGCAGGGACAATGGCAACAATCCTGTCTTTAACAGCGCCTATCTTACACCTCAGTTCGTCCGGCAATCATAAGCATACTTGTATAAAAGCAAAATTCTAAATTCAAATGCTCAAAACCGTTTTGGGTTTTGGTTATTGTGATTTGTTTAGAATTTAGATATTAGGATTTAGAATTTGCCTCTCTATTCGTCCTCCTTCAGCTTCGCGAATATCATCCTTCCTGCCGTTGTCTGCAGAACACTCGTGACGACCACTTCGGCATTCCTGCCGATAAGCTTCCTCGCGTTCTCAATGACAACCATGGTCCCGTCATCGAGATACGCGACGCCCTGGTTGTATTCCTTGCCTTCCTTGACGATGAAAAGGTTCAGCACCTCACCGGGCAGCACTACGGGTTTAAGGACATTTGCAAGCTCGTTTATATTCAGGACCGAAACGCCCTGAAGCTGGGCGACTTTATTCAGGTTGAAATCATTGGTGATTATCTTCCCGCTCATGAGTCTTGCAAGGGCAATGAGTTTCGCATCGACCTCTTTTATTTTCGGGAAATCCTCTTCGATGATCCTGACTTTTATATTGGACATTTTCTGGACACGATGCAGGATATCGAGCCCCCGCCTGCCCTTGGTCCTCCGCATGGGGTCCGGAGAGTCGGCTATATACTGGAGCTCCTGGAGTATGAACTGGGGGATAATGAACGTCCCCTCCAGGAACCGGGCCTCGATGACATCCGCTATGCGCCCGTCGATTATGACGCTGGTGTCCAGGATCTTGATGTCTTCTTCGAGCTCCTGCCCTTTGAACGAGCGCATGATCGCGGGGACCGTGAGGTTCCTGCCCCTGTCCAGTCCTATGAGGAGCCCTCCATAACCGAAAACCGCATTCAGGATGAAATGCGACAGCGCGCGTCCCTCTTCGGTAAGGACATAGCGGAGCGGGACCAAAAGAAGATTCGAAAAGATCAACCCGGTTCCCAGGCCCAGGAGCCCTCCGAGCATCGAGCCGAAAGATATCCTCTTGAGCCTCGCTTCAATAAGGACGGAGATGATTCCGAGGACAAGTCCTGCCGAAAGGCCGTAAAGAATGAATCCGTACCGCAAACCGTAAAAATACCCGATAAGAATAAAAATGAGCGCTATGGCGATTCGTGCTAATGCATTCAAGAAATTCCCCCCCTTCTTAAAAATTCCAAATTCTAAGCACGAAATCCTAAACATTTTGAAATTTGAATTTTGAATTTGTTTAGGATTTAGATATTAGAATTTAGGATTTCTCCTCACTGCGGCGATACCGCAACATAAAATTTCTTGCCGTTCCGGTTGACGAACAGCAAGACAGTATCGGCCGGTTTTACTTTGGAAACAGCTTTATTGAAGTCATTAAGATTGCTGATCCGTTGCCTGTCGATTTCCTGGATAATATCGCCCTTTTTAATGCCCGCATCATCCGCAGGGGAGTTCGGCTCGGTCTTGATGATAACAACCCCTTTATCGTCCTTGTCTATTCCAAGCTGCTTGGCGATGGTGCGGTTGAGATCCACTGCGGTGACGCCCGAAAGCGCGTTCTCATCAACTTCGGTCCTCTGCGAGGAGCTCGGCGCCGCATCGGCAGTATCCACAGGCAGTTCCGTTATGGTAGCGGTTACGGTCATTTCCTTGTCACGCCTTAATATTTTTATCACGGCCTGCGAACCGACCGTGCTCTGGGCCACCATATTCCTCAACATGCCTACATCCCCGATCTTCTTCCCGTCGAATTCGCGGATAATATCTCCCCTCATAATGCCCGCTTTCTGAGCAGGGCTTCCTTTTGAGATATCGCTGATCAGTGCGCCTTCCGAGGCCTTAAGCCCGAATTTTGCGGCAAGCTCCGGGGTCAGTTCCTGGATGGTGACACCAATCCACCCTCTCGTCACCTTTCCTTTCTTCAACAGTTGGTCCATGACGAGGCGGACCATGTTGCTCGGGACGGCAAACCCGATACCCTGGTATCCGCCCGTCTTCGAAAAAATAGCAGTGTTTATTCCGATCAGCCCTCCTTTTATGTTCACCAGAGGGCCTCCGGAATTGCCGGGGTTTATCGCGGCGTCCGTCTGTATGAAGTTTTCATAGTCGGCTATTCCCACATCGGCCCTGCCGACAGCGCTGATTATGCCCATGGTAACCGTGTGGCTCAAACCGAACGGGTTGCCTATCGCAAGCACGAACTCCCCTACCTGCAGCTTATCGGAGTCACCCCACGGCAGCACCGGGAGCCCGGTCGCATTTATTTTTATGATCGCTATATCCGTCTTGGGATCGGCCCCTATGATCTTTGCCCTGAAACTCCTCCTGTCATAGAGTATGACCTTAATGTCATCGGATTGCTCCACCACATGGTTATTGGTGACTATGTAGCCGTCCGCGGAAACAATAACCCCTGAGCCGAGGCTCTGCTCCTTCCATTTTTTGGAATGGCCGTCAGGAAAGGGGTACAGGAAATCGAAGAACTCGTCAAACGGGGTTTGCTGCTTCTTCAAGGTCTTGACGCTTGAGATATTGACAACCGACGGGGAGACCGCCTTAACGACATCCGAAAAAGCCCTCGACGCCTCTGTTACCGAGCCGGGCACCCTCGGCGTGAACGGCATATAGGAAGGCGTCGTTGACCTGCTTAAGAAGTAGTAAGTAATTCCACCCAGCAAGAATCCGATAAGGAGAACTACGGGTATCCAGATAAAGCGTTTTTTCATAATCTATTTTAACATTAATTTTCTAATATCCCCAACCCTCAAGGTAATCCTGTGTGAATCAAGATACTCAACAAGAGGGAGGGCATATTTGCGGGTCGTCCCGAGAATATCCCTGAATTCGGCTATGGTCATTTCAGGCTTTTTCGAATAAAAATCCTTCATCAATGCGATCATTTTATCGTATTGCTTCCCGGTTATATACAGGGAATCGTTGATCCTTACCAGCGCGCCTTCCCTGGTGAGGAGCTTTATAAGATCGTCAAGCTCCCTGGCGCTGATGGACAACTGCCGGACCAGCTCTGCCTTAAGGGGCGGCTGGAACCCATCTTTGTCCAATACGGAAAGAATCCTGTTTTTTGAATCTTCGTCAACGCTCGAAAGGGCAACTTTGAAACTCCTGAGCCGGAGCATCTCCTTATCGACGACAACATCCTCCACCAGAGAGGCAAGCGACGAAAAGTGGGGGGTAAGGACCTTAACCTTGAGCTCCTCTTTGGACATGCCGGATTTCAGCGGATTATCTTTGTGAAAGCGGCTGAGGGCCGAGATCAATGCTTCCCTGAAGGCCTTAAAGCCGTCACGGTGAAAGAGGACATCGCGGCTTCTGACCAGTATCCCCTCTTCAAGGAGCTGTTCGACGCCCGCATTTATTTCGGGGATGTTCCCCTGAACCCAGCCTTCGATTTCAGAAACAGTGCAGCCGTTAAAGTGCGCCCTCCTGACCTTTGTCTCGATCTTTTCTTTCAGGGTTCCTTTTTTAAAGACAACCAGGTCGTCTATTCCCGCCTTCTTTCTTCGCCTGACAGGATACGGATCCAGTATCTCGCCGCCGCCTATGGTCTCAAGGGGAGAAAACCTCCTGATAATGTACCGGTCTCCCGAGAGGGCCACGACCGGCTCTTCCAGCCTGAACTGGCAATAGCACGCTTCTCCCGGCTTTACATCATCGCTGTTGTAAACAATGACCCGGGCCACGGTCTCTGATGTTCCGGAATAGAAATGGACAAGGCCTCTGCTTTTAAGGGGGGGGGGCATCCTTCAGCAGCTCCAGTTCCGCGTCAAGGACCCTGGTCGGGGTGAATCTTTCCGGTGCGACAACGACATCTCCCCTTTTCAGCAAGTCCCTGTCGATCCCCTGCAGGTTGATCCCCAGCCTCTGGCCCGCATGGGCGCGCTCAACGCTTTTTCCGTGGCTCTGCAGACCCCTCACCTTGCTCTCGATCTTTGACGGAAGTATCTCGACAGGGCTGTCCAGAGTTATAGTCCCGGATAAGGCCGTACCTGTGACAACGGTCCCGAACCCCTTGAGCGTAAAGACCCTGTCGATGGGCAGCCTGAAAATGCCCCCGGTCAACTTGGGCCTGACATCCAGGGCGACTGTCCTTATCTTTTCTTTCAGGCTGTCGATATGCGCCCCTGTTTTCGCCGATACGGGTATTATGTCCGCCTGCTCAAGGAAGGTCCCTTTTACAAATCTCTTCACATCGTCCATAACAAGGTTCAGCCAATCCTCATCCACAAGGTCCGCCTTTGTTATGGCGACAATCCCCGCCTTGATCTTCAGCAGCTCACATATGGCAAGGTGTTCATTGCTCTGGGGCATGACCCCCTCATCGGCGGCAATGACCATGAGAACGATATCGATCCCCCCCGCCCCGGCGAGCATATTCTTTATAAGCCGCTCGTGGCCCGGCACATCGACAATGCCCACCGTGAGGCCGTCGGGATAAGAGAGACTGGCAAAACCGAGGTCTATGGTAATGCCCCGCTCCTTCTCTTCCTTCAGCCTGTCAGGATCAACACCCGTAAGCGCTTTTACAAGCGAGCTCTTGCCATGGTCGATATGGCCCGCGGTGCCGAGAATGACACTTTTTATGTTTGTTGAATTCATTGTTCTTGGTAACGAATAAACCACAGAGGACACAGAGAAATGATAAATCCTAAACTCTAAACCCGAAATCCTGAACAAATCCCAAGGCTCAAAATCGAAAACCTGTTTGGGGCATTTGAATTTTAAAATTGTTTAGGATTTGGTGCTTAGAATTTAGAATTTTTCTCCGTGTCTCCGTGCTCTCTGTGGTTATTTTGTATATTAATGATTGCCGGCTACAAAGTCGCTGAACCCTTTAAGTATCTTCAAGCCGAGTCCCTGGCTCTTTTCCGGATGGAACTGCGTTGCGAACACATTGTCCTTCCATACCATGGAGACAAAGTCGATCCCGTAGTCGGTCCTCGCGGCAACGATATTTTCCTCCTCAGGCACTACGTGATACGAATGGACAAAATAAAAATATGACTTGTCCGGTATTCCGTTAAACACGGGCGGTCTCTGCAGCAGTCTCGCATTGTTCCATCCCATATGGGGAATTTTCATCTGGGGGTTATCATCGAATTTGAACCTGACCACCTTCCCCTTGAATATGCCCATGCCTTTGCAGAAGCCGAACTCTTCCGATTCAGTGAATAATATCTGGAGCCCGAGGCATATGCCCAGATAGGGCTTTCCTTTTTCAATCTCCTTCACAATAGAACCGAGAATATCGAGGTTATCGAGGTTTCTCATGCAATCCTTGAAAGCCCCGACCCCCGGCAGCACAACGCCTTGTGCGTCTGCGATGACTTCGGGGTCGGACGTTATCCTGACGTCGGCGCCGACCTTTATGAAGCCCTTCTCGACACTTCTTATGTTCCCTATGCCGTAATCTACAATTGCAATCATATTTCCACCAAACTTTATTTTACCATACAAGAAAAAGTTTTTTTAGATTAACGACTTCAGCGCTGGCGGTGTGCGCTTCCGAGAATCGGAACTCCCTCCATGTCTCTACCTCCAGCTTCCCGTCAGCCGTCTCCCTTATCCCTATCGCCCCATCCCTGTCGGTCCTGAAGACCTTCGCGTTGCGGAGCGCCTCAAGGGCCTCTTCATGCGGGTGGCCGTACGGATTTTTACGGCCGAGGCTGATCACGGCCAGCCCGGGGGATACCGCCCGGTAAAACGCCTCCGATACGGATGAGCGGCTGCCGTGATGGGGGACTTTGAAAACAGTGCTTTTGAGATGTCCGCCGAGATATGCCATATTTTCTCCTGCGGCCTTCTCGATATCGCCTGTAAATAAAAATGCGTTCCTCCTGCCCTGGATTTTCAGCACAAGCGAATCGTTATTTTCATCCGTGTCCCCGGTATCAGCGACATAAAAACCATCATAAGGGTGGAGCACCGTAATCGCATAACCGCTGCCGCTGATCACATCTCCTCTCCGGAGTCCCCTGTGCCTTATGTCTTTCAGAAGTCCCTCCGGATAAACCAGACGGCTGTTGTCCCACACCTCGCTGATCCTGAAATTTTCGATCAGATAGCGCGTTCCACCGGCGTGGTCAACCTGCCCGTGGGACAGGACCACGGCCTCAATTTTTTTTATTCCCCGGTACCTCAAAAATTCACCTGACTGGAGACCGTTCCTGCCCGTATCAATTACCAGGGCCCTGTTGTCGGGCAATTCAACTACCGCGGCATCGCCCTGTCCGACGTCAAGATAGGTAATACGGATCCCTTTGTGCTCGAAAAGTCTGATGCCTGTATAGATGACTATAGGAAGGACCGCGACAGCTAACGACCGTGATGCGTAGTCCGTAATGCGTGATGAGCTTAAAGATGAAGAGTCTTTGTTCTTCAACTCATTACTCATTACGCTTAACCCATTACGGTATTTATGAATCACATAAAACAAGGCGCCGCAATAAAAAGCAATGAGCACTGCAGGGGGGAAAGCCGGAATCTTGATATCGACGAAGTCCCATTGCGCTATGTATTTTATCGAATCAAGGATAAAATCCGTAATCCCGCTGATCAGGGCATGCAAAGGGAATTCGCCGAGCATCAGAAAGACACAGGAGGATGCGAGGGCCGAAGGCAGAACAATAAATCCTATTGCAGGGGTAATGATCAGATTGGTAAGCGGTGACACGAGGGAGAAATAATGGAAATAAAAGGCAACGAGAGGCGTGGTCCCGAGCGTGGCAGCAAGGGAGATACGCAGAGAAGAAGCGACAAAACGGCGAATGGGCGGGAGGGTGACACGGAGAGTCTTCCAGAGCCCGCGTTTTCTATGATCTGTCGCCTCCGGTTCCCTGTGTCCCCGGTTCTCCGGCCCTCCGTATCTTTTATCCGCTGCAATCCCGATACAGAGCACCGCAATAAACGATAATTGAAATGAGAGGTCGAGTATGGAATCGGGCTGGATGGCAATTATTATTGCTGCCGCCAGGAGCACTGTATTCAGCCAGAAACCTTTCCTCTGGATTAATAGCCCGAAAAGAAAGAGCATTATCATGATGAACGACCTGATCGCGGGAGGGCTCATATCCGAGATGCCCAGATAGGCAATCATAAAGGGCATGCAAAGCGTTGCGGCAAGCTGTGAGGGAGTAATATACAGTGTCAGCCTGTACAAAAGCCCGTACGGCGCCATTTTAACCAGCGACCTGAACAGCCCGAACAGGACCAAAAGCAGCAACCCGAAATGCGAGCCCGAAATGCTCAATATGTGGGCCAATCCCGTTACGTTAAAGGCGTTATTCACATCTCCCGGCAGCAGGCCGCGCTCGCCGGTTATTATCGACATGAGAAAGGGCGCCGATTCCCCGGAAAAATTATCTTTAATCCCTTTGTTAAGCCTTGCCCTCAATCCCCCGAAAAAGTCCTTTGCAGGATTTCCTTCCGGCTTGCTCCTGTCTACCTCCACCCCGGCAGCATACCCTGAAAGACGTCTGTCGTAAGCGCCCGGATTCAGGAAGTACGCGTTCCCGGGTATGCGCACTTTGATGAGATACTGCTCACCTGGGAGCAGAGCGACAGGGCTGATGAGGCGCAGTTCTTTCAGGTTCAGAGGTTTCTTAGCTTCGTCAGTTGCGTGCTTTATTCCGACAATCTGCGAAAAGGCATCTGTTCCGGGATTTACCCGTGCGGCTTCAGACCTTGCCGTACCCCTCACCTCGATAACCTTACCGGCAACATCTGAATACGGCTGGACCGGCGCATACGAGAATTGCGCATAATAAAAACCGGCGGCAGAAGACAAGGCACAGAGCACGGAAGACAAAAGCCGGAGGACGGACCCGGTATCTTTTTTGCCTCTTTTTAACCTGTACTCCGCCTTCTGTCTTCCGACTTCCGAAAGCAGCAGGACGAGGGAGATGAGAATACTCGTAAAGGGAAAAAACTTATAGATATAAAAAAGGGCTGCACCATAGATGAACGCGATAAGATAGCTCATAGCCGGTGGCTCATAGAAAGCAATGGACTATCATCCATGAGCTATGGGCCATGGGCTATCAGATGTTTGCCCCCACATGCCTGCGGATCACCTCGGCAACATCCTCGGCCGCGCCTTGTGCCATCGCAAAATCCTCGGCCTCGACCATAACTCTTATCTTCGGTTCAGTACCCGAAGGCCTGACGAGCAGCCTTCCTTTATTGCCAAGCCTCCTGATCGATTCGTCAATCGCTTTCGTCACTTCCGGGATCTTTTTATAATCCCTTCGTTCGGAAACAGGGACATTCAAAAGCACCTGGGGGTAGAGTTCTATGCCGGCGGTCAGCTCGGAAATGAGCCTGTTCTTCTTCCTCATCAGGGATAAGACCTGAAGGGCCGTGATAGGGCCGTCGCCGGTGGTGTTATAGTCAAACAGAATTATGTGCCCCGACTGCTCGCCGCCGATATTGCACCCGTTCTTTATCATCTCTTCAACGACATACCTGTCACCGACCTTTGTCCTGAAAAGCTCTATCCCCTGTCCTGACAGATATTTCTCAAGGCCCAGGTTGCTCATAACGGTCGCAACAATCCCGCTGCCTTTCAGTTTATCATCCTTTTTAAACTCAGACGCAATGATCCCGAGTATCACATCGCCGTCGATGATATTCCCCTTCTCATCGATAAAGAGGGTCCTGTCCGCGTCGCCGTCATGCGCTATACCGATATGCGCGTTATTTTCCCTCACGGCTTTAATGGTGCACTCCAGATGCAGCGATCCGCAGTTGTCGTTGATATTGACGCCGTTCGGTTTATCGTTTATGGAGAGGACTTCGGCCCCGAGTTCCCTGAGCAGCACAGGGGTAACCTTGTAAGCAGCGCCGTTGGCCGAATCGACGACGATTTTCAGGCCCTCGAGGTCCATCCCCCTCGGTATCGTCGATTTGATGTACTCTATGTACCTGCCCGTGGCATCATCAAGCCGGAAGGCCTTTCCTATCCTGTCTCCCGTCACTCTCCTGGCAGGGAAGTCTCCATTTGCGATCAGCTTCTCGATCTCCTGTTCAAGTTCATCTGAAAGCTTGAACCCTTCAGACGAAAAAATCTTGATCCCGTTGTCCTCAAACGGGTTATGCGAGGCTGAAATCACTATGCCGGCATCGAGCCGCAAGGCCCGTGTGAGAAAGGCGACCCCCGGGGTGGGGATGGGGCCGACAAGGGTTACATCCATGCCTTTCGCGCATATGCCGGAGGTCAGCGCACTCTCGATCATGTAGCCGGAAAGCCGTGTATCTTTCCCCATCAGCACCATATGCCTTCCGTGATCCTTCCTCAAGACAGAAGCGGTCGCCATGCCCACCCTCAATACGTTTTCAGGCGTCATGGGGAACCTGTTGACCCTGCCTCTTATTCCGTCAGTGCCGAATAATTTCATTTCCCGAGCCTCTTTATAGTAATGCTTACCGTTACTTCGGGTATTTTCGTCCTGATATTCCTGCCGTTCGTATTAAGCTTCACGCTCTGGATGATATTTGAATCAAGGCCCGCGGCATCTATCGGTTCCGTCCGCAAAACGGCAATCCGTGCAAGTTCGGTCTTTGCGCCTTCGACCGCTACCGATGAGGGTTTCACGTCAATCGACGTTATCCTGAATCCCTTTTCGGGCGTGCCGATGACGGCCGCCTTTACCGGGATGACCTTTGTTACGGACTCATCGAGCAAAACCTTCACGGAGGTCGGCTCAATCCTCAGGACCTCCACGGTCCTCGGGACTATTACACTGTCCTTATCGAAATAATACGCGGAATCACCTTTCCGTGCATTCGAAAGGTCTATGACAACCCCTACGTCTATCGGTCTCAAACTCTTCAGAAGTCTTTCATGCCCCCTCAAGCTCAGGCTCACGTTCTTTACGCTCTCCCTCACAAGCTCCAGTCCCCTGGGCACATTTTTAAACCCGATGGGGGTCTCGATGGACATTTCAGCCTGTCCGCGGTAGGTCACGAAAAACCATGTGGATATGGCCAGAAAGACTGCGAGCGCCTTCAGCCCTATATTGCTTAATATGCTTTTTTTCAACACAACCCCTTACAGGGCACGACGAACGTCAGCATGACAGCTCACAACCTGACATCGTTTTTCTGCAAAATCTTCGCATTTTTCGCGGCGCCCTTCCCTTTTTTTGACTCTGTAAAAAGGTCCGTGAGCATATCTCTCAGCGTCCCCATATCGATCCGGGAGTCCAGTTTGCCGTTGATCGCCACGGAGATGGAGCCGGTCTCTTCGGAAATGATTATGGCGACAGCGTCCGTCTCTTCCGCAATGCCGATACCAGCCCGGTGGCGGGTGCCGAGGGCCTTGCTGACTTCAGAGCCCAGGGTGATAGGCAGGAAACACCCTGCTGCGACAACCCTGTTTCCCCGGATCACGACCGCACCGTCATGTATCGGGGAGGTCGGATGGAATATGCTCAGAAGCAATTCCCTTGAAACCTTCGCGTCGAGCGGGGTCCCGATCTCAACATAATCCTTGAGGCTCACGTCCCTCTCTATGACGATCAGCGCGCCGATCTTCCTGTTCGCCAGCGCCACGGACGCCCTGACTATTTCCTCCAGCGATTTCAGTTCCTCGGCAGAGGTGAAGTTCTGGAAGAACGATGACTCCCCCACATGGGCAAGCGCCCTTCGTATTTCAGGCTGGAAGAGTATTATCAGCGCTATGGCCACCTGGGACCAGAAACTCTGGATTATCCAGTCCATGGTGTAGAGCTGGAGGTATTTCGAGAAGAAGGAGGCCACGAGCAAAACCCCGAGCCCCAGGAGCATCTGGGCGGCCTTTGTACCCTTTATGATCAGAAGGATGCGGTAAAGGATCAGCGAGACGATTATTATGTCCAGTAAATCCTGCCATCTGATCTGTCTTAATAATTCCAGCAAGGGATCTCCTCTTTCCAAAAAGGCACGGGACACCTTTTGAGAGATTTTCGGGCTCTAAAATGAATACAATAATTATAGCATATTGCGGCCCTATCAAAAACCTTTGCTTCGCTTTGAGCGCGCCCCCCTTGCGTAATCCGGGCCGAAACTTTAAAATAAGCACCGGGTGGAGGGGGCAGAGGAGAGGATTGTTCACATCGTTCCGGGAAATAATGCCTTTCAGGAAAAGAGCTTGTACGGCCCGGCTTTTGATCATCGTGCCCATTGCTGTATTCACAGCGGCCCTCCTGCTCACAATTCCAACAGCGGGGAAGAGCGCCAAATCGGGTCTCTGCAAAACCTGCCATGTGATAGCCACGGATGTCCGCTACCAGCATACCGTGGTAAGGGATGACTGCACCATATGCCATACTGCCACGGAAGCGGAGCCGAGGACAGTAGTGAGATCGTACTCCTTCCATAGGAGAATGATCTGCTATCTCGACATCCCTCATGAGAATGAGGAGTACCAGGTCCGTGTTGTCCTTGCCGACAGGAACGGAAGCCATTCCGAACCAAAAGCCGTCAGCGCCGTTCCCCGGAGGGCATCCGAATACGGCAAGGACAAGGACGCCGCTCTGAAAGAGATGTTCGGGATAAAGCTGGAAGAGATAAGGAAGGGCATTCTGGCTGAGGCCACGATCTCCTGGATCACCGATGCCCCTGCAATTTCCGAGGTCGAGTACGCGCCGATAGAAGAGCATATGAGCACGGCCGCTTCGGAAGACCTGTTCTCCATGGACCACAAAATAACCCTCAGCGGACTAAAACATAAGAAAAAGTATCATTACAGGATCATATCGAGAGATCTTCTCGGGAATACGCTGAAATCGCAGGAATATACTTTCGATACGTCTGATGCGTTCACTCCTACCCGGGAGGTAAAGAGCGAGGATGAGAAGGCGCCCCCCTCCATAAACGAAGTAAAGGCTTTCAGAGTAAGCGGCAAGGAGGGGCTCTACCTGCAGGTCGTTGCGAGCAAGCCGTCCCGGGTTGCGGTAGATATCAAGGAAATCAGGCATAGGGACGCAATGCACAGCTTCAGATCCTTGCCGGGAAGGTACACAAGGATAGACGCGTGTGTACAATGCCACCCGCAAGACGCATCTCACCCGGTTGGGATAAAGGCCGTCGGACCGAATATCTCCGCGCCCAGGAATCTCCCCACAATCGAAGGGGGCGTGATCACCTGCGTCACCTGCCACTACCCGCACGGAGGGGAAAGAGCTTACTTTTTCAGGATGGATTCAGAAGATAAGCTGTGCCAGGAATGCCACAGCAAAGATGTTTACAAGGGCGGCTCCACTATTGAAAATATTATCATGAGGAGGTATAGATGAAGGGGAACAACAAGAGGAAGGGTATCAATTATTCCATCAAGAGGAGACTGCAGTTAAGACTCTTTTTCAAAGTTCTCTCCGTAGCCATGATAGGGACAGGGATTATGGCGGCAATATTCTATATATACAGCAACAGGGAGATAGGAGGAAGCTACCGGCAGTTCCACATCCATGCGCGGAATTTCCTCGATTATCTCCTGCCGGCCATTGCCCTGTCCATGGTCTCGTCATTCGTATTGGCCGCGGCAATCACGATCTTCTTTCCACACAGGATCGCGGGCCCCCTCTTCAGGATTGAGCGGGACCTGAAAGAAAAGATCGGCGAGGGAGACCTCTCCGTGCGCTTTACCCTGAGGAAGGGAGACGAGGTTTCGGATCTGGCCGATGCCCTCAACAGCGCCCTCGAAAAACTCTGCCGCGATATCGAAAACATCAGGAGGCCGGCGGAAGAGCTCGAGTCCCGTATCGCCGCCATGAGCGGGAAAGCGGACAGGGAGACCGAGGCGCTGGTAAAAGAGATAAATGAGGCTGCGCGGAAGTTCAGGCTGTGACCCTGCCGGCACTCCTTGTGATATAATAAACCGATGGGGGTAGCGCTTAACAATAAGCCTGATTTGATGCTTAAGACGTTCGATTTCCTCAATACCCCTGCCTTTATTATCGATGCGCATCTGAAAATCATCTCCCTCAATGCCGTTGCAACCACTATTTTCCACTATACGGCGGACGACCTGGCAGGCAGGAAAATAACCGATATTGTATTCCGGATGTCCGACTTTATGGGCAAACCGTCCCATGCGCCTCGCTTTCTGTCCGAGGCACCCGACAGACAGGGGGCCAACGGCATCCATTATGATGTCATTTGCAAGAGAAAAGACGGCGGGATATTCTCCGCCGGGTTATCTCTTCTCCCCCATTACCGTGACGAGCTGAGGCTCGTCATAATACAGGACATATCCGACCAGAGGAAGCTCCAGCAGCGGGCATCCCAGAGGACAAAGGAACTATCGATATTCAATACCTTCGCAAAGATACTTACGAGAAACAGGGATATCGACAGGATCATGCACGAAACCATCGATATGCTCATCGCCATCATGGGCGCCGACAAAGGGTGGATATACCTCGTCGACGAGGAAACAAGCGACCTCCGCCTGACGGTCCAGAGGAATTTTTCGAAAGACATGCTCCGGCATATAAAGCTGCTCAAGCCCGGCCAGAGCCTCAGCGGCAAGGTTTTCACAGCAGGAAGGCCGCTCCTCGTCAAGAGGTCCTCGGAAGACCCGCGGGTAACTTTCAGGGAGGAGGGGATGGAAAGCATAGCCGGCGTTCCCATACAATCCTCACGCGGCTTTACCCTCGGCGTGCTTTCGATCTCAAACAAAAATCCTTCATATTTCACCTCAATGGACATGCAGCTCCTTTCCGTTATCGGGAACCAACTGGGGGTTGCGCTGGAGCATGCGCGGCTTATCACGCAGCTCCGCGATAAAATGCGCCAGATAGAGCTCATCAACGAACTGAGCGGCATCATCAATTCAAGCCTCAGCATAGGGACCGTCTTCAGGATAATGGTATCCGAGATAAGAAAGCTGGTCAAATACGACAGGGCGAGCCTCCTCTTTTTCAATGAGAGGGAAAAAAATCTCATCATTTTCGCCCTTGATACCGATATGAGGACGATACTGAAAAAAGGGGTAAAAGCCCCGCTGGCCGGCACGAGCGCCGGCTGGGTCATACGGAACAACCGTCCGTGGATAAGCCGCGACCTCCTTGGCGAGACAAAATTCCCCCTCGATAAAAAACTCCTGAACGAGGGGATCCGGTCAACGGTAAGCATTCCGCTCTACCGTGACAAAATGCTCGGGGTCTTCAACCTTGACAGCACAACCCCCGGCAAATACTCCGAAAAAGACCTCGAGATACTCCTCCCCGTTGCAAAACATATCTCGATAGCGCTCGAAAACGCCATCCTCTTCGAAGAGATTTCGAAAGAGAAAAAAGAATGGGAGAGGACGTTCGATGCCATTGCCGATATGGTCTGGATCGAGGACGGGACGCAATCGGTGCTCAGGGCAAACAGGACGCTCCTGGTAAAGACGGGCTTTTCAGGGGTCGAGATCACCGGGCGGTCATGCCGGGAAATCCTGGACAGGATCGGGGTCAGCGCCGAGAGGTGCCTGTGCGGCGATACGATCCGCTCCAAGAGACCATCGTTCCTTGAGCTGAGGGGAGCAGGGGGCAGCATCTTTTATTTCTGGGCATATCCTCTCGTTGATGAGGAGGGGCGCCTCTACGCGATTGTACATTACCTCAAAGATGTAACCTCCCAGAAAAGGCTCGAGCAGCAACTGATAAGGACCGACAAAATGGCGTCCCTCGGCACTCTTGTCGCGGGTATCGCCCATGAAATCAACAATCCGCTCGGCATTATCGCCGGTTATTCCGAAGCGCTCCTCGACAGGGCCAAAGACGAAAAGCTGCTGCGCCTGGCGGGATTCGAAGATTTCCCCGAATACCTCCAGACCATCCACAACGAAATATTCAGATGCAAGGACATCCTCAAGAGCCTTCTCGAATTCTCAAGGCCGCACGGCGGGACCTTCAGGGAACTTGACATCAATGAGCTCATAAAGGAAGTTATCCTCCTCGTAAACCACAAGGCGGCCAGGCTCAAGCACAATATGGCGCTCAACCTGAACCGGTATCTCCCCAAGGTGTATGCGGACGCGGGGAGCCTGAGGCAGCTCTTCATGAACATCATAATCAACTCCATGTATTTCACCCCCGAAGGCGGCAGCATTACCATAACAACGGAAATGGATGCCGGCAATCAGGAGCAGCCCTCCCGATTTCCCGAAAGCATCAAAGTAGCGATTGCCGACACCGGGGCAGGCGTACCGGCCGATATCATAGGCAAGATATTCGATCCCTTTTTCACGACACGTCCTGTGGGAGAGGGTACGGGGCTCGGCCTTGCAATTTGCCATAAGATCGTTGAGAAGCATGAAGGCAGTATCGATGTAGAGAGCGAGGAGGGCAAGGGGACGACATTTATTATAAGGATTCCTGCACGGGGAAGCGATGATAAGGATTCTGGTAGTTGACGACGAGGAGCCCTTCAGGCGGCTCCTTAAGAAAGAGCTTGCGCGGAAAGGGTTCCATACAGAGGTAGCCGCCGACGGCGAGACAGCCCTGGGTCTCCTGAAGGATAATGTTTATGATGTCGTCCTCCTCGATATCGTCATGCCCGGCATAGACGGCATATCCCTGCTCAAGCAAATGAAGCCGGACAGTTCGGCCCCCGCGGTCATAGTCCTGACCGGCAAGGCAACCGTGGAGACCGCGGTTGAGGCCATGAAGAACGGCGCGTATGATTACCTTACCAAACCTTACAAACTCGATGAACTGGTAATCATCATCAACAGGGCGTATGAATACGGAAGCCTCAGGATAAAAAACAAACAACTGCAGCAGGAGCTTATAAGAAAAGAATTGCCCGAGGGCTTTGTAGTCAAGAGCGGGCAGCTCAAAGATATTCTCGAGCTCATAAAAAAAATCGCCCCGACCGATTCGCCTGTCTTTGTCCAGGGCGAAAGCGGCACTGGCAAAGAGCTCATCGCCAACACCATATGGCATTACAGCAAAAGAAAAGAGCATCCCTTCATAGCGCTCAATTGCGCCACCCTCGCCGAAAATCTTATAGAATCCGAATTGTTCGGGCACGAGAAGGGGTCGTTTACCAATGCCTACCAGACAAAATACGGCATCGTGGAAGTCGCCGACAAAGGCACCCTGTTCCTCGATGAAATCGGCGAAATGCCCCTGGCGCTTCAGGCAAAACTGCTCAGGTTTCTGGATTCGGGAGAATTCAGGAGGATAGGGGGCAACAAAAACCTCAAGGTTGATGTAAGGATAATCGCCGCAACCAACAGGGACATGACGGAAATCGTCAAGACGGGCAATTTCCGGAACGACCTGTATTTCAGGCTGAATGTCATAAATATCACCATCCCTCCCCTGAGGGAAAGGAGGGAGGATATCCAGGATCTGGCGCACTTTTTCCTGGGTAAATACAGGCAGAAATTATCCAAGCCCATTGACGGCTTTGAACCCGGAGCGATGGGCATCCTCAACAAATATCATTGGCCGGGCAATGTGAGAGAGCTCGAAAATGTGGTGGAAAGGGCCGTCATCATCTGCGATACCGGAAAGATAAAGGCTGAAGACCTTTCAATCTCCGCCCCTGCCGCTTCCCCGCTGCATGAAGGTGGCGCGGCATCAGCCTCCCTGGAGGGAATAGAAAAAGAACATATACTCAAAATCCTCAACGAGGCAAACGGGAACCAGTCCTTAGCCAGCCAGATGCTGGGCATCGACAGGAAAACCCTCTATCTGAAGCTGAAAAAATACGGATTAACACATTCTTCAGGAAGCAGTAATGCGCTATAGCTCTGAAGCGACCTTGTATATCACAGGCAACATCTTTTACGCAGCAGTCCCCTGCGCTTTCTGACTGATATCTCCCGGGGGGCCTCGATCTCCAAAGCAGCAACCGGGCAACCGGCAACGCATGCCGGCTTTAACCCTGCCTCAATTCTCTCGATACAAAGGTTGCATTTGGTCATCTGCTGCCGGTCGTTAAAAGACGGGATAGAATGAGGGCATGACAGCGAACAAAGCCGGCAGCCAATACATTTTTCACTTGCAACCGAGATAATACCGTTCTTATCCCGCGTGACCGCCCTCACCGGACATATCCTAACACATGGAGCGTCAGCACAATGGTGACACAGAAGTGCCCGGTAATGAACACGCCTCTCTCCGCCCCCATCAAGAGACTCATAGCTCAGCACAGTAATCCCGCATGCGCCTGCCGGCAGCCCTCTTTCGACTTTACAGGCAACCTGGCACGCATAGCACCCCACACATCTATCGGGATTAAAGACAATCATAATTCATCCTTAAAGGAATAAACTCTAAATTCCAATATCGAAACCCCGAACAAATTCAAACGTCCCAAACTGCTTTGAGTTTTGCATTTTGAGCATTTGTATTTGTTTAGAATTTAGCGCCTGGGATTTAGAATTTATCATTTCCTCTCCGTGCCTCTGTGGTTAATTTATAGACCCAGGAGAGCAGGAGCGATATTCCAGGGAAACCGGAGTATCTTCTGCTTCCGGGCCTGTGTTAATTCCGGAACGCCCCGGATAAGCGCCGGAAAGAACCCGGTGTCCGTGCACCTGCCGACTATGATAGCCCCGATCAACCTCCTGTCCTGGAAAACAAGCCGCCGGTATGCTTTGCCGGCCTTATCGGCAAATTGGTAAACCTCTGTGTTGTTCGCAAGCAGCGGATGGCCCAC
This sequence comes from Nitrospirota bacterium, assembly GCA_023476565.1. GTDB lineage: Bacteria > Nitrospirota > Thermodesulfovibrionia > Thermodesulfovibrionales > Dissulfurispiraceae > JAMCVZ01. The sequence goes on from JAMCVZ010000014.1 coordinate 69,947, forward strand.
GGAAACAGCGCCATACCCGCCCAGGTCTATCACGTTCATGAGCAGGGACAGGTCACATTGATGGCGGTCGCCGGCCATGTTAAGACCCGCGCCCCGGCCTTCCCTTACCGCCGCGCTCCAGAGCGCGTGGGCTATCCTCTCGCCCGTAACACAGTCTCTCACCAGAGCCAGATCACCGGCTGCATAAATGCCGGGAATGCGCGTTCCCAGATATTCATCAACTTCCAGCCCTTTCTTTCCGGCAAGAGGCGTCTCATGAAGAAAGCCTGTATTCGGTCTTGTCCCCAGCGCTACAATAAGCACATCGACAGCCAATTCCCTGCCGCCGTCCAAAACAATATGTTTCTTCCCTCCCTTCAAGACGCCGATATGCTCCACGTTTGTATCCTTCAGGCAGACCACACCTTTTTCAGACAGCGCATGCTCCATAAGCCCGGCTGCCCCCTCATCCAGAACCCGCCTGAGGATACGGTTCGCCCGGCAGATGAGATAGACCTTCCTGCCGTGCATGGCCAGCGCCTTGGCAGCCATGAAGGCGACGAAACCCGCTCCCCAGACGGCTATGGCGCCGCCGTGTTCAATGCGGCGCTTGATCTGCAAGGCGTCTTTCAATGTCCAGAGATTGCAGATTCCCGGCGCATCCAGCCCGGCCAGCATGTCAGGATATTCGGGGACCGAGCCGGTGGCGACCAGGAGTTTCCCGTATTCCAGCGCCAGCCCGCTGCGCAGCAGGACTTTCTGCCGGTGTGTATCGAGCCCGACAGCGGGATCGCCGGGAATATACTCTATCTTCCGGCCGGAAAAATCCCTTCTCATTCCGGTGAAAATACCCTTCACCGGTATCTTTCCGGAAATATAGTACGGCAATGCCATGCGCGCATAGGGCAAGCCTTTTTCGCCCGAAACAATGGTGACCGGGGAATCAGGATTGACGCTCCTGATGGCATCAGCGGCGCTGAGTCCTGCAGCCCCGGCGCCGAGGATAAGCATCCTTTCTTTTTTCTCAGGCCTCACCTGTGCTCCTTGCAGTCACACCAGCAGCAGCGATAAAAAGGCATTGTTTTCGTTTTTGCGATGAAAGCTCCTGGGGCCTGCCGCTCCTGATCGCCCCCACCGGACAGAACTGTTCGCATGCAGTCGGCGCTTCCGGATCACGGTGTGCACACAGGGTGCATTTCTCCATGAGGCCTCCCGGGCCGAACTGCGGGGCGCCGAAAGGACAGGCCTGCAGGCATTCGGCACAGCCGATGCAGAGCCTGCTGTTTACCAGAACAACCCTGTCAGCCCCCTGTTCGATTGCCCCGGTCGGGCAGGCCGGTATGCACGGTGCTTTTGCGCAATGCCTGCAGTTCATCGGCATAAACTTCATGGTCCATGTGCCGTCGTCCTTCAGCACATCATGTTGCACCACCTCTATCCACTTGGGGCCTATGCTGATATTGTTCTCGATCTTGCATGCCGTCTCGCAGGCATGGCATCCCACGCATCGCTCCATATCAAAATATAGAACTCGTGTTCCCTCCATATTTCACACCTCCTCCGCCTTCCCGATTTCCACCAGGCAATCGTTGTAGGGGATGGTATGGCCGTCGAGCTGGAAATCGTACTCCTGCATGATCCCGGCCCCTACATCCCTGGGGCCTGCAGCGCGCGGGCTCATCAGCATATTGGCATTCGCTCCGGTACTGACATAATACCCGCTGTCCAGTTCCACAACCCCCTTGAGGATGTGCTCCCTTACCCGTGCCGTGCAATGCGCCTCGCCGCGGTCATTGTATACCCGGACCCTGTCGCCGTCTTTTATGCCGCGGGCTTCGGCATCCGCCCTGCTCATGCCTACCCAGGGCGGACCGTCGATTTCATAAATATAGGGGATCGTGTAAAACTGAGAGTGTGTCCGATACGGAGGATGCTGCGAGGTCAGGTGCAGCGGATATTTCCTTGCCCGTTTCGGGTCCCCCGCCCGGCTCTCAACAGGCGGATAATATACGGGCAGCGGGCTCCATTCACCCGGAAATTTCTTTCCCCTCTCCTCGTACATTACAGAAAAGAGCTCGATCTTGCCTGTAGGTGTGCTGAACCGGCCCGACATATGTGGAACAGGCAGGCAGAACCGCTCCGGCATTCTTACCGGGCCCTTTGGGTGCATCGCCTGCTTTATATCAAAATCCCTGGGAAGAAGCTCCTTAAGCCAGTCCAGACCTGTCTTCCCTTTCGGAAAATATTTTTTATAACCCATTCTACGGCCCAGTTCGCACCAGAAGTCGATATCGGGCATGCTCTCATAGAGCGGACCGATAACCGGCACCTGTACCTGCAGATACTGGTGGCGGTAGCTCGGATGGATTCCCCACTGCTCGAACATGGTGCAGGCAGGCAACACGATATCAGCCCACCGGGCGTCATCGGTCATAAACTGCTCAAGGCACACAAAAAGGTCCAGCTTACGAATCGCTTCAAGCATGCCCTTTACATCGGGCTGCTGGGTGATCAGGGCGCCGCGCCAGCTGATGACAGCCCTGATGGGCGGGTTGCCGGCCGCGCGCAGGGCCGGGCCGAAGTGGCTGATACTGATGAGCCGGGTTTTTTTGATATCGGCATTGGCCGGACTCTGCACCCTGGCGGAATTGAGAAACCCCGTATAAGCAGCCCCCACCTCCATGAAGTTGCAATGTGCACCCGGCTTCCCGACATTGCCGGTGATGGCGGCAAGACAGGATACGGCACGCTGCGCCTGGTGGCCGTTGGTATAGCGCTGATGGCCGTAGCCGCATTCAATCATCGAATGGCGGGTAGCATACAGTTCAGCAACCCTGGCGATCTTATCGGCGGGAACCCCCGTAACAGAGGCCGTGCGTTTCAATGTCCACTCTTTCACAGCCTCTCTGAGCTCTTCGAAACCGTGTGTATGGCGCTCGATAAAGTCCCTGTCGTGAAGCTTGCTGCTGACAAGGTAATTGATCATGCCCAGTGCCAGGGCGGTGTCCGTACCGGGCAGCGGCTGGAGATGAATATCTGCCTTGGAGGCTACTGCCGTGACATAAGAATCTACGACCACCACGGGAACTCCCCGTTCCTTCGCTTCAAGGATATACCTGAGGTGGTGGATCCCGGCGGCGGAATAATTGCATCCCCAGATGATGATGCACTCGGTATGCCTTGTCCAGATCTCGACTGTTTGCATCGAGAGATTGCGTCCGAAAGTAGCGGTTGCCCCCGACAACCCGGAGAGCAGTCAAAAACTGCCCACCAGTTTGGATGCGCCGAAGAGGTTGAGAAACCGGCCGGAAACATTCTTCCCCAGAAACTCACGGTTGCCGCTGTAGCAGTACTCAACCAGGGCCTCGGAACCGTATTTCTCGCGAACTCTCATCAGCTTTTTGCAAATATGATCTAAGGCCTCATCCCAGGAAATCCGTTTGAACTTGCCCTCACCCCGTTTCCCGGTCTTCATCAGGGGGTATTTGACGCGATCGTCGCTGTGGACGCGCCTGGGGTAGGTGTAGGTTTTAACGCAGAGGGTCCCTCGGGTTATGGGATGATCCGGGTCGCCCTCAAGCTTAAGCAGCCTGCCGTCTTTTACATATGCAAGCACGCCGCAGGTATCGTAACAATTATGACTGCAGGCAGTCTTTATCACCTTGACCCCCTCTACCGTTGTACCGTTCACCGTGGTCTTCTTCGGAAGCGGGGTGCGGGCCAAAGACACGGCCGGCCGCGGTGTTTCGTCTTCGATGATCTGCCGGACTCTCTCATCCGGAAAAGCTGCCTTGGTTTTTAGAGCCATTGCGATTCCTCCTTGTTTACTTTAACGATTCCAGATAAGAGGCAAGATCCAAAAGCATTTTATCGGTCAACTTATCGAATTTCGGCATATGGGGAGTAGGATGCCTGGGATGTGTGGATCGAGGGTCGGTCAGGGTTTTTATATGCCATTCCACTCCTTTAGCTTTAGCTCCTATGGCCGTCAGATCAGGGCCCACGTCTCCGCCGTCTCCGTTTATTTTGTGGCAGTAATTGCATTTCAGCTTGTTATAAAGTATTTTGCCGTTTCCCGGAACTCCGAGTCTCTCTTTCGACCATAGCTCGGGCACACCCCCAAACAATGTTGCCGAGAAAGCGAGTACGAGCAATGCAGCATTCAGGCTCTTCATCATTTTTCCCTCTCCTTGCATTTGCATAAGTTTATTTCACTTCGAAATACGTATAAAGCCGTTCCAGGGCGGCCCCCAGGAATATTCTGGCCAGCGTGCTCCTTTGTTCCCTGGCCATTGCCACAGCCCTGTAACTGCCCTTTTTCAATGTGCCCCTGTTTTGTGCATCCCCGTGAATAGCCAGATCCTTGAGGCCAAAGGTAAAGGTCATCCATTCATCGGGCTTCAAAACAGTCATTATGCACTTTTTTTCCGAGACCCGGGTCTGCACCTCGCCTGCCGACCTTTCAATCCAGAAGCAGACGTTGAGTTCCTTCCTTACAGGATTTCTATTCGCGTGGGCTCCGTTATGTATCCTCAGAAAGAATTTTTCCTTCGAGGCATCAGCCCAAAACCTCGGTTCCATATCCCAGTGCGCCCGTGCAATAGCCGTCTGAAATACAGCGCCGAGGAGGAGCGCCAGGGACAGTGCCAGGATACCCTTGCGATGCGCATTCATAGGAATCCTCCTTAATGCCTTATCAGCGCTGCAAGACGGTTCCTGTATTCAATGAACTCAGCGCTTGTCCTTGCCCGCGGATGCGGCAAGCCTATGGTAATGATATCCCTGATCTGGCCGGGTCTCCGGGTAAAAACAACAACTCTGTTTGCCAGGTAGGCCGCCTCTTCTATATCATGCGTGACAAACACGATTGTCTGCTCTATACTCTGCCAAATCCTTACGATATGGTCCTGGAGACTATTTCTCGTCTGGGCATCCAGGGCGCCGAAGGGCTCGTCCATCAGTAAGACCTCGGGCTGACTCACAACGGCCCTTCCCACTGCAACACGCTGGAGCATACCCCCGGAAAGTGTTTTCGGATATGCTTTTTCAAAGCCATCGAGCTGGATAAGCTCGATTGTTTTCGCCACCTTCTCTTTTCTCTCCTCCACATCCATCCCCTGAAGCCTGGGGCCGAGACTTATGTTGCCCTCAACGGTAAGCCAGGGGAATACGGCCCTCTCGCTCTGGAATACCATGGCCCTTTGGGGATGAGGTCCGCTTATGCATGCGCCTTTACACCGCACCGCCCCCTCTGAAGGAGACTCAAACCCCGCCAGAATTCTCAGCATGGTGCTTTTTCCGCAGCCGCTCGGCCCGAGGAACGCTATAAATTCTCCGTGATCGATATTCAAGGTCACATCCTTGAGCGCGACCAGCTCGCAGGGCTTTTTTCTCGAAAAAAGGCGCTTCTTTTCGGTAATTACCGTCTCTCCGTGGTTCGTATAGGCAAAGAAAGACTTGGATACATTCTCGATCTCGATAACATGCCGGCCGTTCTGGCTGGTTTTAAATTGACGTACGTCCTTTTCAATCGAGCTCTTCATTATTACCACCTCACAATCAATTGTTCTGTTTTCCTTAAAATAGTGTCAAATAATATTCCCAACAGGCAGATAACAACCATGCCCCCTAAAACCGTAGGGGTGTCAAGGAGGTTTCTTGCATCCTCGATCATCCATCCGAGACCCGCATCCACAGCGACCAGTTCAGCGGTAACAAGACATACCCAGCCAATGCCGAACCCTATCCTCACACCCGTGAAGATGGTGGGAAATGCCGAGGGGAGCATCACCCTTCTGTATACGTCCATTCTCTTCCCGCCGAGGTTAAGTATGGACTCGATATGTATCTGCTGGGTATCCTTGATACCGCGTATGGTATTCAGGAGTATCGGGAAGAAGGAGCCGAGCCATATGATATATATCGCCGGCGGATTGCCGATCCCGAACCAGAGGATGGCGAACGGCAGCCAGGCCGGGGGAGGAATGACCCTTATCAGGTTCAGCAGGGGATCGACATAATCGGAAAACCCGCGGAAATTGGCGATGATGAAGCCAAGGGGAATCCCGGTTACAACAGCGAGAAGGAATGCTGTAAAGAGGCGTTGTACCGAGGCTATTATATGGACCTGCAAATAACCCTTGCCCCAAAGGCTCTGGAGCTTTGCTATAACCGTCGTCGGGGGCGGGAGGAGAACCGATCTGACCAGGTGGGTATATACCACCAGTTCCCATACGATCAGGACAACCCCTACCGATGTCAATGCCCTTACGAGGACCATCGGGATGACCTTGGGAAACTTGCTCCTCAGGAAATGGAGAATGAGTATCCCCAGGGCAAGCCCTATCATGAACCGGACAGGACTGTATACCTCTCCTACTTTGAAACCCGCTTCCAGCGGCCTGTTCCAGGTGTCTACAGGACCTCCTTTCTGGTCATATTGCTGCTCTCCCGCCTGCGCTGCAACAAGCTGGAATGACAGGAAACCGAAGACCAGGAGCGCGGTCATCAGCGCCGTTTTCCCTCTTATCTTCATTTGTGTTGCCTCCCTTACTTATTTTTTAGCCCTCACGATAATTCAGATAGCCGCCTCCATTTCTCAAAATGAAAAATTTCTCGACCCTCTTTAAAAGGATGTCCATAGTCAGACCGAGCACGCATATCGTCGCCATTCCGACGAATACCGTCGGCGTTTCGAGCAGGAGCCTTGCGCCCTCGATCATGAAGCCGAGTCCGCTGTCCGCAGCAACGACCTCTGCGCAGACCAGGACAAGCCAGCCTATGCCAAAACCTATCCTTACACCCGTCAGGATAGTCGGCATCGCGGAAGGGATAATCACATGTCTGAGGAGGTCCGCCCTGCCCCCGCCCATTGTCTGTACAACTTCCACATGGATGGTTTCCACCTCCCTTACACCGCGCATGGTGTTCATGAAAACAGGAAAGAAGCACCCTATTGCTATCACAAATACTGCGGGGGTCTCGCCGATCCCGAGCAGAATAATTACAAACGGCAGCATCGCAGGCGGAGGAATCATTCTGATGAAGTTCAGCACAGGAGACAGCCATTCATACAGGCCTCTCGAGAGACCGAAGGCGATGCCTGAAGGAACGGCAACAATTATCGCGATGGCGAAGCCTGCAAGAAACCTGCTCAGACTCGCCGCTATGTTTATTTGAAGATACCCTTTTTCAAGGAAATAGAATGTCTTCTCCAGAACAGCAGTTGGAGGGGCAAGGAGCATGCTTTTAAAGATTCCTGCATAAAGGCTCCCCTCCCAGAGAAATAAAAACAGGGCCCACACCACCAGTACCCTGTATACCTTTTCCGGCATCATCTTCCCTGATAAATGCCTTACAAAAGTTATACCGGCCATACCTCCGGAAACAATCGACATGAAGACCACCGGCTGAATATCACACCTCCTTAAAATTTATTTTCTCTTTCTCCTGTCTCATGACCACCCCTGTACAAGCCCTTCGAATCTCTTAAGTACGGTATCGGTGATAGTTCCGAATATCCCTATCAGGATTATTCCGCTCAGGACCGTTGTTGTATCGAGAAGAATCCTTGAGTCATTAATCATCCAACCCAGTCCCGACCCGATGTCAACTGATACCAACTCCGCGGTAACAAGCGTAATCCATCCGATCCCGAGCCCGATGCGGGCGCCGGTTACTATGTGGTGATAGGAAACCGGCAGAATCACCTCTACAAGCACATCAAACTTATTCCCCCCGAAAGTCAAAACCGTCTCCACCTGAGCCGGCTCAACCTTGCTCACACCGGCAACGGTGTTAAGGAATATAGGGAAAAAGCAGGCAAGCCATATGATAAAGATCGCAGAGGCATGGCCCATCCCGAACCAGAGGATCGAGAGGGAAAGCCAGGCCGGAGCGGGGATTACACGGGCTGCGTTGACCAGGGGCTCCAGGGGAGAGAAATATTTCGGGGAATAGCTTGCCAATATGCCGAGGGGTACTGCGCTCAGGAGAGCTAATATGAATGCGTATGTCAGCCTGAAGAGCGTTGAGACGATCTGCGGCTGCAAAAAACCTATTGCCCACATGTACACTATATTGGAAAACACTCTGCCCGGCGGCGGCAAAAGCACGGGGTTCACAAGCCCGAGAGCGGATATGATTTCCCACAGAATCAGGATACCGCCTGCAACACTGAGACCCTTCAGCGAACGGGTGGATATCAGCCCTGGAAAGAGCCACCTGAAGACCGCCGGGATCGCAATTATAGACAGTACGATAAGTATAAATGAAGGGGACGATAGGATATCCCCTTTTTCAAGTTCGGGGAAATAGCTGCCATGCATTGGTGAACGCCTTAATTTTTGAGAAGGGGTCCCCGCCGAAAGGGGACCCATCCCTGTTTACGCTACAACCCTAAATCCGGCAGGGACTTGAGACCCAGTTCCTTAAGGGCCAGCTTTTGATACTTATCGTTCAGGCCGTCCTTCACAAACTCGGATTTCTCTATTATCCCGAGCGCCTTTGTCGCTTCAGCGAATTTCTTCGATCCGGCAGGGTCGATGTCGAGCGTAAGTCTCTGCCGCTTCTCCCTGAAAACCTTCGCTATTTCACTCTCATCGATTCCGCACCATTTGGCATTGGCCTTTACATTATCATCGAAGTTTTTTGCGATGTGCATATAGGCCCTTATGTGGCATTTCATGAATTTCACGGCGGCATCCTGGTTCTTGCCTGCCCAATCGGTGTTGTAGGCCATACGGCAGCATACATGCTTAGGCCAGATGTCTTTTGAGAGGAATGCTATTTTGGCATATTTCAAGGCCTCTGAGTGCGTTGCCCACGGCTCCCAGAGAATAGCGCAATCGAGGTCGCCTTTTTCGAGGCCCGTAAGGATGTCCTGTATATGGGTGAAGTTCCTTACCGTGGCATCCTTGAAAGGATCTATGCCTGCCTCGAGCATCTTGTACCTCACAACGATATCGGCAGTCGCGGCCCTGATGGTCCCTATCTTCTTTCCTCGCAAATCCTTGACCGATTTTATGGTGGAGGGGCGGTTTGCCGGTACGACTATGCCGGAAGACTCCATTGCGGAGCCGGAGACAATATTCATCGGGACATCCCGCGTGACCATACCGATCGAAGGACTCGATCCGATATACGCGACCTGGAGGGCTCCCGTTACAATGCCCGAGCCGATCTCCCCTGAACCCGAGAACAGCACCGGTTTGACCTGTAACCCTTCCTCCTTGAAATAACCCTGCTCAAGGGCATTGAAAAGCTGCGCATGGTGCGTGGCCTTGAGATATCCTACTTTTATCTCTTCCTTTGCCGAAAAGGCCTTCCCGATAAAGGGACCGACAAGCGAACCGCCCACAAAGGCTGTCCCCGCTGCGGCCATTGAGACTTTAATAAAATCACGCCTGCTTAACCTCCCACCCATCTTTTTCTCCTCTCACAAAACACGCAAAAGGGTTAATACGCTTATTTTTCTGTCTTTCCGTCGGTTGTATTGTATAACCTAGGCTCCATCATAAATCAAGTCAGTCTGTACGGCAACGGGCTTTGAAAGCGTGAGTCCGACAGGAGAGTATTTAACTACACGATCGAAAACCTTTTGAATGGCATCCTTGCCGGCATTGCTTTTCACCCTGACAGTCGCTTTTACGGTATGGTAGCCGGGAAGGTCCTTCAGCCCTTCGACCCCTGAAAGTCCGAGGAAGCCGGGCAAATCAATATGACCCTCAAGGTCAACCTCGACACTTTTCAGCTCTATACCGTTCAAAGCAGCATTCAAGCTCATGCCGACGGTCAGACACGCCCCGTAGCACGCAAGCACCGTCTCATGCGGGCTAATCGTTGTATCGGCCCCCCCGACAGGCGCGGGCTCATCAAAGCTCACTTTAAATTTCCTTAACTTTGCTTCGGTCTTGAAGCCGCCTTTCCATTTTGTCTTTGCAGTCCATACTGTTGCCCCATTCTTAGGGTCACTCTTAACCGCGCTGGCTGTTGCATGAAAAGCGTCAAGGTTGACCCCGTTGATTGATACCGCTGTTTTAGCCATTGCTGCTTCTCCTTTTTGTCTCGACGTTAAGGTTTTTATTACCGAGCGCCCGCCGCTCCCCTTTTTGCTGCAGCCGTTTCATACCCATCGCCTCCTTCTTCGGGAGGTCGCTGCGAATCCGCAACTCTCTTTGAAAGTAAAAACTATGCACATGAGGTAAGCATGTGCTCAAAAGCATATTGTTCCTTTAGCCCTGGTGACAATTGCTATAAGGTTCATAGCGCCTGCCACCTTTATCCCCGGAATCAGATCCTCTTCTTTAAGTTTCTTGTTCGCCATGGTCTGGGAACAGCACTGAATCTCCACTCCCATTTCCATCGCCTCATCGAGCCTCTGTGCAAGAGTAGGCACGCCCGGCCGCGGCTTTTCGTTTTTCCCGATAGCGCCCTGCACCATAATGTCCACAGCGCCTTGCAGGCAGAATAGTATTGTCTTATAGTTAGCCGAGGCCGCCAGCGTTGCGAACATCAGAGCAGAACGGGCGCTCGGAATATTCTCAAATCCCGAGGTGCAGAGAACGGTAAAAAGACCATCCTCACTACTCATAACAGATGAACCGTTTAAAACAGGCTGGTTCATGGCGCCTCCATTTTCCTTTTTGCATTGATTGTTTCCATTCGACTACCCCGGAAACTGACGAACAAAGTTTTAGACTGTCCTGTCGCGCTGCAATCCTGCAACACCTGCTTACCCCTTACAGCATGTCCTGCCTCTGATTCACCCGCAAATTGAAGACCATCGAGCCGTTTTAGTCTTGTATGGACCATTCCCGCCTCCCGACAACCGGGTTAAGAGCGCTTACATCAAGGATGAGAGGCTAAAAAGCAATTTACGTACCACACCTCCCGGGAATTCTCACAGAATGCTTAAAAAATAGGGGACTGCGGAGCTTTCAGAGGGATTATATGAAGCTGAAAAGCGTTTGTTGGATAAATCTTGTGCTTCAGAGAGTAATTTTCAGACGGGAAGCGTTCCTCAACAGACCCTTCTCATGAGAGGAAAGATAGTTTTGACTGCAAAATGCAATAGTTTTTAGAGCCTATACTCTATAAAAAATGTTCGATCTATTCCAAATACCTGATGCAGAGGAGTTTTCTCCATGACTGTAAAATGCAATCATAGGGGGATATTGTACTTTTTTAACTTCCTCCAGAGCGTGGTCGAGTCCAACCCGAGGAGCCTCGAAGCCTTCCTTTTATTGCCGCCGACTATATTCAGCACCTTGAGAATATGCTCTTTCTCAATGCTTTCAAGAGCCCAGTCCTGTTTCAGTTCATTGCAGTGCCCGACAATCTCCACCGGGAGGTCTTCTTTTTGTATCTCATCCGTATCTGCAATAACCACAGCCCGCTCTATGGTATTCTCAAGCTCCCTGATGTTCCCGGGCCATGCGTAGTTGAAAAATATATCCATAGCTTCATCCGAAATCCTCCTTATGTTCTTTCCCACCTTCTTGGAGAATTTACTTATGAAATACCTCACCAGCAGCATGATATCCTCAACCCTGTCCCTGAGCGGCGGAAGATTGATCCTTATCACATTCAACCGGTAATACAAGTCGCCCCTGAATTGCTTTTGTTTGGCCGCGTCTTCAAGCTCCTGATTTGTTGCTGCAATGATCCTCACATCCACCGTTACCGGTTGCGTGCTCCCGATCTTGAAGAATGTCCCGTCCTGCAGTACCCTCAGCAGCTTCACCTGCAGGCTTGTGCTCATCGCCTCCACTTCGTCAAGGAAAATAGTACCGCCGTCCGCTGCCTCAAAAAGCCCTCTTTTGTCCGTGAACGCTCCGGTAAATGCCCCCCTCACATATCCGAAAAGCTCCGACTCCAAAAGGCTGTCGGGAATTGCCGCGCAGTTTACGGCTACAAAAGGCTTGTCTTTCCTTATGCTGTTGAAATGCACCGCCCTTGCTATGAGCTCTTTGCCGGTGCCGCTTTCGCCGTATATCAGTATGCCCGATGAGATGTCTTTTACCTTTTTCACCAAATTAAGGATATCCGCCATCTTCGGACTATTTGCTATTATGCCCTCGAAATCGTAATACCTCATTTTAACTTCTGCATCTTTCCTTGTACTCTCAAAAAGGCGGCTGTTCTCTATGGCAAGGCCGATGGGCACCGTAGCGGCCCTCAGGGTATTGAGAAGATCCTCGGGCGGCAGATAGGGGATATAGGTAATCACGCACAGAACCCCGATGACTTTCCCTTTTGCTTTAAGAGGGAAGCCGGCATAAAATTCTATTCCTGCCTTTCTCTGTGATTCCCTGGTAAAACGCGGATCTTTCGATGCCTTTTCGTAGATGATCACCTCTCTATCGTATTCTGCAATGTTTCCGCACATGCATTCACCGACTCTGACCTTATTTTCTGTTATATCTTTTATAGCCTCATCAGAAAGGTTTTTATAAGATACCGGAACCATTTCGAGCGTCTCATCGTTAATTACAAAGATAACGCCTCCATCCACTCCCATGAAGGCTATTATTTTTTCAAGGACTGCATCAAGGCTTGTCTTGAGATCAAGGCACTTGCTTACGGTAAGCGCTATGTCGTAAAGGATAGAAAGTTTTCTATTCTGCCGTTCTAAAATTTCCGGGATCGCATAATTCTCGTCCACGCCGTATTTTAACATTTTCATGGTATTCTTTTTGCAATACCTGCTATAAGATTCAGATCCTTCTTTTCTGCACTCCTGTTCAAAAGTTCTATTTGAACGAAAGCACTATTCCCATTATAAAGAGAAGGATGAATAGGCCCTTCCTGTATGTATCCTCGTTCATCCTTTTGAAGATATAAGTGCCTGCCAGCATCCCGGTAGCCATGACAGGGATAAATTCCAGAAAGGCCGTCTCTATCTCCCGGGTTATATTGCCGATCGCGAAGTGAAACGCAACCACCAGGATGCTGGTAATACAGAAAAAAAGGTTCAAAGAGCCGACAATATTGATCTTCGACCACTCCCGGGTTGACAAATAAAATACCACGGGAGGACCGGTGATGTTGAATGCGCCGCCCAGGGTCCCTGCAAAAAACCCGAACAGGTAACCCGTCCAGGCAGGAAACCGTAAAGGCATCCTCTTGAAAAGCAGGGAGTATGCCGCGTAAACGATGAGCACTATGCCAAGCGCCGTCTTGATCGCTTTATCGCTGAACCCGATGAGAAAGAGGAGCCCCGCGGGAATGCCGGCAACTGCGCCGGCCAAAAGCGGCAGAATGCCTCTGTAATCAAAGTGTCTCCTCAATTGAAATGTCAGGATCCCGGAAAGCAATGCAAGGAAAAGGGACAACAGAGGGACTGCGGTCTTCATAGTGAGGGAGAAGGAGAGCAGGGGCAGCGCGACCAGCATAAAGGCAAAGCCGAATACCCCCTGTAACAGGGAGGCGAGGAATATTACTGCTGCAGTGAAGAATCCTTCAATAATCATGCAAATGAGTCATAGCATCCCTGGGGCCGGGGAGCCGGTATTTCATCCGGATATGGTCCCCTTCTTTATTTATTGTGGACAGGCGCTGCTATTTTTTATCATCCAGGCAGTTACAAGCCCCTTTTTGCGCCACAAGAGCCCCCATGAGATCATAGGCCGTTTTGCTCCCTGCTGAAAAGGCCTTAGCAGCTTCCTCGTACAGCAGGTCTATAGCCTGCCCGCGTATTTCCATAAACCGTGCCGAGGCCAACATCCGGACGTCTCTCGGCCTCGGCAGGTCGATATCTATTTCCGCCTTTACCTTCCCCGGCTGGAAGGTCATGATAACGAGCCTGTCAGCCAGGAAGATGGCCTCATCAACCTCATGGGTGACAAAGAAATTCGTCCTGCCGATCTCTTCAAAGAGACCGACGTAAAATCCCTGCATCAACTGCCGCGTCATTGCGTCAAGTCCCCTGAAGGGCTCATCGAGTATCATTATCTTCGGATCGTTGATCATTGCCCGTGCAAGTTCGGCCCTTCTCTGCATGCCGCCCGAAAGCTGGGTCGGATATTTATCCCTGAACTCATATAGTCCCACCTTCTTCAATATGAGCTCGGCCCGCTCTTTCGTTTCTCCTCGTGAGATTCCCTGCGCCCGGCATCCGAAGGTCACATTCGAATATACCGTCATCCACGGAAAGAGGGCTGTCTCCTGGAACACCACCAGGCGATCACGACCCGGGCCTGTTACGGGGGTATCGTCAATATAAACGCGCCCGGCAGTAGGCTTTTCATATCCGGCAATGAGGTTGATCAGAACGGTTTTCCCGCAGCCGGACGGTCCCATGAGAACGGTCAGTTTCCCCCTTTGCACATGGAGGCTGCACTCCTCCAGCACAGTCTGGCATTGACCCTCTTTTTCGTATTTTTTCGTTACGCCCTCTACCCGCACCTCGCCGAAAATATCCCTGTTCGTAATGCCGCGTCCGTTGTTGCCTGACATGCTCTTCCTCTCCTTTCAGAATTTCCTTTTCCAGGGCATCGCTTTCTCTCCCAGCCAGCGGATGAAGGTGCTGCAGAGATATCCGGCCACTCCTATACTCACCATCCCGACAACTATGAAAGGTATATTATGGTTGGTATATGCCTCCCACGTCATTCTGCCCAGACCACCCTGCCCCGCAATCATCTCCGCTGCAATAAGGACGTTCCAGGTAACCCCCATGCCTACCGTCATTCCGGTGACAATCGAAGGGAGAGAGCCTGGAACCATGATTTTCCAGAATATATCCTTTGGCCGGGCGCCGAGTGAAGTCGCGGCCCATTTAAGGGATACGGAGATGTTGGAGACACCCTGCAGGACGTTTATGACAATAATAAAGAATGCCCCGATGAAAACCAGAAAATAAATGGACAGCTCTCTTGTCGGCCAGAAGAGGATAGCAATGGGAATCCAGGCAATGGGGGGGATCGGCCTGAGTATTTCGAATACGGGGAAGGTATAGCTCTTAAATATTCTGCTGATGCCCATCGCCAGGCCGAGGGGAATCCCGATGAGCTGGGCTGCAATAAAACCTATGAAAATGCGCATAAGGCTGATCCCCCAATCGAACCAATAGGCTTTCGATCCCGCGGCCTGGATTCCGTCTACCGCTACCTCCTTCGGATAAGGCAGGTTTTGCAGGTAGGGTACTTTTACCAGGACAACAAGCTGCCAGAGGGCCACAAAGAAAACAACGGAAACAACCCCCCTCAAAGTCTTGACATTAACAACCTTGCTTATTTTTTTCATCAACCGCCGACTCCTGTTTTTCTTAGTTAGCAGGGTATTTCAGGCCATCTCCCTTTCCCCTGCTTCAAAAGCCTTTTTTGCCTCTTCATGCACTGCTTCCAATACCTCCCTCTTAAGCTCAAGATACGCCTCGGATCCCAGCATATGGTGCTCGCGCGGCCACGGCAGATTCACATGAACTATTTTTTTAAGCCGCGCCGGCCTGGTGGTCATGATTACAACCTTATTGCCGAGAAAAATGGCTTCATCCAGATCGTGAGTAATAAAAAACATGGTACGGGGAGCGGCGCAAAACACTTCCATGAGGAACTCGTGCATCACGGTTTTTGCCACAGCATCAAGTCCCCTGAAAGGCTCATCCAGCATCACTACCTTGGGCTGATTTATAAGCGCCCTGAGGATCTCAACCCTCCTTTGAACGCCGGAGGAGAGCTCCTCCGGGTATTTATCCTCTATCCCGTTCAGTCCGACCTGGCTCAACATCTCTCTCGCTGCCCCTGCGGCAGCGGATTTTTTTACCCTGCCCTGAACAACAGGACCGTATATGATGTTCTCCATAACGGTCTTCCAAGGGAAAAGGGCCCCGTTCTGAAAAACGACCATCCGGTCCACATCCGGTTTTATCTGCTTCCGGGTTGAGGATATAAGCTCCCCATCCAGATGGATTTCCCCTGAAGTGATGGTGTCGAATCCGGCAATTGCATTGAGGAGGGTGGTTTTGCCGCATCCGGAGGGACCGACGATTGCCACAAACTCTCCGGCTGCGATTTCAAATGAACAATCCTGCATCGCGACCACATGGACCCCTTCGGGGTCGTATATCTTGGTTACGTTCCGTATTGAGATCGCTCCCTGGATTTGCTGCGCCGCTGTTGTCATTTACGCTCCTCTCCTCCTTGCTTCCCACGACATGAGCCGGCGCCCGACGGCCCTGATGCCCGCGCTGCTGATGTACCCTAAAATCCCGAGGGTGAACATGTAGATTATTACCTGATCATATTGGAACAGGGAGTATCCCTCATAGATGGCGTACCCGAGTCCGCGCTGGCCCGAGATGATCTCACCGGCGACCAGGGACATCCATGAAACTCCCATGGCTATCTGCAGCCCCGTGAAAATGAACGGCAGGGAGCCCGGCACAACAACGTTGAGAAAGATGTCCTTCGGTTTCGAGCCGAGGCATTTTGCTGCAAGAAAGTAGTTCCTGTCGATTGAAAAGACGCCGAGCAGGGTATTCAGTATGGTTGCAAAAAAGGCGGCAATAAAGGTGACATAGATTACCGCAATCTCAACGCCAGGCAGAATGAGCACTGCCAGGGGAATCCAGCTCAAGGGCGGCATCGGCCTCAATATTTCGACTATGGGAAAAGTAAAATCAAAAAACATCCGGTTCCAACCCATAATGAGCCCCAGGGAAACACCCAGCACCGTAGCAAGCGAAAAGGCTATTAGTGTTCGACCTACGCTATACGCGATATCCAGATAGTATTCCCCGGTAAAAAGGGAGCGGCCCGATACCGGCTCAAAACTTACCCATTCTTTGAGGACTGCAAGAGGATTCGGGATCTGCCTGAACCGGGGAAGATTGAAAACCGCGGTCAGCAGGTACCAGACGGTTACAAACGCGAGCATGCCGAGCACGGCCCTGTACATCTGCCGGTCGGTGAATATCTCTTTAAGGCGTTGCATCATCAGTCTCCTTCAATTGTAAGATTGCAGCGATATACATTTCGGCTCCGCGGCGCTTTACATATCATATATGGGTATATACGCGTAGCCGTCCATTTGGAGGACGGCAAGATCAAAGAAAGCGGTTTCCGATATCTTGATGCACGGAAGGATGTTATCATCCGAAACATTGTTCCGGGTCATGGGGACCTGGCATTGAACGAAACGCACATTATCCCCATCCATTTCCACTATGACCCGCTGGATATCGGGCAATCGCTCTATTTTCTCTTTCTCGAACTTGGTTCCGCACAAGGAACGCGCTACGAATTTCGTCGCAGGGCCATGGATAACAATGACGAATTTCGGCGTCATCCCGTGCCTGCGGACAACATCGGCGGTATGTTGAATAAGGCCCATCCGGTCTTCAAAGAGCGCCTCTTTTCCTATAGTTACATCCCATACAATTTTCACTTCCTTAGTTTCCATCGCATCTCCTCTCTTTGCAGGCATCGAGCTAACCCAAGCCGACATTATGTGCAACCCCCTTCCCTTACAGACGCCTGCCCGCGGGAAAGAACAGGCAGGCATCCCGGGAAGGGGAGAGTCGGGGCACATTATACCTTGTTAATGGACCGGCATATAGGCATACCCTCTGTTTTGCAGAACGATAGTATTTTCAAAAACATTGTCTTCGATAACTGCAAAGGGCTGCACATTTTCTTTATCTATTTTACCCCGTTGCATCGCTATCGAACATACCTCAATCCTGCTACCGTCATTCTTTAAACGGTGCATTGCGGATTGAATTTGATCAAGTTTAGCCAGTTTATCCTTTTCATATTTTGTGCCTGCCAGTGATTTAGCGGCAAACTTTGCTGCAGGGCCATGAATAACCAGCACAAAATCCGCCTTGATGCCGCGCTTTTTTAGACTTTCCATAGTCTCCTTGATCAATTGTATACGGTCTAAAAATACATTTTCATCACCGGTAGTGATATCCCATACCGCTTTAGCGTCTTTAGCGCCCTTAAAATCATTGGCGACAGCGATACCTGAAGCTACCACCATCATAACTATGCAAGCCAATATTCTAATGCCTACTTTCATTTCCCTTCTCTCCTTTTTCATCCTTTACGCTTTAAATTCACTGAGCGGCAGCCCTTTAATAGGACCCAGCGGCGCCTTGATCTTCATTTCCTTTATCGCCGCATCCACCAGATTCGTATAAATCCCCCCCGGCAAAGGCTTATCGATCGTTATGGCGCCCTTCGAATGGAGGAACCGGAAGTTCTCATCTATAAACGCCATGACATGCTTGTCAAAAACCACCTGGGCGATCACGTTGGTCTCCGTCGAACCCGTGTTCTCGGGGTAGCGCCCGTACAGGGCCATCCACAGGTCCCTGGTGGTATACCCCGGCAATTCCTGTGACACCATTTTTACGGTCTCGTACGGATTTTTCATGATAAATTGCAGGGCCTCGATATCGGCTTTTATCCAGCCTTTCGCAGCTTCCGGGTATTGGTCGATAAAGTCCTTTCTCATCAGGATAAAATTTGCATCCTGGGCAGACCACCGGGAACCGGTGAAGGCAAGCCTGCCGAACCCGTGGTTTACTATCTGGGACACATGGGGCTGAAAGCTCTGTGCGGCATCGATCTTCTTCGCCTGGAGGGAGGTCTTTATAATCGTCGGGTCGAGATACTGGACATCGGGCTTGATATTCGTTTTCCGTATGAGGCTGGAGACGAAACGGTCACCGCAGGAGCCCTTGCCCGAAACGCCGATCTTCTTGCCGTCCAGCCATTTTATGGCCTCCTCGACACTCCTGAACTGCGGGGCATCGCTCCTGACCAGCATGGTCGAGCATATCTGGCCGGTATCGGAAAACATGTTTACCTCCACAATCCTCAGGTCAGCCATGCTCCTCTTCGTGGTTGCCATAAGCGCGGGCGCATCTCCCATATATCCTATCTGGCTCTTGTTAGCTATGAGGTTGGCGACAATGGGGGGGCCGACCACCTGGATGTCCCAATCCAGCTTACTCCCTGCGGGGAGATATTTCTTCCAGAGTTCCCGGTGTTTTACGACAACACCCGACCATCCTCCCACCCAACTTGGGAAGAATCCGACAGTGATATTAGCCGGTTTGCCTGCCGGGGGCGTCTGGGCGAACGCGTCCTGAACCGTCTTATTGCCGGATGACAGAAAGGCATTAACGCTTGAAAGGGTTAATCCCATCAGGGCGGCCTTCTTCATAAAATCCCTGCGGCCCATCTTACCTTTTTCGTAATCAACGATCAATTCATCCAACTCATCATACTTACTCATCTCTACCTCCCCTTAAACTTTTACTTGCCGCCGAAGAGCGGCATGGCAATCAGGCAGGCAACCGACCCCGGATGTCCCCCTGCGGTCGTTGCCGCCTCAGCAGCATATGGTTTGCCGATAAATATTACTCATTGAATGAGAATGAAGCCTCTCCTTTTCTGTGAGTAAGGGGACTGTCCCCAGCGCACCCAGCCGCTCTTTTTTTTCTTCATAAAAGTTATCATACAGGTATAAGCATTTTATATGCCATTCCATTCCCTACTGGAATCCGTGCACTAATCCCGCACTGCCGCTTTATCCAGCGTAAATATTGGTGCACATCAGCACCAATATTTACGCCATAGGTGCATTAATGCACCACTGTCCCGTTAAGGCATTAAGGAGATCACTCACAGGTGAGCGTTTCTTGAATACGGCTACTGCTTAATGCTACGATACTTCATGGAAGAGGATTTTTCATTCCAGAAAGCATTCAGTTCGTATGATTTCATCAAATCGGCTCCTATGGGAATCATTATAACAGATTCCCGGGGTATCATTATCACTGCAAACAAGGAAGCTGAGTCATTGCTGAAAATAAAAGCTGGAGAAGTAGTCGGCAAAGCGTTGTCGGCGCTGGAGTGTCACAAAGAGCTGGACATGCAGTTGGGCGGGCGCAACAGAGGAATTCTTCATATGGCCGCCGGCCTGAAACTCCTGATATCCAAAAGCCCCTTCCATGTGCACAATAAGACAAAGGGGACAATTTACGCCTTCCAGGACATACCGGCGCCGGCAATACAGGAAACGCTGCATTACTGCAACCTGGAAGCGCTCATCGAGGGCTCCTATGACGGTATCATCCTTACCGACCATGAGAGGATCATCAAGGTCAACAGCAGCTTCCTAAGGATTTCGGGATTAAGGAAGGAGTATGCCGAGGGCAAGCTGATTTCCGAGCTGTCCGACAGTCCCCATATATGCCTGAAATCAATCTATGAGGTCTTTCACAGGGCCTGCCGGGACAAGAAAAGTGTAACCGTAATGCGTACTATGCACCAGGGCAATGAGATTTACGTCACCGGCGCTCCCATAAAATGTAATGGCGAGGCAGTGCATGTGGCAGTCAATATCAGAGATGTAACCGAACTGCAATATTTGAAAGAAAAAGTCTCACGCCTGACGGCCCTCTACCTCTCCACGCCGAAAGAGAGCCAGATCGACAAGATCATCGGTGAGGAGATAGTAATAGAGAGCCCCGCAATAAAACGGGTTCTGGAACTGACGCTCAGGATAGCACAGGTTGATTCGGTGGTCCTGATCAACGGGGAGAGCGGAACCGGCAAGGAGATTTTTGCAAAACTGGTTCATAGCCTGAGCGCGAGGAACAACAGGCCCTTTATTTCCATCAATTGCGGCGCAATTCCGGAAAACCTCCTCGAATCGGAACTGTTCGGCTATGAAAAGGGCTCGTTTACCGGTGCGGGAAAAGAGGGCAAGCCCGGTCTCTTTGAACTGGCGGACGGCGGCATCATATTTCTCGATGAAATAGGTGAAATGCCTTTGAGCCTTCAGGTTAAACTGCTCAAAGTTTTGCAGGATATGAAGGCTTACCGGTTGGGCGGGGTAAAGCCCGTCACTTTTGATGTCCGTATTATCGCCGCAACAAACCGCAATCTATTGGGTCTCGTGAAAGAGGGGAGATTCAGAGAGGACCTCTTTTACCGGATCTATGTGGTTCCCATCGAGATACCTCCTTTACGGGAGCGTCGCGAGGATATATTCCCCCTATCCTGGCATTTCCTCAAGAAGTATAACCAGAAGTACAAACAAGCGAAGACCATCTCATCCGAATTGATCGAGGTGCTCGAATCTTACAGTTGGCCCGGCAATGTAAGAGAGCTGCAGAACGTTATCGAACGGCTGGTAGTGACGAGCGACTCAGACGTCCTTAAACCTGAACATCTGCCCCGCAGCATACATCAGAAGAATGAGACAGAGAAATTATTCCTCAAGACACGAACGGAGCCTGGAGATGTCTCCCTCTTCCATGCCAGGGAACAGGTTGAAAAGACACTGCTTGCCCGGGCGATAAGCATGAAGCAGACCACACGCGAGATTGCACATCTGCTTGGCATAGACCACTCTACGGTTGTGAGAAAGCTCCAAAAATATGGGCTGTCTGGTGCTAAAAAGCACCACAAGAAGCCCATCTGAGTCATTCAGGCATTGCAAAGCGTTAAAAACAGAGCGTCCCTTTCGCTTCTGTAGAAAGGGCTATGAGGTTCATGGCCCCTGCTACGGTAACGCCGGGGATAAGATCATCTGCCATAAGCTTCTTGTTTGCCATCGTCTGTGAACAGCACTGAATTTCAACGCCCATTTCAATTGCCTCACGCAGCCTCTGTGCAAGGGTAGGGATCCCCGGCTGGGGGTTCTCTCTCTTTTCCAAGGCGCCCTTTACCATAAGATCAACAGCGTTCTGGATACAGTACAGTTTCGTTTTATAATTGGCCGCTGCAGCAAGCGCAGAGAACATTAATGCCGAACGTGCATTAGCGCTATTGTCAAAGCCTGAAGCACAGAGCACGACAAAAAGATCTTTAACCTCATTACTACAAACATCATTTGAAAGCGCCTGATCCTGGATCTTTTCCATATCTACAACCTCCCGTTTTGTTACTATACCACTGCCTCTGCAAATGCCGTGCCGACCGCCCTTTGCCTTCCACATAAAAGGTAATTTTCAGAGGCCGTCACCGCTCCTGCAATACCTCTCCAAGCTCATGGCATTTTTTTTGCTTTAATCTTTTAAGCGCCCATGCAGGGCGTATTCTCACATCAAGGAGGTAATACGATTAAAATGGAAGCGGATGTCATTATAGATATACGGGGGTTTGCCTGTCCGATGCCTGTCCTGAAGACAAAGATGGCTATTGAAAAGATAAACCCCGGACAGGTACTCAAGGTAATCGCTTCAGATCACACTTCAAAAGTGGACATTCCCGTTCTTCTCAAAAGACTCGGACACGATCTGATCGAGATGAGGGAGGAGGACGATACTGTTTTATTTTTCATCAGGAAGAAATAAAACTGCTGCGATGAGTAAGGGGACTATCCTTATTTACCAACAGTAGGTGGTTTACCACGGACGAAGCGAAGTCGTAGACATAATGTATTTAACCTGTCCAACCTTAAGCGACGTGGGTTAAGCTAATAAAGCTCAGCTCAGAGCCACAATTAAGGAGGACAGGTTATGGGAAATTATAGCAAACATGTAGAATAGGGACTGTCCCCAGCGCACCTGAATATAAAGGAGACATATTATGGAAAAAGGGAAAGAGAGAGGACTGAAAGAAATTGTTGCAACGAGAATAGAGTTTTTCAAAAAAAAGCCCGGGGCCGCCATTTACAAGCCGAAGGTATCGTCGAAACACATCCAGGGACTCTACACCGAAGCGAAAGTCCGGGAGCATGTCGTTAAATCAGATTACGGAGAGGCCGCGGGGGGGACAAATCTTGCACCCAATCCCATCGAACTGCTGCTTTCCGCCTTTGCCGCCTGCATAGAGGCCGCTTTTTACGAATTCGCCGTGCACGAAGGAATAACCGTGAAGTCCCTTTCAGTGGACGTCGAAGGCGCCCTCGACCTGAGGGGGCTCTTCATGGTAGATGACAGCGTATCCCCGGGATTCCAGAATATAAAATATACCTTTACTATAGAGTCCCCCGACGATGATGCAAAAGTAAGGGACCTCGCAAAGCGGGTAGTTGCCCACTGCCCCGTAGTCGACAGCCTGATAAGACCGGTGCGGATTTCAGGGGAGATCAGGATAGGGAAATAAAGGCAACTACTTTACCGGTTAGCACAGGCGGGTGATAGTCAGTGGAGGACCGCCTTCGGGAAACTCTTATTCATCGGGTATGCAGTCATGCTCAGTACACAAGGTGGGTAATCGTCTACAGGAGGGACATGGCATGTTCGTTTCATTCTGGATAGGACAGAGGATTGAGAGATAAGAGGCACTGAGGGGAAGGCATTCGAACGGCTTCAGCGGCCCCATCTGGCGGAACCAGGAGGGTGGAGCGGGGACGGTGTAGCCCCGGAGACGGGCTTGGATGCCCGTCGAGAATGAGAGAGAATGTTTTCCCCTCAGTGCCTCCCCACGATAGGGAATAGTAGAAGGACAGCACGAGGATCTTTGTCTTTGTTTTGCCGTTCTGTCGCTCTGTCGCGCTTTCGTCCCACGCTTGTGAATAGTTTGGGACGGAAATAAATATCAGAGAAAACGATCGGGCGCCCCGATATATCTCGCAATGGAATCCTTCTTCAGTCCCTCTCCGATGACGACAAGGCGGCCGTTTGCAACAGGCGCATCAAAGGGGATGCCGTCCACCTTGCCATATGAAAGGTCGAACCTGTACGGCCCCTTGTCGGTCCGAATAAGGGCCTTCGCCCTCACTACCTCGCCGTATATTCCCTGCCCCATATCGTCAAATAATTTTCGAATCACAGCACTATCCGCCGCGTCCTTTAAAGGTATCGATACGGTGTCAAACCGGCAATGGAAAGGTTCTTCAGCCTTAAATACGGCTTCCCTCCGCGCACCGGGAAGCGGAACATCCATGCCCGCCTTGATTGTGCGGTAGACAAGCGCACCCGGGTTCAACTGTTCAATGACAGCGGCGGTCTTCCCAACCAGACGTTCATCGACAAGGTCTATTTTATTGATAAGGAGCACGTCCGAGTTTTTTATCTGGTCTTCGAAAAAACTGCCGAACATCCCGGATTCGTAGAGTTCGGTGAATTCGGTCGCATCGACAATACCTACAACGGTAATTTGTTTAAGATCGAGGACACCGAGAGCTTCAAGAATTCCTGAAACCGAAGCAACGCCGCTCGGCTCTATAACAAGGTGTCCGGGTCCAAATTCATTTATTATCTTTTGTATGGTCGTAATCAGATCGAATTTCAGGGTACAGCAAACGCACCCGCTCGGCAGCTCCACGGATTCAATTCCATCAGCAGAGATGATTTCTCCATCAATGCCGGCCTTTCCGAAATCGTTTACAAGCACAACCGTTTTATTGGCGGCCCCCTTCAGGAAGTGCTGAATGAATGTCGTTTTCCCCGCGCCGAGGAGACCGCATACCACCGTTACTCTCATAGAGCAGTATAGCTTATCAAAACAAAAGCGGACAAGCCTCCCCTCGGAAAGGCAGTCAAAAGAATGGGGTCAGGCATTCATGCACTTGGCTTATCAAATTCTGCTATATATGTATATGTTGGAATTCCTTTTTTAGATAACAAAACATTTTTTAAAAAATAAAAACGCTCCAAGATATTGATAGGCCAAATCCAAAAACAAATATTAACGCACCTACGATCTTAGGGGAATTTGAGGCCAAGGAAGTGCTGAGAATAATAACAACCGGAACTGCTATCATCTGCATAGCAATAACGGCGACAATAAGCGATATTGAGAATATAGCAATTTTCTTTAACAAGAGCTGATCCCCTTTTATTTCCGATTTACCGACATTGAGAAGGCTCCTGGAGTCCTTGTGTTACTTCGTCAATTCCATGCACAGTTTTAGACCAGCCAGCCCAAAATACTGGGACCATTTCTGCAACAGCGCCCCTTGAGGTCTTGTGCAGTAGAGCGGTCAATCTGCTGTCTGCATCATAGCTGTAGGTAGTAGAGGCGCCGTTGGGCATTGAAAGCTTTGTCCTTCTGCCTAAGGTATCGTAGGTGAAATCAAAGGTCCCCATCTATCTCATAATTTTTTCATCTATCTTTTTCTTCCACACGTCTATA
>JAMCVZ010000009.1 GCA_023476565.1 Nitrospirota bacterium
GAATCAGGGGTCAGCAGTTCATCGATCAGGATCAGTTTATTTTCGTACAGGCCGAATTCCATCTTGGTATCGGCAATGATGATGCCCTTTTTTTCCGCCAACTCCCTCGCCCTTTTGTAAATACTGAGACTCGCTTCCCTGAGCCGTTCGGCAAGATGATCTCCGACGATCTTCTTCATCTCGTCAAAGCTGATATTTATATCATGCCCTTCCTCGGCCTTCGTGCTCGGCGTGAATATGGGCTCATCGAGTCGCGATGATTCAACCAGTCCCCCGGGCAGTTGTATCCCGCAGACCGTCCCTTTCTCTTTGTATTCCTTCCACCCGGAACCTGAAAGATAGCCCCTCACAATACATTCAACAGGCATGGGGGACGCCTTTTTCACCAGCATGCTCCTGCCTTCCAGCATATCCTTATATTTATGGAGCGCTGCGGGATAAGCTTTCACATCAGTAGCTACAATATGGTTTTCGATTATATCCTGCATCTGCTTGAACCAGTAAAGGGATATCTGCGTCAGGACCTTCCCCTTTCCCGCGATGCCGTTGGGCAGCACTACATCGAAAGCCGAGACCCTGTCCGTAGCAATGATCAAAAGGTGGTTATCGACCTCGTATACATCTCTGACCTTTCCGCGCCTGAGCAACTTCACATCTTTAAAGTCCGTTTGCATTACAACTTCAGCCATATATGCCTCCTGTATGTATACATTTGCCAAATCTCTTTGAATTAAGGAAAACGAGTTTTTATTTTATCACAAAGCGGTGAGGCTTAAAACATGATTATAGCGCTTTCCTTGCGAAACCTGTGGCTGACCGGGAAAAGGCTGTTTGAGGGGGTAAGAATCCGAGCAGTTATTTCCTGAGGCCTGCAATTTCTACCGATTTCATCAGGTTCTCCTGTTGATACCATGAAAGCCCAGCTTCACTTCACTTTTGATAGTTTCAAAAGGATATCGGCTACTGAGCGGACCTCCGTCTGGTCCACTTCTCTATCTCCACCGCAAAGAACACCACGGATGACAGCGCGAGTGTAAGGAGCAGCTCGCTCCAGGTCAAAGGCTCAGTTTTAAACACGGCATTCAAGGGCGGCACATACACAGTCGCCATCTGGAGCACAAAGGTCAATAGGACTGCGCCGAAGAGGTATTTATTCGAAAACAGTCCTATCTTGAACAGCGATTCCTTTTCCGACCTGATGGCAAGGACATGGCCGAGCTGGGTAAGGCAGAGCACGGTGAACACCATCGTTTGCCAGTGGGCATGCCCGGTCTTGAGCGACCACGCCTGTACGGAGAGGACGACCCCTGCCATCAGCAGGCCGACCCAGACGGCATGATAGCCGAGTCCGTGGGCGAATATGCTCTCTCCCGGATATCTCGGCGGCCTCCTCATAACATCTCCTTCAGCGGGCTCGGCAGAAAGGGCAAGGGCCGGGAGCCCGTCTGTTACCAGGTTTATCCAGAGTATATGGATCGGCAGGAGAGGTATCGGCAGGCCCACCAGAGGCGCAAGAAAGAGCGTCCAGATCTCGCCCGAATTTGTCGTAAGGAGGTATTTGATGAATTTTCTGACGTTGTCGTATATCTTTCGTCCTTCCTTTACGGCCTTTACGATCGTCGCGAAATTATCGTCAAGGAGAATCATGTGAGCCGCCTCTTTCGCAACATCGGTTCCCGTAATTCCCATGGCAATCCCTATGTCCGCCCTTTTAAGCGCGGGCGCATCGTTCACCCCGTCTCCTGTCATGGCAACGTATTGCCCTTTATCCTGAAGCGCCTTTACTATCTTAAGTTTCTGCTCGGGAGCAACCCTTGCGTATACCCTAATGTGCTCAACCTTTTTCTCGAACTCCCCGAGGGAAAGTTCTCCGAGCTCCTTTCCAGCCATCACTTCGTCCCCATCATCGAGCATTCCTATCCGCCGGGCTACAGCCCTGGCAGTGAGCGGATGGTCGCCGGTGATCATTACCGGCTTTATCCCCGCGGCTTTGCAGAGAGACACCGCCTCTTTCGCTTCCTCCCGCGGGGGGTCCATCATGCCCACAAGCCCCAGAATGGTGAGTCCTGTTTCCACTCCTTCGGGAGAGACCTCTTCCGGAATTCCATCCCATTTCCTTAAGGCAACACAGAGCACCCTCAGCCCGTCGGCGGACATTTTCTCGTTGACGGCAAGGATTTCCTTTGCATCCACGGCCTTAAACCCCTCCGACGTCATGATAATGTCCGATTTATCGATCAGCACATCCACTGCCCCCTTGGTGAACGAAACGAATCCATCCGTCCATCTATGAAATGTGGTCATGCTTTTCCGTTCGGAATCAAAGGGGATCTCCGCCATACGGGGGAACTCTTTTTCCAGCTTTCCCTTGGCAAAACCGTTCTTTCCGGCAAAGTTATAGAGCGCGGTTTCAGTAGGATCACCTATAACAGTGTCTTCAGCACTCATCCTGGCATCATTGCTCAGGGCAAGGGCCGTAAAAAAAGTGACGAGTGACGAGTCATGAGTAACGAGTTCTCGCTTTTGTCTCATGTCTTGACTCATAACTCTTAACTCGTTACCCGTTACTAACCTCCCATCCACATAAACCTCTTCAACGCTCATTTTATTGAGTGTGAGCGTGCCTGTCTTATCTGAACAGATGTAGGTGACAGAGCCGAGGGTCTCCACTGCGGGGAGTTTTCTGATAAGGGCATTCTGCTTTATCATCTTCTTTGCGCCGAGGGCGAGGGATATGGTCACTACCGCGGGAAGGGCTTCAGGAATCGCTGCAACCGCAAGGGATATAGCCGTAAGGAGCATAAGCATAGGCGGTTCTCCCCTCATTATTCCGATGCCGAAAACGACGGCGCATATGACAAGGACGGCGACAGCGAGTTTCTGTCCGAACACAGCAAGCCTTTTTTGAAGCGGCGTTTTTACCTCCTCCTCTCCCTGAAGCATTGTTGCAATCTTGCCGAGCTCCGTATTCATGCCTGTGGCGACGACGATCCCGCTGCCCCTTCCGTAAGATACGGTAGTGCCCTTGTAGACCATGTTTTTCCTGTCCCCGAGGGGGAGCGTCCTGTCGTGCAGGTCATGTGTATGCTTTTCCACAGGAACCGATTCACCGGTGAGCGCCGCTTCCTCCGCCTTCAATTGCGCGGACTCCGTAAGCCTCATATCCGCCGGGACAATCTTGCCGGCCTCGAGCACCACGATATCACCGGGAACAAGTTCGGAAGCGGGGACAGTGGACGGCATCCCCCCCCTGATAACGGTAGCGGCGGGGGCCGCCATTTTCTTGAGGGCCGCCATGGCCTTTTCCGCCCGGTATTCCTGTATAAACCCGATGACGGCGTTAAGAATGACGATCACCACAATGGCAAGGGTGTCGGATGGCTCTCCGATGAGTCCTGATATTAAGGCGGCTGCGATGAGGACGAGTATCATGAAATCCCTGAACTGATCAAGAAGCATCATGAACGGGGTTTTCTTCTTTTTCTCTTTTAATTCGTTGGGGCCGTATTTTCCGAGCCGTTTCCGGGCATCCTCATTCGAAAGGCCGGAGGGGGATGATTCCAGTTCCTCAATGACTTTGCTTATCTGTTTTTGATACCAGTGCATAGGAGTATCACCCGTTGAGATCAGCCGGGCACTGTTTTGGTTTGAACACCATGCAAGGCTGCATAATCAAAGTGTAAACAATCCGGATTAAAAATTACAGGATAGCCGGTGAGTGTTGTACATGGCAGTGGTCGGAATTTTCCTGTCCCTGCAGGTGCGCATAATCCTCACCGCAGGAACGCCGCGGTTCGCGATGAGTATCTTTTCTATCTTCCTCTTCACAGCACTACTGTTTCTTGAGCTTTTTTGATTTCTCAATCAATTTCTTCCTTGTACTTTCCCTGTATCTTTCGAGTCTCTTCCCGACTTCCGGGTACTTTATCGACAGGATCGAGCACGCAAGATAAGCGGCATTTTTTGCGCCGTCTATCGCAACCGTCGCAACAGGGATCCCGGGCGGCATCTGGACCGTAGCGTAGAGGGCGTCAAAGCCGCTCAATGCCCCTGATTTGAGCGGCACCCCGATAACCGGCAGGGTTGTATGGGATGCGATCATCCCGGCAAGGTGCGCTGCCATTCCCGCTCCGGCTATGATTACCTCGATCCCGCGCTCCCTGGCGGACCTGGCGTAGTCCGCTGTTTTATCAGGCAGCCTGTGGGCGGAACTTATATCGATCTCATAGGGAACGCCCAGCTCGCTCAATACCTCTGCGGCCTTCTCCATAACAGGGATATCGCTCTCGCTTCCCATGAGAATGCCTACCAGCGGTTTCTTCATGTCAATCCTCCATACTGCTGTCCGTCCGTTTTCCGGAGACCTCTCTTAAACAAGACAAAAATTTTACCAGAAAAAGCAACTCTAAAGCTACTGAAAAATAAACGGTGGACAACCGGATAAAAATTATGCAACGGCCTTCAAAATCCAGGCGCATAAAAAGGCTGAAGGATGAGATATCGCCATCCTCAACCTTCAGCCTTTCGGTTCTTATACTCTTCTCTTATCCCCTGAGGGACATGGACTCGAGACGTGCGATCCTTTCCTCTATTGGAGGATGTGTGCTGAAGAGCTTGATGATGCCGCCGCCTGAGAGGGGGTTCACAATAAAGAGATGGGCTGTTGCCGGATTGGCGTCCATCGGTATTCTCTGCGACGCCATTTGCAGCTTCCTTAATGCATTGGCAAGATACCGGGGATTGCCCGAAATCCTCGCGCCCCCTTCATCCGCCCCGTACTCTCTCGAACGGGAAATCGCCATCTGTACCAGCATCGCAGCTATCGGGCCGACGATCATCATGACAATGGCTGCAATGGGGCTGCCGCCTTCATCATCATCGCGCCGTCCCCCGAATATCATTGTCCACTGCGCCATCTGCGCGAGATAGCTTATCGCCCCGGCAATTGTGGCGGCAACCGTGCTGACAAGGATGTCCCTGTGCTTTACATGCGCAAGCTCATGCGCGAGCACGCCTTCCAGCTCTTCCCTCGAAAGTATTCGCATAATACCCGTGGTCACCGCAACAGTCCCGTGGCTGGGGTTTCTCCCGGTTGCGAATGCATTGGGCTGGTCCTCATTCATGATACACACCCTCGGCATCGGAAGCTCGGCCCTGTGCGCCAGCCTCCTGACTATTCCGTAAAGTTCAGGCGCTTCCGACTCGCTTACCTCTTTCGCCCCGTACATTCTGAGCACTATTTTATCGCTGAACCAGTAGGTGATAAAGTTCATTGCAAAGGCCATAATGAGAGCGAACGTCATGCCTGATCTGCCGCCCAGTATGCCGCCGAAAGCCACCAGCATCAGGGTCAAGGTTACCATCAGGGCCGTCGTTTTTAATCCATTCATCATCTTGTACCTCCCGCTGTCCCATAGAAAACTAAAAGTAAGATTTAGTAGAGAAAGCCTATATACTATTATACTATTTCTTTTTAATAAAAAACCTTACCGATAGGAGAATCCCTGTCAAAGCATTGATACGGACCTTTTATTCCTTGGTTATCGTGTATTTTCCGTCCTTATCGATCTTGATGGTGGCGTTGAGGAACCTGACCTTGTAACCGGCCTCTTTCAGGATATGGTATGCCATTTCGCCCCTTACCCCGGTAGCGCAGTGCGTGATGAGTTCCTTGTCTTTCGGTATTTCCTTCAGCCTGTCCCTGAGATCTCCCGCAGGTATGTTCAGAGCGCCTTTCAGCATTCCCTGCATTGCTTCGTCCTCATCTCTTACATCGACGATCAGCTTATCGGAGGGCAATGTTTCTGCAATCCTCTTGAACTCTTCGATCGAGATCTCCCCGGGTCTCAGCTTCGGCACATAGACTATCTTCGAGGTGATATCGCCGTTGACGACAAGACCGCCAGTTTTTTTCCATGCCTCGATCCCGCCTTCAAGCACGGTCGTGTTGGAGTAGCCCCACCCCCTTACGGTCTTGAATACATCCGCAGCGGCTTTCGTGTCATTGGCATAAAGGATTACAGGGGCGGACTTTTCATCGGGGAACCTGTCTTTTGCGTGGGCAATTTCTTTTGCCGGGATCGAGACTGCATTTGGTATATGGTCCCTCTTTGCCTCATCAACAAGTCTTACATCGACAAGGACCGCAGGGATGTCCTTGTCCATAATCTCTTTGATATACCCGGCTGATGAAAGGACCAGGTTGCCTGCGCCTTTCCATGCGGGCATGCCATCGAGGAAAATTTTCACATTCTTGTAGCCTTCCTGCTCCGCCTTCCTGGCGGAGGATGTGCTCAATCTGCAGGTAGGGCCGGCACAATAAAAGACGAGCAGTTTGTCCTTCTCTTTCGGCAGCCTGTCTTTCAGCTTATCGAATTCGGCATAGCTGAGGTTGACCGCTCCGGGGATATGGCCTTCGATGAACCGTGCGGCAGGTCTTGAATCGACGAGGGTAAAGTCGCCCTTTTCAGGTCCTGCTGCCACAAGCTTCGCGATTTCATTAACCTTAAGCAGCTTGTCCTCAGGCACCTTTATGGGGGGTTTAACCGTCAGGCTGGTCGCGTAAAGAAGACCTTCTTTACGGGTAATCGCGACTGCTATCTCTTTTTCCTTCGGGATCTTGCTCCACTTCTCGGCCCCGATAAGTTTTGTGTCATCATCATATGTCACCAGCCACGTGGCAGGGCCAACCTGCAGTTGAATAGCGCTCGCCTTGTTTGAAACACTGGTAAAAGTACCGCGCAAAATGTTCTCATCAGGCTTATGGCACTGCCTGCAAGTCGGTGCTATCTTCGGTTTTTGCGGCGCTTCCGCTGCCAGGCCAGCAGTGCTCATCAGGAACAAGCCCGCTGACACAAGGACGGCGCTGATTGATGCTATCCCTCTTTTACCCATACATCCTCCTGCTAGTGCATCGAGTGCATTAAGTTACCACGACAAAGTCAGGCTTTTGCATAATTCATTGACAATTTAACTTTCGATTAATATATTAACTGTAAATTTGAAATATTTCAATTTTTAAAAATCGCGAAAACAGGCGTTGGAAATTGACATTTCCCCCAGCCCTGTTACTATTGATACCAGGAGCATCACAGGGAGGTGAAAATGAGGTATGTATCAGCCTTCATGGTATTGTCGCTCGTTATGGCATTTTCCGTTCCGTCCGCTCAAAGTAAAGGGGGCCCGGAGACGGATGGATTGGAAATATCCAGTCCCGCGTTTGAAAATAACGGGTACATGCCCGCTAAATATACCTGTGACGGGGACGATTCAAATCCTCCCCTCTCCTTCGGGAACATCCCCCGGCATGCACGATCCCTGGTCCTGATTGTTGATGATCCCGATGCCCCGAACGGCACATGGGTACATTGGGTCCTCTGGAACATTGCCCCCCCTACACAAGAGCTCAAGGCAAATGCAGTTCCCAAAGGCGCCGTGCAGGGATTGAATGACTTCAAACAGAACAAATACAGGGGCCCCTGCCCGCCGTCAGGCACTCACCGGTACTTTTTCAAACTTTATGCCCTCGATACCACGCTTGACCTGCCGCCAAATGCAAAGAAGGCCGATGTTGAGAGAGCGATGAGCGGTCACATCATATCGCGATCACGGATCATCGGGCTTTACAAGAGGAAATAAAAAAGAGAAATAAAAGCCGTCCTTTCCGGAGCAGGAAACAGAAGGGAAACCGGCGACATACGGACCACGCATGGACATTGTTCCTTTATCAGAATCGGCGTGTTTGTCAATAATCGAGCGGCGAACCTTTGATGATTCCACTTGGGATTTGTGATAAAATAATATAGATGTACTAATATCTGTATATACGGCAAAAGGGGAAAATTATCTTCCACTTCAACGGGAAACCGTCCCTTCAGAGCAGCAGCAGCAGCCGGTTCAGGATCGATAAGGCTCTAAAATGGGAAAAAACAAATCTCAAGCAAAAACATTAAAAGAGCTCAGGAGAAAGGCTGAGAAACCCCTGAAAGAGCAGCCCGGGCGGCTGGAGGACATATCGGCCCAGGAACTCGCCCGCAGCAGGGCCCAATTCGAAGCCATCTTCAATTCCATAACCGATGCCGTGATTTTCACCGACACAAGTCACAGGTTTCTCATGGGCAATCCCGCCCTGGAATCAATGTTCGGTTACACCTGTGAGGAACTTGCCGGGAAGACCGCCGAAATCCTCTACGCCGATAGAAGAGATTTCGAGAGACTGAGGGAAAAGGTCTTCTCACCGGAAGCGGAAAGCCGGCATAAGATTTTTGAAATGCGGCTTCGGCGCAAGGACGGCACGGCTTTTTCAGCTGAAGTGCTTGCCACGAAAGTAAGGGACCATCAGGGTGTTATCATTGGCTGCCTGGGTATTGCGCGTGATATAACCGAGCGCAAAGAGGCCGAAAAAGCTCTGCGTGATTCGGAAGAGCGGTACAAACTCCTGTTCGAAAGCAGTCCGCTGCCCATGTGGGTATACGATATCGAAACATTGAGATTCCTGGCTGTCAATAATGCGGCGATAAGGCATTACGGCTATTCCCGCGAGGAATTCCTCAGCATGACGATAAAGGATATCCGACCCCGTGAAGATATACCCGGTCTTTTGAAGAGGCTGCCGAGGATTTACTCCGGGATAAGCCTTTCAGGCATATGGAGGCACCTCAAAAAAGGCGGGACGATTATCGATGTGGCGATCACCTCTCATGATATTACCTTCGACCGGAAGCGGGCCCGGCTTGTCCTGGCACAGGATGTTACCGCACAAAAGCGGGCTGAAAGGAGAGTACATGAAGAGAGGGACAGGGCACAAAGATACCTGGACATTGCCGGGGTCATGCTCGTGGCCCTTGATAGAAACCAGAGAACAGTCCTGATAAATAAAAAAGGCTGTGATATTTTAGGATACGGGGAATCCGAGATCCTCGGGAAAAACTGGTTCGATAATTTCGTTCCGGAGAGAATGGGAGATAGAGCAAAGGCCGGTTTCGATAAATTGATGGCCGGGGAGATTGCTTCAGTTGAATATTTCGAGAGCCCCGTCCTGACCAAGCACGGCGAGGAAAGGATCATTGCATGGAACAATGCGCTCTTGACCGATGAATCCGGCAAGGTTACCGGAACCCTCAGTTCAGGGGAAGACATTACCGAGCGGAAGAAAATGGAGAAGACCATACAGTACCAGGCATATTACGATACACTGACGGGCTTGCCGAATCGGGCGCTCTTTATTGACCATCTTTCCCTCGCACTTGCCCAGGCGCAGCGCAACCGGCATCAGGTAGCGGTAATCTACGTAGATCTCGACCGCTTCAAGAATGTCACCGATTCCCTAGGGCATGCCCTCGGGGACCGGTTTCTGCAGGAAGCGGCTAACCGGCTGAGGCTCTCCGCACCTGAGGTTATCACCATTTCCCGTATCGGGGGAGATGAATATGCCCTGCTGCTTTCCCAGGTCATCAACGAGGGGGAAACGGCAAAGATCGCGAAAAGGGTCCTTTCGAATTTAAGACAGCCCTGGCTGATCGACTCTCACAGGGTGCATATCACTGCAAGTATCGGGATCAGCACCTACCCCAATGACGGTGAAGAGGCTGAAGCGCTGCTGGGGAGTGCCGATGTTGCCATGTCCCAGGTTAAAGAGCAGGGAGGTGACGGCTACCAGTTTTATAACAAGGCCATGAACCTGAGAGTGCTGGAAAGAATAAAACTGGAAAACAGTCTGCGCCTCACGCTGGAACGCGGGGGGTTCATACTTTATTACCAGCCGCAGATCAACATTAAGAACAAACAACTGACCGGCGTCGAAGCCCTTATACGCTGGAAACATCCGAGATTGGGCTTGCTCGAGCCGGTGCGGTTCATACAGCTCGCTGAAGATACGGGACTTATTGTGCCTATCGGCGAATGGGTGCTCCGCGCCGCCTGCGAACAGGTCAAGGAATGGCAGAACGCGGGCCTGCCGCACGTATGCGTATCGGTAAACTTTTCAGCGCGCCAGTTTCAGCAGCCGGACCTTGTGGAAATGGTTTCTCAAGTCCTGAAAGAAACCGGCCTGGATTCGAAGTGTCTCGACATCGAGATTACGGAAAGCACGGCAATGCAGAATATAGAGGCCACCATCCCCAAACTGGCCGAATTGAGCAGCCTGGGGATACAGTTTGCCATAGACGACTTCGGAACCGGCTATTCATCGCTCGGCTATCTTAAAAAACTGCCCATTCAGAAATTGAAGATCGACAAATCCTTTATCAGCGACCTCGCTAAAGACCCCGATTACAAAACTATCGTGCAGGCGGTCATCGTCATGGCGCACAACCTGAAACTGAAGGTAGTTGCCGAGGGAGTGGAAAACGAGGAGCAACTCGCGTTTCTGCGTTCCAGCAAGTGCGATGAAATGCAGGGATATCTCTACAGCCGTCCCCTGCTGCCCGGGGAATTCGAAAAGCTTCTGCGTAAGAATTGAAATAGCACACTGAATACAATCACGGCTGCCCTGCAGCGGCACTTGACTACTTTCCATCCACATGGTAAGTTTTATTACCGACTCGTTATAAGGAGGCTTTTGATGGACAGGACAGACGTGAACGTAGGGCTGGTCGCGCTTTTCTCATTTCTTATCGGTGGAGCCGTGGGGGCCGGACTTGCACTCCTTATGGCCCCGCAATCCGGCAGGAAGACAAGAAAACAGATACTGGACATGGCGGAGGATGTAGCGGAACAGGCAACCGAATACACGGACAGGCTGAAAAAAAGGATATTTTAGAGCTTTTCAATGCAGCCCGGGCCCGCTCAATAAATTGTCATCTCACCTCTGAGTTCCCCTCCTTACCGGGGAGGCCGGCACGACCCATCGGGGTCGATTCGTACCGGGATTCCGGGGGACGGGGAGGTTTTAGACCGGCACACATCTCCTTGCATCTGAAAAAAACGGGAGCTTTATACCGATTGCATATGCGCGTAGCCTGCAAGACAGATAGAGGGAAAATGCGGCCCAATAACGAGGACTCTGTCCTTGTGGATGAAAGTAATGCCATTTTCCTCCTCGCGGACGGCCTGGGGGGCCATCAGGCCGGCGAAGTTGCAAGCGAGCTGGCGGTAAAAGAGGCATATGCTTACCTGAAGGATCTAATAGAGCGGGCCGGCGCTTCACGTGAATCTCCGGGCTTTCCGACCGATTCCCTGAAAGAGGCTGTCTCGAAAGCCCACTATACAGTAAAAGAAAGGGCAGGAACCGACCCGCACCTTACGGGCATGGGCGCCACCCTCGAAATCATGCTCATAAAAAACAACAGCGCATACATTGGACATGTAGGTGACAGCAGGGCATATATCATGCGGGACGGAATTAAACAGATCACCAGGGACCATACCGCTGAAGGCTATCTCTCCGTGCCGGCCGTTATGCCACGGGGGAGGCGAGCCCCTGCCGGCAGATCGCATATGCTTGCCCAGGCTGTAGGCACGTCGCGGGTAATACATCCCGATACG
This sequence comes from Nitrospirota bacterium, assembly GCA_023476565.1. GTDB lineage: Bacteria > Nitrospirota > Thermodesulfovibrionia > Thermodesulfovibrionales > Dissulfurispiraceae > JAMCVZ01. Next base: position 11,485 of record JAMCVZ010000009.1, read on the forward strand.
CACCACATAAACCTTCAGGCAGGCGACATTATGCTCCTCTGCACGGACGGCCTCACGGATATGCTCGCTGATGAGGAAATCGCAGGCTTCATAAGCATGTATAGAGATGATATGGACCATGCTGCCGCTCAACTGATTCATGCGGCGAACACTCAAGGCGGATTAGATAACATCACGGTCGTACTGGTAAAGGTATAGCCGCATATTCCCCTGCCCCGGACGCATTCTCAAGCATGCGCCGTGATAATTTTTCCGGGATATTTGGCCGCCGATCGTGTAATAATAAAGAATTATGAGAAAATACACGATTGTCCATCCGTTGTTCATGTCGTACTACTCAGGCTCCCTGTATCAGGATGTCGGCAGGAACTGGAAGGGATACTGCTTTGCGTACCTCATGCTCCTCCTGTCATTATGCCTGATACCCGAGACGTTCAAAATACACGCGGCCCTCTCCGACTTCATAGATTCGGAGGCCCCGAAATTTGTCAGCCAGACGCCCACCATTACAATCTCCAAAGGCAAGGCGTCCGTCCCCCTGAAGGCGCCCTATTTCATTAATTATCCCGACAAGACCGGTCCTTTTGCCGTTATCGACACTACAGGACGATTCACTTCGCTGGACACTACCACGGCAACAATGCTCCTGACAGGGACAAAACTCTTCATCAGGAAGGGGCCTGCGGAAATACGCTCGTTCGACCTATCACCGGTCGATGATCTCGTCATTGACCAGAAATTGATCTACAGTTGGATACGTATCATACGGGATTGGTCTGTCTTTGTGTTTTATCCCTTTGTCCTCTTTTTCACGTTCCTGCTTCAGGTCGTCCAGGTCTTTATGTGCGCACTGTCCGGAACGCTCTTTGCGAAAAGATTCAAAGTGGATCTGAATTACCAGGCACTGGTGCGTCTGGCAGCGGTGTCATTTACGCCCGCCGTTGTCCTCCAGGCCGCGCATTCCCTGCTGGATATAGATTTCCCTCACAGCTCATTCATTTCTTTTCTAATTGCCACCGGGTATCTTTATTACGCTGTCGGCATGGTTTCCGAGGAGGAAAATGAAATAAACCACAGGAACACGGAGAAAGGATGAAGGGAAGGACGCCGGAAGCAGTTGTCACGCCCGCAGACGGCTTCGAAGAAGTCGAGGCGATAGCTGTCATCGATGTTTCGAGGAAGGCGGAAATACAGGTGGTGATTGCCGGATTGCCTGCCGGCCCTGCCCCATGCAGTGAATTCTACGAACGGCCTCAGCCCTGCGCCTTTCCGCCAAGTTTCTTTAAGACGGCCAGGGCCTCGTTTCTTATGTAGGGGTCGCTGTCGTTATCGGAGAGGCGTTTCAAGAAGGGGGTTGCCGCCGGATCGCCGATTTCACCGAGCGCCTTTATAGCGCTGAATTTGATCGCAAAACTCCCGTCGAGCAGCGCAGGGAGCAGGGAGGGCACTGCCCTCGGGTCCCCGACCTTCCCCAGCGACTCTATAACCGCCTCCCTGACAACATTGTTATTCTCGAATTTTAATGTATAGATGAGCGTCTCGAGCACCGTTGAATCTTTCCTGAAATTTCCAAGGGCGGTCGCGGTATTCCATTTTATTGCCGGGCAATCATTGTTGAGAACGGGGTCGTTCAGTATTCGGGCCAGAAGGCTGATCCCCCGCGGGTTACCGGTCTCTCCCATCAGCCTGATCGCCCTGATCCTGATCCGCCAGTCTATACCCTTGTTGGATATTAATTCCGTCAGCGCTTGAAACGAACTGTCATTGTTAAACCGCGCGACCCAGGCGGATGACGACAGGCTATCCTGCCAGTCAGGCCCCTCCAGTTCGGTTACAATCCTGTCCACATCGCTTGACGCCGCCATGCCGCCGGATGCGGCAAAAAGCATGGCGGATAAAACGATAAGAGACAGTCTTACACGAGACACTGTCATATTATTTTTCTGCTTATTCACTTCAGGGTGCAGCATTGAAACTTCCTTTCACCGGACTGCGTAAATTTATACAAATTTTCTGGGGAGAATTACCCATAAAGCCTTTACAAACTTGCGTATTATAGCAATTCTCACGAAATGAAACAAACAGTCAAAGGTCAGTTCCTATGCCGTGAACATTGCTTCTTCAAATCAAAAAGAATACAATCAGAATATATGGACATATTCCACGCATTTCTTCTGAGCATTATTCCCGTAATGGTCGCCATAGACGCCCCCGGCGTGCTGCCTATATATATCACAATGACCGAGGATATGGCAGCGCACGAAAAAAAGCGGATAGCGCGTCAGTCCGTCCTTACCGCATTTCTGATAACCACCATTTTTATTTTTCTGGGAGCCGCGGCTTTCAAGGCACTGGGGATCCTCGTGGAAGATTTTATGATCGCCGGCGGCATTCTTCTGCTTGTAATTTCGATTAACGACATGCTGCATACGGGGACCGTACGGATGTCCGTCTCCACTACGCTGGGAGTGGTCCCGCTCGGCACCCCGCTCCTGGCGGGGCCCGCAACCATGACCACAAGCCTGGTGCTCGTGGGGAATTACGGGTACTTCCCTGTCATACTCTCGCTGGTGTTAAACCTGCTTTTGGCCTGGCTGATATTTGACAGGGCGGATATAATCATCAAACGCATAGGCATCAACGGCACGCGGGGAGTTGCACGCGTGGCCCTGCTGCTCCTGGCCGCAATAGCGGTGAAAATGATCCGGATGGGAGTGATGGCGTTAATAAAGGGTTAAAACGAAATGAACAGTTCCATTTATGCCTTAAACAGGCGCCCGGCGCCGCGCAACAAGAGCCTTTTTTATATCTTCTTCCCTGACACCCTTCTGTATTCTCACCCTTCCAATCCCTTCGGGCAGGATGAGCTTCATTTCATGCGCTACAGTCTTTTTGTCCATCCTCATATGAGAGATGAGGCTGTCGATGTTCAAATCACCGGGCAATTCGGACGGCAGGCCATAGGCATCTATGACGGACTTTATCCGTGAGACCTGGCTGCCGTCCATCAGTCCCATTGTTTCGGAAAGCCCTGCCGCACAGCACATGCCGATAGCGACCGCCTCACCGTGCAGAAACCTGGAATAGCCGGTTTCAGTCTCGATGGCGTGCCCGACGGTATGCCCGTAATTCAGGATCGCCCTCACCCCCGACTCTCTTTCGTCCTTTGATGCCACGTCGGCCTTTATTTCGCATGAGCGCTTCACAATGAAGCTCAAGGCATTGTTTTCGAGGCCCAGTACCGCTTCCCTGTTCCGCTCCATAAAATCGAACAGGGCGGCGTCCCCTATGACACCGTATTTTATTATTTCAGCGATCCCGCAGAGCAACTCTCTCCGGGGCAGGGTTTCAAGCGCAGCAATATCCGTCCAGACGAGTTTCGGCTGGTAGAAGGCGCCTATCATATTTTTGCCGAGATAATGGTTTACTCCTGTTTTGCCGCCTACGGAACTGTCGACCTGTGCAAGGAGCGTTGTCGGCGCCTGGATAAAATGAATACCGCGCATATATACGGACGCAACAAAACCGGCTATATCCCCGACAACGCCGCCGCCGAGCGCAATAAGGCAGGAATTCCTGTCAAGCCTGTTTCTGAGCAATTCGGTCAGAATATGGTAAGTCCAGAAATAATCCTTGTATTCCTCGCCGTCGGGGATGAGGACAGGGAGGCACCCGTACCCCGCACTCTTTAAGGAATTCACTACCGTATCGCCATAGAGCCCGAATACGGTCGGGTTGCTTACAACAGCAATAACAGGACTGAACCCGAATGCGCGGACCCTCGCCCCTATTCCGGAGAGGATGCCCCTGTCGATTACAATATCATAGCTTCTTTCAGCGAGCTCGACTCTTACCTTTTCCATAATTCAGTCCCCTGTCCCCGGTCTTTTCATCGGCAGCCGGCCGCTTTATTGACCGCCTTTATTATTTCCTCCGCCACCTCGAGCGGGCTCTTGTTTTCCGTGTCTATAATTATATCAGCCTTTTCATAATACGGTCTTCTGAACTCAAGAAGCTCCCTTATCCTCTTGAGGGGATTTTCAACCTGCAGGAGGGGACGGTCGTTAGCGGAGCTTGTCCTTTGCACAATCGTCTCAGGGGTCGCCATAAGACAGACGATCACTCCGTTTTTCCTCAGGCCGGCCATATTTTCCTGCCGCAATACGGCGCCCCCGCCTGTGGATATCACTGCGCGCGAGGCATCCGAAAACCGCTTTATAACAGCGGATTCTATGTCCCTGAATCCGGGTTCGCCGTGCTGTTTGAATATTTCCGTTATGGCCGTGCGCTGTTCTTTTTCTATTTCGCTGTCGATATCGATCAGCACGTATCCCAGCTTTTGCGACAGGAGCTTTCCTACCTCTGTCTTCCCTGTGCCCATAAAGCCTGTAAGTATTATATTTCTCATCCAGCCTCCGGAAACAGGCGATAGGCAATGGGCTGCAGGCTCCAGGATTTTTACCTGACTTTAACGGCAAGCTTCTTAGTCTTTTGCCGGACAATAAAATCCTTAAAACCCTTTTTGCCTATCGCCTTTATGCTGAAAACGTTTTTATTATACAGGATTTTGAGCATATTTTGATGGGAATGCCGCTGATAATATGGGATGAAGCCTGTCAGGATTTGCAATCCGGAGCAGGAAGACAATTCCGGTGCATGCATGAAAAAAAGAATTCTTATAAGCGCCTTCAGGAGCAACCGGGCGGCATACAAGGAATCCGATACGAAATTCTATTTCCTACTCGCGAGCGCCCTCACAAAAGTAACCACATCTGCGATGTCCTGATTGCTCAACCCCACACCTTTTTCGCCGAATGCGGCCATATGGGTTCCCGTCCTTCCGTCGCGGACGGTTATTGCAAGGAATTCCGGATCGGCATTTTTCTGCACCACAGGATTCCTCAGGTTAAGGCCGACCCCCCCTTCTCCTTGTGCTCCGTGGCAACTGACGCAGCGGATTTTATACAACTCCTCCCCGTGCGCCGCATCACCTTTGTACCGTGCAATCCCGAAAGTCTCCGGTTTCCCGTGCGGCCTCTCCCTTGTGATATAAGAGATGACCTTATCGATTTCACGGTCGGCAAGGCCTGCGGCAGCCGATTTCCAGGCGGTCATCTGTGTGCCTGCCCTCCCCTCTTCGATGACCTTTTTCAGGTAGCGGTTGTCCACGGCTTTAAGGAAGGCCGGGTTCATAATCGCAGGGATGGTCCTCTTGAACACCTCGTCGTTCACGCTGTCTTTCCCGTTCGTATGACAGGCGATGCAGTACATTCTGTACAAAGCCTCTCCGCCGGCGCTCCTGATCTCAATGTCGGGGAATCGCCTCACAAGCCTGTATTTGCCGGGCATCTCTTCGGAACGCAGCGACAGCACATAGGTGGTCAGGAGGTCCGCCTCCCGGTCGGTAAAATCTGATTTCATTTCGCTTCCGGGCACTATATTCCGCGGGTCGTCGAAATGCTCTTTCAGCCACGAGTAAACATTCCTTTCCCCCCGTATAAACGCCATAGGGAAATAGGCGATGGGCTGCGACCCCACTCCGTCAAGGGCCTTGCCGAGGACCCCGCCTGCCCCGTTCAGTTTATGGCACCCCTTGCAGCCTTTTTCCCTGAACAGCATCTCGCCCTGTGCAATCTCTTCGCTGCCGTTGTTTTGCAATGTTTCAAGATCATGGCACTGCACGCAGGAACTCTGTATATAGCTCAGCGGTATAATGGGATAATCCCAGTGGGTCTCATGCCCCACACCGTGCGCCTCTTTACTGTTGGTGGCGCGGCCCTGTCCGTAATGGCAGACGGTGCAGCCGAATTTTTCCACAGGGTGATTCTTCAAATAATCGCCGCTGTGCTGTCTAAGGGGGACCTTTTCGTTTTTCATCAGCGGATTTTCGATGCCGGCATGACAGCTCGTGCACCGCTCAACCCTTTTAAGGCCGCCGAGATATATTTGCTGAACCTTTATCTCCGGCGCCATAGCTCTATTTTTTGCACCGCTTGCTTTCGCGTTCTTGATGAGCAGTTCCCTGTATTCAGCCTGGTACTTCTTCCATTCCGGTGACATCTCCCTGTACGCAGCGGATGTAAGATACGCCAGGAGAACAACCCCCGATATCAGCAGCAGCCATAAATAAAACCTGTTTCGCATACCTCTCCCTCATTCGGTAATTTTCTAATCACTGCCGATGATCTCAAAGCATCGGGCCGCAGACAAACCCATCATCTCCCGCACCCCCAGGGGGGCGCCTGCCGGCTGCCGTTTTGAAGAATTCCGCATCCAGCCCGTACCGGTCGCATTCAAGCTGGAGAACCGCTTCAAGGAGGCCCCCGAGCCTCTTGTAGAATTCATCGCACTCGAGCTCCCGGATCTGCCGGCAATAATAAAAGCCCCACCGCGCGAGATGCGCCCTTAAAAAATCGACGCGCGCATCACGGACGATCATCCGGTTTTCCTCCCGGCGCGTTTTCATCGCGTACACTTCCTTGAGCTCCATGATCGCCATGAATTCGAGCTCGACTGCAATGTGGTCCGCGGGCTCCCTGCTGCTGCCGTCGTCGCTCAGGTCAAAGCCGAACGCATTATAGAAACCGGAGATATCGGCAAGCTCAAAAGGCTTTCTCGATAGCTTCTCTCTCAGGTATTCGGTCTCATAGGGAGAGATGATCCCGCCGATATCGAATATTCTCAGATACTCGGATTCCATCTCGTTCAATCTATGTTTGTTCTGTGCAAAAAATGCCCTGAAACTCCTGAACTGCTCACCTGTCACGCCGTCAAAGGGAGCGACTGCAGCGAGCAGATCATCGATCAGCAGCCAGTTCTTCCCCTCCGGATAGGCAAGCCCCAGTGATACGATCTTATAGAGGAGTATCAATTGGGCCGGCATCGCTATTCCACCCTTACCTCAGCCCATGAGGGGCTTACGGCTTTTCTCCCGGCGGACTCCTTCCGGCTCCCTTCCCAGACCGCAAAGGCAACGGGCATCTTTTCACCTGCCTTGAAATGGACGCTTCCCGGATCATTCACCACGAAAGGCCGCACAAAGAGAACAGACCATTCCCCGTTCCTCCACTCGGCCTCGCCGTAGGTATTCTCAATGCCCTTTGAAGTAAGGGTGCCCGGACCCTCTGAGGATAATTCCTCGATTATCTCTTTATGGGGGATCGAGAGGGGGTTCCCCGCCGCCTTGCCGGGGATAAACATGTCCTTCTCCGCCTGGGTCTTCTCGGTTCCCTTCCCTTTTACCGGGTAATCGAACGTATAGCCGTCCACTGCCATATTCGGATACGCCGTCCTTACGGTCTGGAATCCTTCTTTTTGGTCCCTGCTCCTCCATGCCCTCCAGTGCAATATGTGCACCGGTTTCCCGGGCTCTCCCATGAAATACTCAGGGAGCGGGTTCTTACTGACAGGAAACTGCAGGGCAACGGCATCGGAAAAATTCATTATTTTGACGCCGTCATTTTCCGTGGCATCCTTCCAGGCAAGCCTGAATGCAATATATTTTCCATCATTGACTGACTGGACGAAGATTTCCTTCACCCCCACATCAGCAGGCTTCGGAGCGACAAGGAACTGCCGCTGAAGGGGCTGCTTATAAGCGGGGACTGTCTTCCACACATCGTGGTCGAGCCTGACTTTACTGATGTCTATAGTCCTCCGGTATGAGGTAAGCTCGACAAACTTTTTCTGCTCCGCGTACACGGCCGTTACCGCCAGGAGCAAACTCAATACACTAACCAGCAACCTATTTTTCATAGCGCCCTCGCCCTCTTTTTTATGGTGTGTTATGCCTGTATGCGTGGAGCTTTTTATCGTAAAACTCCCTTATGTACACCGGTTCCGTAACAGGCACCCTCACTACTTCGTTGTCCTTTTCATCATAGCCGTAAGCGCTCCCCTTATCTACCTTGAATGAGTGGAGGACCTTTTCCATGCTCCCGAAAAGCACCATGAGGCCCTTCAGTGTCCGGTCATCCTTTGCGTTTTTGTAGGCATGGATCGCATTTTCCACCCCGGGTCCGAACATCTGTTCAAGATAGGGGTGAGGAACATGGATAGGCGGAATATAATAGAGATTAGGTTCTGTGCCGAACTGGGGATAAAGGGGAAGCGCCAGCTTGCGTACATGGACGAGATAATCAACGGGATTTTCTTTTTTGGCCTTGTCAGGAGTATTCAAAAAGCCGTGGAGTCTTATTTTCCCGATGCAGTTCGTCACGCATTGAGACATCTCTTTCTGCTCTACTTTCGGATAGCATCCTATACACTTTTAGCTTATCCTTGTCTCGACGTTGAACATGGGTTTCTTGTAAGGGCAGGAACGGACACATTCCCTGTAACCGCGGCAGCGCGACTGGTCTATAAGGACGATACCGTCTTCCTCTCTCTTGTAAATCGCCTTTCTCGGACAGGCGGCGAGACAGGCGGGATAGGTGCAGTGCGCGCAGGTCCTCGGGAGATAAAACATCCAGATGCGGTGGGGCATCGTGATCCAGTCCCCCCTGTTTACCGTTGCCGCCACTTCGTCTTCGCCGATATTGGGATGAGCCCAGTCCTCGTCCTCAGCAAGGTACTGCAGTATTTTCTCATCCTTGCCGGCGGCTTCAAAAAGGGTTTTGCCTGCATATTTATCCCCATCCCACTCCTGAAACCCGAGCTTTGAGAGTATCCCGCGGTCCCATCCGGCGGGATAGCCGCCGTATGGCTTCGTCTCCACATTGTTCCAGAACATGTATTCCTGGCCTTTGCCCGAAGTCCATGTCGTCTTGCATGCAAGGGAGCAGGTCTGGCATGAAATGCATTTATTGAGGTCGAAAATGATCGCCCATTGTTTTTTGGGCCTGTGCTGGGGGTACACATATGCCGCGTTCCTCCCCAGTTGCCAGTTATATACCTTTCGCATTTGCATTATTTGATCTCTCCTTTATGCTTTTTTGACCTTTATGAATTTCCCTTCAATAAACGCCCTCGTCGCCTCATCTTCATGCGTGGGCCTGATGTGCTTTGCCACGGGTTCCCACGGACCTTTCCCGCCGATACCGCCGTTTTCCGCCTTTGTGATTTTCACAAAACCCTCGCGGGGCGCGCCATTGGCGCAATGGATATCAGCCGCAAAACCTTTTCCTATTGTCTGTCCGAACTGGTCCTTGCGGACAAGGGAATCGGTCAGGAGAGTGGGTCTGAGCCATGCCCGCGTGCCGCTCTGGTGACTGCCGTACCTGAACATGGCTTGATAATTGGTTTCCGGGTTCTTGGCAAGCCCGTCGGGACGGGTCTCATGTCCTTTTACGCTCCCGAAGGTTGCGCCGTACATGTTGTACCACATGCGTGTCACTCCTCTGGGGGTACCATAGTAATACCGGGCGCGGCAGAGGAGACGCGCGGTTTTGAAATTGGCGGACCCGGGTTGAGCGCCGCGGTACGGCCTGTCCGACGGATCGGAATCGATGTGCACATAATCGCCATCCTCAATGCCCAATTCCCTGGCATCCAGCGGATTAATATCCACGTAGCCCTCTGTCACGAAAGGGCTCCTTTTATCGCGGCGGTAGATATCTCCAAAAGGACCGAACCACACGGCGACGATATCGGTATCAACGGGGGTGGTGTGTGTGCCATGCCGGTATTTGGGCGTATGGAAGATAAATTTGAATCCCTTTGACATCAAGGGATGCCTGGTTTTCAGAAGTTCATCCGGCGTATGCTGGATATTCCTCACCTGCCGTGCCTCTGTGGAGAGGTCCAGGGAAGAGAATCCCCACTCCTCGGGCCGCTTCGGGCGGATTGTGGGATGCTTGCCCACGATAACGTTCGGCTCATGAAAGGTGGAGTCAACAGGTTCACGATAAACCACCATATTTTCACCATGCTCGATCCATTCCTTCTCAAACCGGTAGAACTCCATACGGCCCTATTTCGTATACCAGAGTTTGTCCTCATGAGCCTGCTCCCAGCTTCCCATACGGGGGTATGTCCGGTTATTCACCAGGGCAGGAATGCCGTTTTTAGCATTCTCCTCAAGCTTCTCCATTGAATATCCGGCCAGACCGGAGGATGCATCCAGTATCCTCTGGGCATATACGCTCACCTTGTTCTCGCGTACGAATTTCCAGTAATCATCGTACCGCTTGTCGCCGGTAAGTTTTCCGAGGGCATGGGCGACACCGGCCAGGATCTCTATATCAGGCTTGGTATCAAAGACCCTCGGGAGAGGGGTGCGGGGATGCGCCTGCAAAAAGGAGTTCGTGCAGGAAGCGGAGAAATCAGGGTGTTTGAATTCCGCGGCGTAATCACAGCCGAACACGATATCGGCATATTCGCAGGAAGCGTTCCACCAGTAATCGGCAACAGTAATCATCTCGACTTTGGGCAGGGTATTGTTCACTACGTCATAATGCCATTTCGCGTTTCCGAGGAGCGAGTTCGAGTTGGCAAACATCAGCGCCTTGGTCGGCGTATTAAGATGTGTCGCGCCGCTGAACAAATGGCCGCCGACCCTGAGGGGACGATCACCGTAATTGTAGAAATGGGCTGATTCATATACCGAGTAATACTTTTTGCGCACAGGTTTTGACGGATCGAGCTCGATGTTGAAGGGGTCCTCGGCTATATACGTACCCACGCCATTGAACAGCGCTACTTTGTAGTTGCCGGCATAGCTCCCGACGTTCCCGCCGGGGAAGCCGATATTGCGTGTAAGGGCGGCCACAAAGAGCACCGCGCGGTCTTTAAGGTCGGCATTAAAGTACTGGTTGGAACCCATGCCGCAGGCAAAGAGGGTCCCCTCGGGACGGGCTGCGATATCCCTCGCAAGACTGATAATGGCTTCCCTGGGCGCCCACGCTATTTTCGAAACCTGTTCAGGAGAGAAATTCGTGTTGATATACTCCCTCATGAGGTCGAATACCGGACGCGCCTTTACCTTCCGGCCGGTAAGGGTGACAATTTCAAACTCCCCCTCAAGTGCGGGATTTATTGCAAACTTTCTGCCGAAATCATCGCGGCTTACCGGGACCGGTTTTCCCGTGGCGGCATCGACTACTACATAATCATCCAGTTCTGCGGCCAGCTCTTCCGTAACAATCTGCTTCTCATGCTCTTTCGTGTGGCTGATGAGGGGATCATTTTTTCTCAGAACAACAGTGTCCTTTGAAAGCTTTTTCTTTTTATATCCCCGGATTACCTCCCGGGGCCTGAGCATCTGGAGGGTATCCATACGTACAAGGAACGGCAGATCGGAATACCTCTTCACGTAGTTCGCATCATAGAGCTTTTCATTGATGAGGACATGGGCCACACCGAGCATAAATGCGGGATCCGTACCGGGACGTATTACGATAATCTCGTCCGAGCGGCAGCCGGTTGCAGGATATTCCACCGACACTGCCACCACTTTTGTCCCCTTGAGCCGCGCCTCGGTCATCCAGTGGCTGTCGGGCATCTTTGTCGTTATCCAGTTCATGCCCAACAGAATGACCATCTTTGCATGCTCTACACTGTTGAGGTCGAATTCGTTGGTCTGCATCCCCAGAACCATAGGATGTCCCGGGGGAAGATCGGTATGCCAGGTGTAGCTGTCCAGGCTCCTGCCGCCGAGGGATTTTTCGGGTCCTGTTCCGCGCACCTTGTCATCCATGAGCGCGAGCATGTTGCAGAACCTGTAATACCCGTAAATTCTGGTCGCGCCAAGTATGGACATCCCTCCCCTGAATTTGAGGGTCTGTGTTCCTGCCTTTTTCATGACCTCGATCATAGCCGGATCATACCCCTGCTTATGGAGGAAAGCAGCGCCGCTGTCTCCCGAATACGTCTTTGCTATGTTGTGGAGAGCGGCAGCGGAAAGTCTGAAGGCCTCATCCCAGGTTACCTTCATCCATTTATCCCGCCCCCGGTTCTCGAAATACTCCTTCGGCGGTTTTCCTGTATGGGGGGCGCGGGGCATTCCAGCGTCCACCCACCTCTTGAAACCCTTTCGCACCATGGGTCCCTTTATCCGGCGGTCGCCGTACACACGGCGCGCAAGGGCCAACCCTTTCTGGCACGCGCGGGGGTCCCACCGGTGAGACGCGGCATTTCCGTACAGATCCTTTGCCTCGCCATACCGGAAGGAGGGGCTGATCCGGGTGATTACCCCATTTTTGACATGAGCTTTCAACAGGCAGTTGTGGGTATCGTTCGGTGAACAGAGGAAGTGGAAATGGCTGTCCTCCTTGTATATATTGCGGAATACCTTCTCCCATCCCCGGTCGGGATACGCCTCGAGGGGGCTGTCTTTTTTCGGTTGCAGAAAATTGAAAAAACCGCTGTCACACCCTGCGAGGGCGGCTCCGGCGCCCACACCGAGAGCGAGATTCAGGAATGAGCGCCTCGATAACAACATCCTGTCTTCTTCTGTTCTATCTTCTTTACGTTCCTTTGCCATGCAAACTCTTCTCCTTTATTCGTCGTCAAGCATCTCTGCTCAGTGTACAGGCCACCGGCTTTTCGACCAGTAAAAGCCCCAGTTCGGTCCCCTCAACTCCGTTCCCACATAGGTGAGGATGACAAAGCTGACCAGGAACATGGTGAAAAGGGCAATAGCTCCCATCCTTGTCGAGCCGGTCTTTTTAATGATATGGACCGACCACGCAAATAAAGCCGACCCATATAGTGCCCGGGTTGACCAGAACAATAAGCAATTGAGGTATATTCGGCCACCAGTTGCGGAACCATCCGAACCCGATCACAAAAGCGAGCAGGCCGAGGAGCACAACTGTCCCCGCGGCAAGCGCCTGCAACGCCACCGACTTGCCCTGCCCACCGGTAAACCAGACGCCTGCATGGTGCTGCTCCCTGTCGAGATACGGTATCAGGGCGAGGCCGAGGAGGGCCAATCCGGGGAGGCCCACGCCGCCCATGAAAGCTGAATAAGACAGCAGTTCCTGCAATCCGAGGAAGTACCACGGCGCTTTTGCAGGATTTTCAGGGATAAGGGGATTGGCAAGCTCTTTAAGGGGCGCATTGATGTGGAACGCATACGCAACGACTCCCGCAAGGCACAGGAAAAATACCGCAACCTCGGCAACCAGGAGGTTGGGCCAGCTCAATACGGTATTTTCCACATCCCTGTCAACGGCCGGTGTTCTGCCGTGCGCCAGCTCCATCAGGCCGTACGTCTTATTCGTGGGGAAAATCCCGCCCCTCTTCTCCGGAAAGGTTACGAGGTTGGTATCCCCGCCCGCGGGCTCGAACCCCTCAGGTTTTGTGAGCCCCCCGTCTTTCCTGATCCTCCAGAAGTGCATACCGAGAAAGAGGAAGAGGAAAATAGGGAAGAGCATTATGTGCAGGAGATAGACCCTTGTAAGGGACTCCTTTCCCGCAGCCAGCCCGCCGAGGAAGAATTCCTTGGAGAACCCGCCGATATCGAAATATTGTGTTATCCCCAATGAATCGGTAATCTCTTTCGGCGACTGGATGATATTGGCGACAATGACCAGCGCCCAGTACGAAAGCTGGTCCCAGGGGAGCATATAACCGGAAAGGTTGATGCCGAAGGTTAAGACCAGGAGCATGATTCCTATCACCCAGTTGAACTCCCTTCCCCTCTTGTAAGAACCGGTATAAAAGACCCGGGCCATATGCAGCATGACGAAAATAATCATGCCCTCACCGGCCCACTTATGGATATTTCGTATGAGCTTGCCTCCGAATACCACATAGGTGATGTCCTTTACGGTATTGTAGGCGTTCTCGATTGACGGATTGTAATAAATCATCAGCAGGACGCCCGAGAGTATCGTAATAAGGAGCAGGAACAGGGAGGCAATTCCAAGGCCGAACGTATAGGCGGGCCGCAGCGTATTAATATGCGTCTTCACCCCCTGGACATGCAGGAAGAAATTATTGAACATGGCCGCTGCCCTCGATCTGTCGGACGCCGGTCTGCCGCTCCGGAAAAGAGAGCCGGCAAGCGATGCGCCGATTGACTTCAGATTCTCTTTGAATGCATCGATTCCTTTGTGGTTCATCTCACTCATTATCCGCCCTTCCCCCGTGTTAAACAGCAAGCTTGAATTTTGTTCCTGCAGGGATTTCCTTTGCCGTATCGACCACCAGGCTGCCGTCCACATGCCGGCTTATCTCGAGCCAGGCGAGATTCCGCGGCGCAGGACCTCCGATCACTTTTCCATTCCCGTTGTACTTTGATCCATGGCAGGGACATTGGAAGCCGGTCTCGGTGAGCGCCACAATGCAGCCGAGATGCGTGCATACGCTGGATATGGCATGGAGCCCGTCATCAGTGGAGAAAATGAAGACCCCCCTGTCATCAAGCTTTTTAACCGTGCCCACCGGAAAGTTCTCCGGCTTCCCGATTTTGAATCTGGTCGATTCCTCATAGCGGACATTCGGTTTCGACATCCTGAAAATGCCCGCGATCACCGCCAGTCCCGACAGGATTGCCGTTCCCAGGGATGCAAGACCGAGGAAATCCCGTCTCGATATCCCTGTTTTCTCGTTGGCCGCGCTATTCACTCGTCCATACCTCCTTGAATGAAAATCTTTCCATCGTTATGGCGTCTACAGGGCACCGCTTCGCGCAGAGGCCGCACCTGATACACCTCTCCTCATCCTTGATGATCGCGGCGCCGGGGCCTGCCGCGTCTTTTCCGTATCTGTTCCTGTAAAGCGCTGCCAGCAGTTCATCTCCTCTCAGGCCCTCGAGACTCACCAGGCGCAGGCAGTATTCCGGACAGATATCGATGCATCCCCCGCAGAGAATGCAACGGTCGCCGTTGAATATGGTATTGACCGCGCAGTTAAGGCACCTTCCCCCCTGCTCTTCCGCCATGTCTCTGGTGAAGCCTGTCTCGATAACGGAAGACACGTCCCTCATCCTTTTCTCAGGCGGTAATGAGGGGACAGGGCGTCTCCCGATTTTCTCGTAATCCGGGGGATGCATCTCCGTGCCCCCGGAAAGTTCGCAATATGTCTCTCCCTCGTTGAGCGCCATGCGTTTGCCGCTTATATACTCATGGATCGCAAGAGCGGCCTTCTTTCCGCTTGCAACCGCATCGATGACCAGTCTGGGACCGTATGCCAGATCCCCTGCTGCAAAGAGTCCGGGTACGGTCGTGGAGACCGCGTCCTTCCCGATGCTTATCATTCCCCGTTGCGTCATCCCCACAGGGAGCCCGCAGTTTTCAAGGAAAGAGAGGTCATACGTCTGCCCCACCGCAAAAAAGACCGTATCGGCAGGGAGGGTCATCGTATCGGCATCGTCGTAACGCGGATTGAATTTCCCTTCGGTGTCGAGGATGGAAATGACTTTTTTGAATGTTACGGACCGCGCCCTGCCGCTCTCATCGACATTGATGCTGTGCGGGCCGAAGCTGTTAAATCTCTCTATGCCCTCCTCCTCGCCCTCCTCTACCTCCAGCCTGTCGGCAAGCATATGCCCGAAGTCTTCCAGACATACAAGGGAGACGGACTCGACTCCCTTCTGCCGCACTGCTGTCCGGGCCACATCGTAGGCGACGTTCCCGCCTCCGATGACAACGACCCGGGGGCCTGCTTTCACGCTCTTGCCGGTATAAACATCTCTCAGGAAATCCAGGCCCCCGAAAACACCCTGCCCCTGTGCGCCCTCGACCGGAAGCAATCTTGATTTCTTTGCTCCCGCTGCAAGGAGCACCGCAGCAGACTCGTCATAGAGTTTCCTGAGGGCGATATCCCTGCCCACCTGAACTCCCAGCTTGATATCAACGCCGAGGGCCTTTATCGCATCCACCTCCGCCTGAAGTATCTCCCTCGGGAGCCTGTATGAGGGAATGCCGACAGCGCACATGCCCCCCGCCGTTTTTTCCATCTCATAGACAACCGGTCTGTATCCCATAAGGGCAAGCTCATGCGCGCAGGCAAGGCCCGCGGGACCTGCCCCGATGATCGCTACAGGTTTTGAGACCTCCCCGGCAATTTTCGAAATTCCCGTGCCTTCAAGGGCAAATCTGCGCATGAATTTCAGAGCAAATTCCTTTTTGTCCTGATAAACCTCGACCCCGTATTTCCCGGTCACGAATCTTTTTAATGCCCTTATGGAGACAGCGGCATCGATGCCCTTTCTTCTGCACGCCGCTTCGCACGGGGCCGCGCATATTCTCCCGCATATTGACGCAAGGGGATTCGGCATCCGCGCTATCCAGTATGCCCTCTCGTAATCTCCATCGGCAATAGCCCTTACATAACCCCTGGAGTCCGTATGCACCGGGCAACCGGTCTGGCACTTTATGTTCTGCTTCCAGTAGTTGTAATCCGGAATGACCACCTGAAAATTTTTCCCGGCCATAGAGCCCCTTTCATATTAAATCTTCATTGCAGCGGCTGCATTGAGCGCCCGCAGGTTCAATCCTTCTTATCCGGGCATTCGCGCATACGGTCCGGCGCCGGACAACACCCGGTGTGATCTTATGGTAATCACGCGCATCAGAAACGCTTTTCCTTCAGCCCGGGCGCCTGCCATCTTATGCAGCTCCCCCGGCAATCGGAAGGCGCAGCCATCGCTTGCCGGGCGCAGGGCGTTTTTCAACTATTACCCGGCCCGGGTAAAAAGGAATATGACTTTTGTCACATTCCGCCGGCCGTCACAGCGCGGAGAATAAAAATTGAAAGCAGAATCAAATCGTTATCCATCCGTCCGGTTGTTCGGTATGTACCTGCCGTTGCTTTTAATCCCGACAATACCTTATTATCTTTTTAATGACGGACTTCGAAGCAATTGCATCAGTTCCTTATTTCAAGGGATTAAAAGAAGAGGCCATCAATTCTATCCTTGAATACACTTCCGTAAAGGACCTGTCAAAAGGGAAATACCTCTTTATGTCTGACGATATCTGCAATAACCTTTATCTTGTGAAGAAGGGGTTGATCGAGGTTTTCCATATCGGTGATGAAGGGAAAAAGATTATCATGCACCAAGCCGGTGTCGGGGCCATACTGGGCGATACCATTATTTTCGATGAGGGCAAATACAGGGCCAACGCCTATGCCGCAGAGGACACTGAGCTCCTTTCCATCGGGAAGGGGGATATGGAAGCGCTCATCTACCGCTACCCGGGAATTGCCATGGGAATGATTGTCGATTTCGGCAGAAGAATACGGGTGCTGAAAGCCTTCGCCGCGGAAATAGCCCTTACCGATGTAAAAAAGAGAATCATACGCTTACTGCTGGAGCTTGCGGGGAAGGAGGAAACGAACGGAGATAATACCGTTACCCTTTCCAACCTGCCCACCCAGGATGAAATGGCGTACAGGATAGGAACCGTGCGGGAGGTGCTCTGCAAAGGACTGCACAAGCTCGAGAAGGATAATCTCGTCAAGGTAAAAAGAGGGAAAATTATTATTTGCAACGTGGCGGGGTTGAGGGAATTCATTCTTGAAGAGGATAAGGAATCCCTCTTCCCTATGACACTCCCCACAAAAAAGCTCGAGGTCGTCTACACAGCCCTTGAATAAACGCCTGTCTTGCCACAACGCCGCATAACCGCTTTCCGGTTCAGGTTTCCCTTCTCCCGTCCCGGGACAGGAACAGGGAAGCGAAGAATGCCGGCCCTTATTCCCGTCTGTCTCCTTATGTCTTTGTGGTAGAATATCCCATGAAAAAATACTCCTGGTTAAGAGCTCCGGCAAGCATTATTGCCGTTTTGTGCATGATATCCCTTGTGTATGTTCAAAAGCCTTTTCTTTCCTTTTCAAAATCTTCCCCGGACCGCCTGCCTCACGGGGGAACAGGGGATGCCCGGGGATTGGGAAAATTCCGCGTTACCCGGGTCCATGACGGCGATACGATCAGCATCCGGGTGAGCGGTTTCGCGAAGCTCCCGATTAAGACCGAGCGTGTCCGCCTTATCGGGATCGATGCCCCGGAACTGAGGCAAGAACCGTGGGGCTGGCTCGCAAAAAAACAGCTTAAAAAACTCATAAGCGAAAGCGATTGGGTGGTAAATGTCGAATTCGATGTTGAGCAAAGAGATAAGTATGGAAGGCTCCTCGGCTATCTTTGGGGGAAGGACGGAAGGATGATCAATGAAACAATGCTCGAATCAGGATATGCAGTGCTCTTCACCCTGCCCCCGAATGTGAAATATGCCGGGAGGTTCACCGCTGTACAGAAGAGGGCCAAAGCCGCAAGAGCCGGAATCTGGAGCAAAGGCGGTCTAATAAGAGAGAGCCCCTATGAATGGCGGAGAAGACATCCGAGAGATTGAGCCAACAGGTATCCGTTGTTGCAACTGTTGCGGATTACCGAAGGGAACCATGGTTAACGCGGCGCGGTTTCACTGCGTCCGCCGGATTGATTCGTTATTCAGATATCTCAACAACTCCATCAGGTTTCTGGTTTCCTAATTTGATATAGACGGCGTCAACCTCGGCGTCATAATGTACTCTCATTTTTTCCTTCCTTTCTTCAATGTATAGTTTGTTATTACCGTTACTGTATCCCCTTCAACGGAGACGACAATTTTCAATGGATATTTCCCAACATTGCGGGGTTGGGCAGTATAACGCGGCAGTTGAGCGGGTTGACGGACTGGTTGGAACCTCTCATGTTCGCCGCGAATGATTCCCTTGAGAACCGCCATTATTATAGTTGTCGCAATAGTTTATCGTAATCAGAATGAATGCCAATCCAGAACCAGATTATATCTACTCCCTGAATGATTCCGATGGCTCTATAGTCTTTTGAAATTCTCACTGAAAAGATAGGGCGTGTAGAATGGACTTGTTTGAAGTGCAAACTTGGATAATACGGGTCTTCCTGGAATTGTTTATAAGCCTCTTTTGCCTGTTTTCTCATTAGTTCCGGCAATGCGGCATAGCACTTCCAAAAAGCCTCTGTAGTTTTTGAGTTCACAGGCTATCAATGTTCAGCGGTCTTGTTTTGCCTTTCTTGTGCTCTGCCAGAGCCTCGTCAGCAAGTTTATCAAGGACATTCTCCGATTCAGCAAACATCAGCTCCCACTTCTTCTCCGCCTCTAATTCTTCAAGCAGCCATTTCGCAATCGCGTTCTGATCGACAACCGGCAATCTTGATGCTTCTTTAAAGGCTTTTTCAAGCAATTTTGTCATTGTTTACCCCTTTACTTATATTTTACCACGGTCCTTCTATTTTTTTGTTTTGACACCCCACTGGAATGAGGGTCTTGGGGTCTTGTTGGGGTCTTGTTGGGGTCTTGTTGGGGTCTTGGTGGGGTCATGGGGTCATGGGGTCATGGGGTCATGGTGGGGTCATGGGGTCAGGTCTTGAAACATCATTTTTCCTCTAAACCCTTTATCACCTTGCTTACCGTAGTATAGTGAATCTTGAGGTGATCTGCAATCTCTTTAAGCGTATATCCGTATTTCACATGGGCGGAATGTATGCCTCTATTTCTTCTGGCCGTCTTATCTTCTTTGGAAAGTAGTTTGGACAGGCGCGGTCTGCTCACATACCTCTGAGGTCGCGGTATCTCCTTTATCTGCTCTTTGTCGGATAAAAGGTCTTTATACTTCTCTATAAATTCTTCTTCTCCTAATAGTATCTGCCCTTGGAGGTCATCCCAGGGCGACCCCGTATGTATTCCTTCTCTCACGAACTTACGGTATCGCTTTTGCGCCTCTGCTTTATTGTTGCTGAAAAGCCCGAGAATCCAGTCTACCGTAAGATAATTCGGCACGTTTTTTAAGCCCGCTGTGGCTCCGTAGCTGCTCCATTTCCATTCCTCTGGCTTTTCAACCATATTTGCCCGCACCGGATTCAAGACCACATACCGGCATAGCTCCAGAAGATAGTTCTCTTTATCTACCAAAATCGACTTGTATCGACCTTGGAATATGTGGCCGGTTTTGCTGTGCCACCAATTGTATTTCTGAGTATAGACGCCGTTTAATTGCCGCATGCCTCGGGAGAGGTTGGCATCCGGGGTCTCTATCATGAGATGGTAGTGATTGTCCATGAGGCAGTAGGCGTGACACAGCCAGTTATACCGCTTAACGACGGCCTCAAGGACAAAAAGAAAATTCTCCCTGTCCTGATCGCCAAGAAATATCCTGTTCCTTGCATTACCGCGAGAGGTTACATGATAGACGGCGTTTGGATATTCAATTCTCAGTGGTCTGGCCATAACGCTACCTTAGCATACTTTTTCTTATATTTCAAGACCTGACCCTACTTCCTTTTTCCTTTTTTGCTTCCTTTTTTGAAACTGATTTTGGGAATGTGATTTTCCAGGTATAATGTGCAGTATTCCAAGGACTGATTAAGTTGCGAAGAGGAAGTA
>JAMCVZ010000058.1 GCA_023476565.1 Nitrospirota bacterium
CGAAGATATTGAGGATTATAGGAATGTAAGCTTTAGAGTAGGGAATTGAGGAGATAAAACAAAAAAGGCGGCGCCTGCTTCCTTCACCCGGTACTTCCTAAGACTTAGTACTTAATTTAATAAATACGGTTACGTAAAATGGACTGGTTTTCTATATATTCTTATGGCATAATTGCAACTGAGGAGGTTGCATATGCCAAGAAAAAGCCCATATAGCTCTCGGAAGAAGAACGGAAAGAGTTAAACCCGACTTTCGCCAATAGCGGTAGACGAAGGACGTAACGCCATGATAATACAGGTGAAAAGAAACTGCGGAGACGATCACCTAACTGGCGTTGAGATCGAGCCCTAGTTGTTTTAGCAGCACACTTTGGCTTTCAGTTAGGCTGCAAATCTGGCGGCACGGCTTCTTTGTGCCGGGATAGAATAAGAGCGCTGAACGTACTCCCCTGAGTTCCTGCATAAAGGTTTCGATTCCTCTATCGTAGCCATTAATATTTCGGTCCCGATAGAGCTTGACGATTTCTGCAGTAGATAGTGTCTCACGGTTTGTAAAAAGAACAGTCTTGCCAAAACGTTTTTTTGCTTTCTCGATCTCTGCATGGTTCTTCCTGACGCTTGCACGGAAGTAGCCGTTATCCTTTATGATCTCAACCGTATAGTAGTTAGTAGTAAGGTGGAGTAAGGCTTGCATATATGCATATAAATCAAGGACAGGGCGCAATGAAGAAAATACTAAAAAAGCTAAATGCATGAATGCCTAACCCCACCATTTTACCACCATTTTACGCTTTATGCCAATTGACCAGGTTGGAAAATTTCTCCAGCTCCGACTGCTGCATAAAAACAGTATGTTCAGGACCGGGGTACTGATGGCTGGTTACATCAGCGATATAATCCCTGAACACCTTTTCCATTATCGGGAGCAATTCCACGTATACTTTGGAATGGCGCGGTGTATGACGGTCGTAAAGCTTGAAAAGGTCACAGGTAATGATATGAACTCCATCAGCCTTGTTGCCTGCGCCAAGACTTATCACCGGTATCGGCAAAGTCTCGGTAAGATATTCGCAGACTTCGGATGTTGTCACTTCACAAAGGATAGAAAAACATCCGGCCTCGTACATGGCCATAGCGTCATCCACGATTTCTTTTGCCCTGTCACCCGTTTTCCCCTGCGCGATAAACCCTCCTAACTGAGTGATTCGCATCGGGGTAACGCCCACGTGACCCATGACCGGAATACCTGCTTTTACAATAGCCTCAATATTCTTAGCATGATGCCGGTTGCCCTCGCACTTCATAACCTCTGCGCCACCTTCCGCCACGAACCGGGCAGCATTTTCAATCGCCTTTTCGGGAGAGGTGTGAAAGCTCATATACGGCATATCGAGCATGCGCAGTCCCGTCTTGCAGCCGCGTGATACCGTCTGCATCATGATCATACACTCTTCAAAGGTCACGGAGGTGGTGTTCTCCTTTCCAAATACAGCCATGCCACCCGAGTCGCTGACGCAGACAATATCTATGCCGGTACGTTCAGCCACCACCGCATTGGGGTAGTCATAAATGGCCATCATTGTAATTTGATCCTTCTTCCTTTTTTTCTCCATCAAATACGGAATGGTAACCTTCTT
The DNA here is from genome assembly GCA_023476565.1 of Nitrospirota bacterium. GTDB lineage: Bacteria > Nitrospirota > Thermodesulfovibrionia > Thermodesulfovibrionales > Dissulfurispiraceae > JAMCVZ01. Next base: position 1,638 of record JAMCVZ010000058.1, read on the forward strand.
TTTTTGCTCTTTCATTGATTTCCTCCTTTTTTTATTTTTATCTGAATTCAATTCTATAAATCGGTTAACGAAATCCCAAGGTAATATAAATCAAAATGCTCAGAAAGAATAAACCGTATCCTGTATAGTTAAGAAGAGCGATCACTTTTCTTTTCTCATTTTTGTACCGAACCCTCATCAAACTCCCGACAGTTACACATACGGCAGCCGCAATACTCAGAATAATTACTGCCTGCCGTGTAAGAAGTGCGGACTCAATCAAAAGAGTCCCTGCCTTCCTGTCCTGATGCCGCCTGTCTTTCCGAGTAGGCCTCCAAAAAATCTACCGCGGCGACATTGCTCCCGCTCGCAAAGGCTTTCATGGCTTCCTCGTGGAGGATTTCCAGCGCCTCTTTTTTATAATTCAGATACTCCTTGGAAGTGAGCATGTGGAATTCCCTCGGTCTGGGCAGTTCAATCTCGATAACCTCTCTTATCTTTGCCGGCCGGTAGCTCATAACGAGAAGCTGGTCCGCCAGGAAAATCGCTTCTTCGATCTCAGAGGTGACAAACAGGTTCGTTGCTCTGTTTTCCTCAAAGAGCCGCACGTAATACTCCTGCATCAGTTCCCTCGTCATTGCATCGAGTCCCCTGAAAGGTTCGTCCATTATCATCACCTTGGGGTTATTAATCATCGCTCTTATCAGTTCCGCACGCCGCTGCATGCCGCCTGAGAGCTGTGTGGGATATTTGTCTTTAAAATCAACCAGCCCTACTTTTTCCAATAGGGATATGGCCCTGCTTTCCAGGTCTTTCCTGCTCATTTCCTTTCTGACCATGGGCCCGTAGATCACATTTTCAAATGTGGTCATCCAGGGGAAAAGCGCGGTCTCTTGAAAGACCACCAGCCGGTCCCGGCCCGGTCCTTTTACAGGCTGGCCGTCTATAGTGACTATCCCGGAATCCGCCTTTTCATAACCCGCGAGGATATCGATAAGCGTGGTTTTTCCACAGCCGGACGGGCCGATCAGGACGGTTAACTTCCCGCTCTCTATAGTAAAGGAGCAGTCCTCCAGCACAGGCTGGCGCAGAGGGCCTACCCCATAGGCCTTGCTGACAGAGGCAATGTTCATCTCGCCCGATGGATGTCCGGCCTGAAAGTTTTCATCTCTTGCAGCGTTGTGTCCGTTATTTCTCATATTTCCCTCATAAAACCTCTATAGTGGACATTCGAAGAGCCCCTATCAAATAACCTTCAGCCATGGGGTAACCCTCCTGCCGATAACCCGGAGCAGGGTACTCGACAGAAATCCTGCTATGCCGATGCTGATCATGCCGATTACGATCACGGGATAATTTCCCGCCACATAAGCTTGCCATGTTAAGAAACCAAGTCCCGATCGGCTGGCAATCATTTCCGCTGCGACAACCACTTCCCACGTGATCCCCATACCCACGGCCATACCCACAAACATGCTCGGCAATGTGGCCGGAAGCACGATCCGCAAAAAGATGTCGCGACGCCGAGATCCCAGAGAATGCGCTGCCCGTATATACCGTACATCGATACTCTTTGCCCCGCCGATAATATTAAGCACGACAGTGAAAAATGCGCCGAGGAAAGTCACAAAGGTTATGCTCATCTCGGCAGTCGGCCAGAAAATAACCGCAGCTGGAACCCATGCCAGAGGGGGTATAGGACGTAATATCTCAATTGCCGGAAACGTTAAGTCGCGGAAGACACGATTTATTCCCATGAGAAGTCCGAGAGGGATACCGATTATCTGGGCAACAATGAAACCGGCAAATACTCGTTTAAAACTTACCAGCCATGATCCCCAGAAATCCGGACTACCTATAATCTTCCGCATGGCGCTGAAGACCGAACTGGGAGGCGGTATCTGTCCCACAACAGGAAAATTCAACCTGGAACTCACCTCCCAGCATATAAAAAAAATGATGATGGCGGTGATACCGCGGTAGGTGGTTTTGCTTAAGACTGCCTTGCGCGCTTTTCTGAGGCTAATCCAGCCGCTAAGAGTATTTTTTTGAGTTACCATGGCACTGTCTCGCTTTTCTCCTTTCAGTATGTTCTTCTAAGAAAACACTACCGCTGCTAAGCCAGTTCACGCTCGCCTGCCTCAAAGGCCTTCAATGCCTCTTCGTGGACAGCACCAATCGCCTCTACTTTCAATTCACGGTACTGCTCAGAGGAAAGAACACGAAAATCCCGCGGTCTCGGTATATCCACGTTGATTATCTTTTTGATCCTGCCGGGTCTCGTTGTAGAGACAACCACCCTGTCGCCTAAGAAAATTGCCTCTTCCAGGTCATGCGTGATAAAGAAAATGGTTTTCCCTGATAGGTCAAAGACGTCGAGAAGATATTTATGTATCACACTCTTTGTCAGGGCATCCATAGCCCTGAAAGGTTCGTCCAAAAGCAGCACCTTAGGGTCGTTCATCATGGCCCTCGCAATCTCAACACGGCGGCGCATTCCGGATGAGATCTGCCCCGGATAGTTATGTGAAATTCCGGAGAGACCGAACCGGCACAGAAGCTCCATCGCAGCGCTTTTTGCCTCTTTAGGCGTCATCTTTCCCTGAACCACCGGGCCGCTTATCACATTATCCAGGACTGTGCTCCATGGGAATAACGCGCCGTTCTGGAAAACCACAATACGATCCGCACCGGGTTCTGCGATTTTCTTTTCAGAGCAAAGCAGTTGGTCATCCAGATAGATTTCACCTGACGAAATACTGTGGAAGCCGGCAATGGCGTTCAGGAGTGTTGTCTTACCGCAGCCTGACGGGCCCACCACAACACAGAATTCTCCTGCCCCTATCTCAAGGGAGCAGTCATCCAAAGCCTTTACATTGACCCCGTCCGGGTCGTACACTTTTGATACATTGCGAATACTGATTTTACCGGATGAAAGACTGCCGGCAGTTGCAACTCTGCACGCAGTCGGTCTCACGTCCAAGCCAGCCCCATCCCGAGCATCAGCCATTTCAGACCACCTCTCTCACTTTCCATTTCATTAAAAGGCTCCCTACAAACCGTATTGCAGCGCTGCTTGCCCATCCTATGAACCCCAGTGTGATCATGGCGATAACTATTACGGGGTACTGTACCAGGATAAAAGAATTCCATATGAGATACCCGAGTCCGTATTCTCCTGCAAGCATTTCTCCTGCCACAAGCGAGAACCATGCAACCCCCATGCTGATCTGCAAACCGGTAAAGATAAAAGGGAGTGCGCCGGGTACCACAACACGGAAGAAGATATGACGGGGCTTGAAACCAAGGCAGCGTGCCGCACGGAAATAGACCTCGTCAATGGATTCGACCCCGAGCAGGGTATTCAGCGTGGTCGCAAAAAAGGCAGCTAAAAAGGTGAGGTAAATAATTGCAAGTTCACGGCCCGGCCACATAAGGATCGCCAGCGGAACCCAGGCCAGCATAGGAATGGGCCGCAGGGTTTCCAAAATGGGGAAGGTGTAATCCTTAAAGGTTTTCTTCCACCCCATAAACAGTCCGAGGGGAACTCCCAGACATGTGGCAAGTACAAATGCCTGAAGGACCCGGAAAAAACTTTTCCAGATGTGCACATAGTACTCCGGCGTATAGATGGAAGTGCCGTATATCGGATCGCGTGAAAGCCATTCCTTTAGGACTATTGCCGGCCCGGGCAGTTTCTCGAACCGTGGTACTTTGAGGTATTCAGTAAGAAGGTACCATGTGGCGACAAAGAACAGCAGGCCTGTCACCATGAGGTAAGGTTTGGGGCTGGCAAACCAGAGCTTGGTACGATAGAACACCAGCCCCACGGAGGATATCTGTGCATCCACCATTTCCGGTTTATTTCTCTTAATGACACCCGGCTGCATAATAATTTTCTCTTAGCTCTTCGCAGCTAATCCTTCGGGGCCTTAGAGGCCGGTTGCCCTATAATGGTACCGAGGGGAGATTTCAATTTCTCCGCCTTGAGCACCTTTCTGGCGATGGCATCATCGATTGTCCCGGGGAGGGGCTTGTCGTACCTTATAATCTTTTCCTTATGAAGAAAAACATACATATCCTCTATGTTCTTGCGGAGATCATTGGTGAAGATGAAAGCCCTCACCGCCCTTTCCTTGGTTCCACCGACTTCCGGAGGGATCTGGCCATAGAGGGAGTACCAGAGGACCCTTTTAGGTATTCCGGTCGCATACTTTGAGAGCATATCAATTACTCTGTCCCAGTTCCTGGGGTCTACCATATACCTTTGCGCTTCCAACTCTGCCTTGATGTAAGCCGCCGCCAGATGAGGGTACTTATCGATAAAATCCCCACGCATCACCAGGGACCCGGAATCAATATTTTTTATGACCTTGCCCGTGGCAACAATTTTTGCTGTTCCTTCGCCCACTATTGTGCCTATACGGGATACAGTCGGCTCCCAGAGCGCAGCAGCGTCAATCTTGCCGACACGGAAATTTGTTGCTATGACCTCGAGCGATTGGTTGAGGTACTCCTTGGGTTTAATTTTCAACCTGTCCATAAGGAGACGAAAATACTGGTCAGCACAGCTCCCCTTGGGAGCGGCGACAATTTTGCCATCCAACCAGCGCACCGCTTCTTCAGGCGATTTGAAATTCGGGGCGTCTTTACGCGCCATAATAATGGAGCAGCGCTGCCCTTCATCGTGTCCCGTGCTCGCCACCAAACGGATATTGGCCTGTTCAGGCTTTGTCGCTGCCATAATACCAGGCAGAATGCTCATATAACCTATCTGTTGTTTTCCGGCGAGTAAATTGTTTGAGATAATAGCGCCCTGCAGCGCCGGCTCAAACTCTACTTGAACCCCTTCCGGCATATATTTTTTCCAGAGCTTCAGTTCCTGAATAATAGCCACCTGGTAGGAAATCGTATCATAGGGTTGCCACCCGACAACAATCTTTATCGGCTCAGCCGCATACCCGGTGAGCACGCTAAAAAGGATTGCCGCAATCATCGTCATTGCCAAAAACATTACCCGTACAACCAATGCTCCCTTTTTCATAACTCTCTTACCCCCTATCAGATTATTGTTGTCCTAGAACTGCAACAACCTGTTTACGGACAGTTTAAAGAACACGAACAGAAAAAGATGTCATCTATCTGACAAAATACCATTTTTTTTCGTTCGGTCTTTAACCTGGCTCAATGGGGCGTCCCTGATGCGACATTGTTTCACTATAAGAGCAGAAACGGGTTAAGAAGTGAGCGAATCTATAAGCTTGGACCGGTTAAGGATTATAATCCTTTTCTTCTCATCATATTTAATCAGTTTCTCTTTGATAAAAATGTTTAACATTTCCGTAACACCTTGACGTGAAGAGCCGACCATCGCTGCAAGGGTCTTATGAGTAATCTTGGTCTCAATCAAAATCTCACCGTTATTTCTTACACCACAAATATTCCCCAGTTTTATTAATGCCAGTGAAGTGCGGGCTCTTAAATCCTGTGAGCTTATAGCCTCAAATGTCTTGCACAGTTGCATCAACCTTGTCCCCAGGATTTTTATTATTACCCGTGAGATCTTCTGATTTTTATAGAGCAACTCCTCAAATTTTCTGCTGTCTATTACCGTAACTGTTGTATGCTCCTCAGCCTCTGCAAAACAGACCCGGCGTTCATTTCCGAATATCTCGGAAAGCCCGAAAAATTCTCCCGGGTAAAACAAAAAAAGAATTGATTCCTTACCGCAAAAAGAAAGATTATATAGTTTTACCCTTCCTTTCTTGATTAGAAATGCGGTATTGCCGGGGTCGTCGGGCATAAAAATAATGTCTCCAGTTTTATAGTGTTTTTCTATCGCGTTCTGTGTTAATTGAGACAGTTCATCCTTTGATAGTTCGTTCAGAATATCAATTTTTTCTAAATACCATTCTTTTCCCATATCTGCT
>JAMCVZ010000029.1 GCA_023476565.1 Nitrospirota bacterium
AATGGAGCGGGCGACGGGATTCGAACCCGCGACCTTCAGCTTGGGAAGCTGACACTCTACCGCTGAGTTACGCCCGCAAATAACGGTAATGCACATTAACGACGGGTTTGAAGTGAAAGGCTGATTATTATAATACCAAATTAAAGTACACTATACAATAAATACTTCGCACTGCGGGTGCGCATACCACCATAATCATAAAGCTTATTTATCGCTCATTATCGCGCCGCTGCCGGCAGAACTCACCAGTCTGGCATATCGTGCGAGATAGCCATGCTTGATTTTCGGCTCAGGCTGCTTCCATACAGCAAGCCTTTTTTTAATCTCGTCAGCAGATATCAGGACCTCAAGTTTTCTTTTCGGGATGTCTATTTTGATCCTGTCTCCATTCCTGAGCACAGCGATAGGACCCCCTTCCATTGCTTCAGGAGAAACGTGTCCGATGCAAGGCCCGCGCGTTCCCCCGGAAAATCTGCCGTCGGTTATCAGGGCAACTGATTCGCTGAGTCCCATACCGGCTATCGCAGATGTCGGGGAAAGCATTTCCCGCATTCCCGGGCCGCCCTTAGGTCCTTCGTACCGTATCACGACAACATCCCCGGCTTTAATAGAACCGTTCAATATCGCCTTCATCCCATCCTCTTCGGAATTGAATACTCTGGCCGTGCCTTCGAATTTCATCATGCCCTTGCTTACCGCTGTCTGCTTGACAACAGCGCCCTCGGGGGCCAGGTTTCCTTTCAGTATCGCTATCCCCCCCTCTTTATGATAGGCTTTGTCCAGGGGCCTGATTACGTCATCATCGGACACATCAGCACCATCGGCGATCTCAATTATGTCCTTTCCGGAAACCGTCGGTGATGCATTGAGCAGGCTTTTCAATCTGCTTAAGACCGCAGGTATCCCGCCGGCATAGTCCAGATCCTCCATGTAATATGTCCCCCCTGGTATCATGTTCGCGATGTGCGGAGTCCTTATGCTGAGTTCATCAAAAACTTCGAGCGGCAGTTTAATCCCGGCCTCGTAAGCTACTGCAGGTATATGTAAAACAGTATTTGTTGAGCCTCCCAGGGCGAGATCAACCGTAATTGCATTTTTAAATGCATTGCCGGTCATGATTTTCCTTGGGGTAACATTCTTTTTGATCAATGCAACTATTCTCCTGCCGCTCTCAAAAGCAATCCTCTTTTTATTTGCCAGAACAGCAGGCGCCGTAGCACATCCGGGCAGACTCATTCCCAGGGATTCGGTTATGCAAGCCATGGTATTTGCCGTATACATTCCCTGGCAGGAACCGCCACCGGGGCAGGCGCACAGCTCGAGGGATTGCAGCTCATCATCCTTTATCAAACCCTTTTTATATTTTCCGACTGCCTCAAAAGTATCACTGGTCAGGTTAAGCCGTCTGCCTCTGTAGTGTCCGGCAAGCATGGGCCCCGCAGTGACTACAATGCTCGGTATATTCAATCGCGCTGCGGCCATGAGCATGCCCGGGGTAATCTTGTCGCAATTGGTAAGCAGCACAAGCCCGTCCAACTGGTGCGCTTCCGCAACCGTTTCAACCATGTCGGCGATCAGTTCCCTTGAGGCCAGTGAGTAATGCATTCCCTTGTGTCCCATGGCAATGCCGTCGCATATTCCGGGGATCCCGAAGAAGAACGGATAGCCGCCTCCGGTATGAACACCCTTTTCAATAAACCTTTCCAGATCGCGCATCCCTACATGCCCCGGAATGATATCGGTAAAGCTCGTTGCAACCCCGATAAAGGGCTTGTCCATCTCGCTCCGGGGAATACCTGTTGCGTAAAGCAGAGCCCTGTGCGGAGCTCTTTCGAGTCCTTTCTTGATCGTTTTGCTTCTTAAAGCCATGGTATCCTTTCCTTAAATTAAGCAGCAAGTAGTAAGCACTAAATAACCAGCCCGAAAAATTTTTCCTTATCTTTCCCTGACTACCGATTACCGGCTACTTTCTTTTTTTATATTCCCTTATCATATCAGCTATTTTATCTTTTTTATGCAGCTTTTCTTTCTTCATCCTATTCATTTCGACTTCCTCTTCTGATGAGAGGTGATGCTTTTTGTTAAACTCTGCAAGCATGCCGTCCAATTCTCTATGTTCCTGATACAATTTTCTGAATTCTTCGTTTTCCTTTTTTAAGACCTCTATAATTTCTTCTTCACTCATAGAGCAGCCTCCTTGGTAGGATTATTTTAATAATTTTACAACAAACAGGTTAAAATTTACATCTCCCCTTAAATATCAAAGACTTTCAGCATAAGCAGAAAAACTATTTATTCTTTCAGTACCGCTACCGCCCTAACGTCCTTTGCCAATTTCCGGAGTAAATAAGGGCTGGTTAATATCGATCGGCTTTTTTGACTTTATACCTATATCAGACTCTGATATGCCTTTTTTCTGACCGGTTTTAGGCGCGGCCGCTGCCGCCGGCTTCCTGACCTGTTCTGCAGGTTTCAAAGGCTGGACTGCTCTAACCGGTGTTTCCTGTTTTATCTCTTTCTTTTCAGCCTGAGGTGCGGGCTGAGAGGGGAGCGCCTTTTGAACCTGTTCTACAGGAGGCTGTGCAGGCTGGACGGCTTTAAGCTGCGGCTCTAATTTTTCCGCTGAAGGACGCAGCGCCGGCGGTTGTACTTTAGCTTGCATGAGAATAATGCTTATTCTCCTGTTCCTCGGATCACTCGGGTTATTTTTAATCAGCGGTTCCGTATCAGCGTATCCGACAACTCTCGCAATCCTGCCCGGATCTATCCCATTTGACTCAAGCTCCCTTCTGGCCGAAGACGCCCTTCCGGTAGAGAGCTCCCAGTTCGTGATCTGTCCGTTCCTAAGCGGGGCGGCATCGGTATGTCCTTCAACAGCTATTCTATTGGAAGTATCTTTTATATTTTCTGCCACCAGTTTTAAAATCATCCTGGCCTTCTCGCTCGGCTGTGCGCTGCCGGAGGGGAACATCGAGCTGCCGTCAGTATCGACAAGCTGTATCCTGACACCGCCCTCGAATACATCGACTATTACCTGGTCTTTTAATGCCTTCAACTTTTCCTCTACCGCTCTCTTCAAGCGTTCCTTTAATGATTCCGCTGTTACTTCACCGGCCCCCTTCCCAACCTCTTCGCCGGGCGCCTTAATCTCACCGCCCTGTTGCTGCAATATTTTCGGCGCCCCCTGCATAAAAGAGCCCCCGCTCTTTTCAAAAAGAGAGAAGTGCTTGAAATATTCAGATATGGCAGCCCTCTTTTCGGGCGAGACCATTGCAAGGAGCCACATAAGCAGAAAAAAGGCCATCATGGCGGTGACAAAGTCGGCATAAGCAACTTTCCACGAGCCCCCATGGTGGCCCTCATGTCCCTTTTTTATCTTTTTAACGATTATTGTTTTCGATTTATCTGCCATATTATTACCAAATCCTAAATCCTAATATCCAAACCCTAAACGATGATAACTTAAAATTGGATATTTGAATTTTGATATTGTTTAAAATTTAGTGCTTAGCGTTATCTTATTTGCTTTTCAGTTGCCTTATCGCTTCTTCGACTTCAATAAATGACGGCTTTACATTGGCGGGTATCACCCTCCTGCCGAATTCAACCGCTATCTGCGGGGCCGCTCCACCGACAAAACCTACAAGGGATACTTTCAACACATTTAAATAGTTCCTGTCCTCACCGGCTATTTGTTCCAGGTTTTTTGACGCGGGTCCGACGAACCCGTAGCACATCAACACGCCGAGGAATGTCCCGACCAGCGCAGCGCCGATGCTGTGCCCCAACACTTCCGGGGGTTCACTGATCTTGCCCATCGTTATAACAACACCGAGGACCGCAGCAACGATACCGAGTCCCGGCAGCGAGTCTGCGACGTTGGCGATACTCTTTGAGGGTATCATCAGTTCCTCGTGATGCGCCTCGAGCTCCGCATCAAGTAATGATTCCAGTTCATGAGGGGCAATACTGGTTGTCATGACGGTCCTCAAAGTATCGGTAACCAAAGCCACTGCATGGTGGTTTTTCAGGAATTTCTGATAATTGCTGAATATCCTGCTTTCCATCGGGTTGTCGACATCCGCTTCGATTGAGACAAGTCCTTCCTTTCTGATCTTGGCGAATATTTCGCTCATCAGCATGAGGATTTCCATATAATCTGTTTTGGAATAGGTCTTGCCGCTGATTATATTGGAAAAGCCTTTAACAACGGCATTGATGACTTTTAAGGGCGATGCGATTATAAAACCGCCGATAGCTGCGCCGAATATTATAAGCAATTCGGCCGGCTGAAAGAGGACGTGGAGATTACCGCGCTCTATCAGGTAGCCGCCGATTACGGAGACCAATACAATAGTTGCACCGATTATTGAGAGCATTTAAAGGTCTGTTACCTCCGCTTCTCCCTGAGTATTTCCCTCTGTCTTTTAAAGACGAATTTCACTATTTCGTCCCTTATTTCCTCATCCATCTCGATAAATTGAATGCCGATCATAAAGCCGCTGCTTTGCGTCTCGATCTTTACCACCTCACCGTAAACATAGAGGGCGATAGGGGGCATCACGGGGAGCATCATTCTCAGCTCAAGCACATCGCCCTGGCTGTACCTGTTCTTTGAGGCAAAGCTCAAGCCTCCACCGCTTATATTAACATGGTTGAACGGCAATGACCCGAACCCTTCGCGCTGGAAGATGAGCATATTAATGATGGCATCGAGTTTCATATTCAACATTTTCATCCAATCGGCAAGGAGCTTGTCCTGCAGGTCGGGAAGCGAGCGAAATTCAGCCAGAACAGCATCACCTGATACTTTTGAGCGTATGTTTTTTCTCTCTTCCGGAGGGACAAGGCGAACCTCAAAGGGGATATGGGCATCAACCCTTGAAAATTCCCTCATATTCATATACTTATCATCCTCTCTGATCATCCTGTCACCTCCTTATTTAAAGTATGCTGCTGCGTCGGCTATTACAGTATCCCTGTCTTCCGAACAAACTTTTATGCTATCCATAGCGTTCAGGCTATTGGCCTATCACCAGTTCGACCCTTCTGTTTTTTTTCCTGCCCTCCTCGGTATCATTGACAGCTACCGGCCTGTATTCCGCATAACCGGCTATGGAAAACCTGTTCGGATCAAGCCCTTTTGCGATAAAAAAATGAAGGATGCTGGCGGCCCTTCCCGTGGACAGTTCCCAGTTTGAGGAGTATTTTCCGCCGGATACCGGTACGTTGTCCGTATGTCCTTCTATCGTTATGCGTTTCGGCATGGTATTAACGAATTTTGACATCTTTTCAAGCACACCAAACGCCTCCGGTTTGATCTCCGCGGAGCCGGATGCAAAAAGCGCCGCATCTGAAAAGGTTACCACAACCCCTCTCGGTTCACTCCTTACCGATACTCCTTCAGCACCTTTAATGACCTTCTGAACATCTTCAACAATAGCTTTATTCTTTTCCTCATACAAGGGGATCGGCTGCTCTATTATTTTGAAAGATTGTCTCAATGATCCCGAAAATTTTTCCATTTTTGCCGTATCCATTGAGGAGAGTGCATACAGGGCAGCAAAGAAAGTGAACATCAGGGTGATAAAATCAGCATAGGAAATCAGCCACCTATCGGTATTATCATGCTCTTCCTCTTTCTGCCTTCTCCTCACATGAACCTCCGCTCACATAAAATTCAAAATCCTAATATCTAAATTCTAAACAAATTCGAAACTCCAATGTCCGAAATTGTTTTGAATTTTGAGCTTCGCACATTTGATATTGTTTAGGATTTCGTGCTTCGTATTTAGTATTTTCATTATTTTTCCGACTTTTCGTGTTCTGCAAGAAATGCATTTAAACGGGCTTTCAGAAAATAAGGATTAACCCCGCTTTCCACGCCGAGGACGCCCTCTATGATCAGCTCCTTTATGAATACTTCCTCTTTCAGCCTGTTCATTATTTTTTTCCCTATAGGTAAAAATATGAGGTTTGCAGAGCCGACTCCATAGATGGTCGCGACAAATGCGACAGCGATTCCGCTTCCGATCTTCGAGGGATCGGTGACGTTTTTCATAACCTGAATCAGGCCAAGCACAGCACCAAGTATGCCTATGGTCGGGGCATATCCTCCCGCGGACTCAAAAACCTTTGAGACCTTTTTCATGGTCTCCTCATAGGTGATGATCTCCTGGTAGAGGATATCTTTTATCATGGCCGGCGTCATTCCGTCGACCACGAGATTCAACCCCTTCCTCAAAAAATCGTTTTCTATATTCTTTATCTGGGATTCCAGCGCGATCAGTCCCATCTTCCTTGCCTTTACGAGAATCCCGAGGATGTCTTCTATGATCTCGGCTGAGGTGGCCGATCTCCCCCCGAAAACCATACCGAGGGCTTTAAAGGCGTTCAGAATATCCCGCATGGAAAAGCTCAGGAGGGTGGCGCCGAGGGTCCCGCCGAACACAATCAGGGCGGCGGCAGCCTGGACCAGGTGCGCGGTATTCCCCCCCTCGAGAACATTACCTCCGATTATTGCGCTGATACCGAGAACAATTCCCAAAAAAGCCGCAATATCCATAACGGTTAATTTCCTTTCAGGCCGAATTAAGCTCAGGGTAATTATAAACTATTTCGTAAAAATATTAACTTAAAAAAAGCAGCAGAAAAGTTTCTGCTGCTTTTTTATTTCAATTATTCAGGAGGCTTTTTATGCTTTATTTTTAATCTGGATCCAGGCTTCCCTCAGCTCCTTCAGTAAACTTATAATATGCCTGATTTTAGCTGCGTCATCCTCCAAATTGGCGAGCACTAGCTCCCTCATCATGTAGAAATACAAGTCAGCCAGATTCACCGCAACCTGGCCGCCTCCCTCAAAGTTCAGGGATTTGTCAAGCTCTTCGATAATCGCAAAGGTTTTGGTTATATATTTTATTTTTATCTGAAGACTCTTTATCTCTATGCCCATTACAGCTTTTTCGAGAAACTCTATTGCCCCGTCATAGAGCATTATCACCAGGTCAACGGGATTATCAGTTGTCGTTACCTTTGTTTGTGTATACGCATTAAGGGCATATGCAGCGTTAACCATTATTATTTTTTACCTCCGAAGATCGAACTGAGAGAGCTCATCTGTTGGGTCAAATAGTTGCTTGTATTATTAAGTTGAGTCAACAAGCGGTCAAGAGCGATAAACTTGTTGCGAAGAGCTGTTTCTTTTAAAGTAAGGGTACTGGCAATCCTGTCTTCAGATTTCTGGACGTCCTTTAATGACGTCTGATATCCGCTTTGCCGTGCGGGTATCATGCTTGTCACATAATTATCCATGGCCGACTCCATCGTGCCTGCCATATTGTTGACCATGTTGGTGATATCATTTGCGCT
>JAMCVZ010000059.1 GCA_023476565.1 Nitrospirota bacterium
GGCAAAGGTTCAGATAAGGAATTATGAGACCGCATTAAAACTGTTCAAGCTGGATAACGGTTACTATCCCGATACCGAGCAGGGCCTTGAGGCGCTGCTCAAGAAGCCGGAAAAAGGGAGGCTCCCCAACAATTACAGGGAGGGCGGATACCTTGAACAGAAGAAAATCCCTCAGGACCCCTGGGGCAATCCCTATATATATATATCGCCGGGACTTCACGGTGATTTCGACATTATAAGCTACGGGGCCGACGGCAAAGAGGGCGGCGAGGGAAAGGATGCCGATATTACAAACTGGACGATGTAAAGACAGTAACAAGTTACAAGTAACGGGTAACGAGTTAAAGACTAAAAAAGAATCCGAAAACTCGTTACTCATTACTAATAAAGGTTTCACCTTTCTTGAGCTTATGGCCGTTATATTCATTCTCTCTCTGTTTGCGGCTGTTGTATTCCCGTCATTTTCCGTAGTGGGCGGCAGCGGAATGAAGTCCGAAGCAAAAAGGATGATCTCTGTGCTCAGGTATCTCAACGACACCGCTATATCGACAAAAGAGACCTGTTCCCTGAAAATCGACCTTAACAGCAGGATCGTTTCATGGAAAGGACCTGATTTTGAAAAAACGGAAGCCTTCGAACATATCAGCAGTATGGAATTGCAATCACGCGGCAAGATCCAGGAGGGGCAGGTAACGGTTTTTTTCGGTCCCCTGGGCATTCAGGAAAGCCTTGTGATCCATTTGAGTGATGAAAAAGAGAAAATGAGCGTGGAACTTAACCAGATGAGCGGCAGGGCGAGGATAATTCAAAATGCAAAATGAAAAGTGCAAAATGAAAAATTCCGGAATTTTAAATTTTCAATTTTCAATTTTCAATTCCCGCAGGGACGGGTTTACGCTGCTCGAAGTCATGATAGCCATTGCCATCATAGGCGGGCTCCTTGTAACCCTGATCTATACCCTGAACTATCACCTCGGGATTGCCGAAAGGCATGAATTCCTCACCGTGGCCTCTCTCCTGGCCAAAGACAAAATATACGAGATGGAAAAAAAACCGGCAAGAGGAAAAGGGGATTTCCCCGGGCCGTATGCCGATTACCATTACATTACCGATATCAGAGAGTCCCCTTACCAGGGAATGTCGGAGATCTCGGTCATCGTCAGCAACGGCAAAGAAGATGTGCAATTCACGGAATTAATTCAAAATGCAAAATGAAAAGTGCAAATTAAACAATTTCGGAATTTTCAATTCCCGCAGGGACGGTTTTACCCTGATCGAGGTGCTGGTCGCATTTTCAATACTGTCTATAATCCTTGTCGCTGTTTACAGCACCTTCTTCCTTTCCCGCAAAGCCATGGACGGGGTTGATGACTCGATAATAAGACTTCAGGAATGCAGGATGATCGTTGATGTGATGAGGAGGGAGATAGAAGCGGCTGTATACAATGAAAGCAGCAAAGGTGCTGTCTTCAAGGTTGAGGACAGGGATATATACGGCAAACAGGCCTCGAGATTTACCTTCACCTGCCTCTCCCCGCTGACCCCTGGCCTGTCTTTGATATCCTATTCAATGGAAGAGAGGGACGGGAAACCGGCCATACTGAAACGTATCAGTGCCCCTTATAAACCGGACAGTAAGGACAAGGGAACTGCGCTTGCAGATGATATCGAGGCTTTTACGGTAGAGGTAAAGAACGGCAACCAATGGATCAAGACGTGGGATGCTCTTGACACCAAAAAGGTCCCCGAGGAATTGAGGATCACCATAACGGTCCTGCTTAAAGGCAGACGTGTGCCTGTATCAGAGATAGTAACGCCACGGATAGGGAAAGCGCTATGAATGCGAAATGTAGAATCAGCGCTCTAAGGCCCAAAACTGCCGGGTCTCATGCTGTGCTTTTCAATGCAGAGGGCATGGCCCTTGTTTTAACTTTAATGGTGCTTGCGGTTTTAACTGCCCTGGTCGTCGAGTTCGCATACGGGGTATACGTAAACACAAACGCCCTCTATAACTGGCAGGCATCCCAGAAACTCTCCATCACCGCCAAATCGGCAATAAAAATAGCATCGAAGCTTATCTCTGAAAATATCAACCAATACTCGTATACGCATCCTGATCTTCTCAAGGACTTCAACGGCAAGCCCTTTGCCGTCGCGCAGGGCACAGCGACAATCTGGATCGAGGACGAGAGCTCCAAGTTCAATGTGAATTCCCTGGTTTTTCCCAACGGTACACTGAACGAGAAGGCATATGATTCATTTTTAAGGCTGCTTAAGGCATTGGATCTTGATGAGCGCATTGCAGACAGGGTTGCCGATTGGATAGATGCGGATTCTGTGCCGCGTTTGCAGGACTCCGAACGCAAGGCGAAAAACGGTTACTTGGACAGCGTTGATGAATTGCTTTTGATCGAAGGGGTGGATAGGAAGAGCTATGATACGCTTATGCCTTATGTTACAATATACGGCAACGGACTTATAAACATCAACAGCGCCGGAGCGCCTGTGCTCATGTCCCTTTCCGAGGCCATAGACAAGGAAATGGCCGGGAGAGTTATCAGATACAGAGAGGACTCGCCTTTTGAAAGGGCTGAGGATATCCTCAAGGTTGCGGGCTTCGAAACAACAGGAACATCCCTGATGGGACGCATCACTGTTAAAGGGACTGTCTTTCATGTTACATCTGCCGCAAAGACCGGAGACATCAAGAGGATAATTGAAAGCATCCTCGAGATATCAGATAACAGTTCAATTGTCAGATACTGGAAAGAGATATAAGCAAAGGATGAAGGTTGAAAAATAGGAGATGAAGAGGATAGCTTTTTTTGACCTTAAGGGTGAGCCGTCGATTTATATGCTCGAAAAAAGCGGCGGCAGCTATGTTTTAAAAGATACGGTCCGTGTATTCATCGATGGCGCTCACAACTACCGTGCGGAAAGACCCCTGGAGGAAACGGATGAGTCATATCTGAGCCTGCCCCTGGATCTTTTGAATTTCAGGATAATCGAGCTCCCGTTTACCGATATCGAGCGGATAAGGGAAGTGCTGCCCTTTGAGCTCGATAATCTTATCATGGGCGGGGCTGAAAAGGTTGTTTTCGATGTATGCCTTTTAAAAGAGGATGATGAGAAATGCACGGTGCTTGCCGTATATATAATGAAGGACGTCCTGAGGCCGATTTTAAACGGGCTGAAGGTGTTGGGCATTGATGCAAAAATCATAACATCGACAGAGGTGGCGCTGTCCCTCGATTCGTTCAAGTCCGGCGATGAGCTTGCCGACCTGGCGCTCAAACGAGAAGAGAGCGCTGGGGGGATTGAAAACAGGGTGCATGCCGCCATACAGGAGGTGAACAAAAATACCTTCAATTTGAGAAGGGGTGAATTCACTTATACACGAAATACTGAACGGACGAGGAAGTCGCTTAAGCTGACCGCCGTGCTTGCTGTTATGGTATTGCTTGTATTTTTGTCCGATATGTCGCTGAGAATAATCTCGACGAGAAGAGAGGCCTCGGCGATAAGAGACGAAACCAGAAAGACCTATTTAAGCGTTTTCCCCAATGAAAAAATGGTTGCAGGCGAGCTGTATCAGCTTAAAGCCCATATCAGGGAAATGAGGGAGAAAGAAAATTCCTATGCCGGCATAGAGCCGCTCCCTATGCTCCTTGATTTGGCTGCAGTAAGCGGCCAGGGTATATCTTTTTCGGAATTGACGATGGATAAAGAGAGGCTCATTATAAAAGGTGAGAGCCCGTCACTGACCGACGTGCAAAAACTGAAAATCAACCTTGAGAGATTTTTATCAGGAGTTAATATCGCTGATACGAAAGTTTCCGCCCGGAACAGAACAGAATTTACCATTACGGCAAAGGGAAGGAGAATATGAGAATAACCGGTGACAGGACACTACTGAGGATCTCAGGCATCGTTATTCCTGTTATCATGTGCGCGCTGTTGTTAAGCGCCGCGCTATCGTCGGAAAGAGACCTGAACAGTTTAAAATCCCGGCAGAAAGAATTAAGCCTGCTCAAAGAGGAATACCTGCTGCTGAAGGGCAGGGTCGATTCCGTAGAGGGGAAGAAGTCTTTCTCACAGGTAAAGGGGATAGTGCAAGCGGTCGATGAACTCCTGCTGCCCATGGGACTGAAACAGAAGATTAAATCCGTAAAGCCGACCGGCGTGAAAGAGCTGAAGGATGCCACAGAAGAAGAGGCAGAGGTGCACATCGAGAAAGCGGATATGAATGAGACGGTAAATATATTTTACAAGATAGAAAACGCGCCTATGGCCCTTTCCGTAAAAAAGGCCGTCATAAAGACTTCATTTGAAAATCCCGCCTACGTTAATATCACCATGGTACTTGCCCTGATCAGGCAGAAATGAAAGTTGTCCTCTCTTGCATCATTATTTCAGCCGTATTCATAACAGGCTTGTGGTCAATCATAATTCCTGAAGAGGCGCTTATCAGACAACTTGAGAAGACATTTGAGCCCGCCGGCCTTTCCGTAGAAGTACCGGTTTTAAAAAAGGGCCTGTTCTATAATTTCACGGTCAGGGATATGAAAATCAAGAGGTCCGGCGCTCTGCTGCTCACCATAGATGAGCTGTCGATGAGCATCAATCCGCTCTCGATACTCCTGTGGCATCTCCCGGTGACATTTGATGGGCATATCAGCGGTGGAAAGATAAGAGGCACGGTTGAGCTGCTCCGGAGCAAGGGGCGGACCGATATAACCGTCGACAGAGCAAACCTGGAAGGCATGCCGTTTTTTTCTCTTATCGGCTTAAGCGGCAAGGGCATACTGAACGGGCGGTTCAAAACCGAGGACGGTAAAGGAGGCATGCAGCTCTCCTTGAACGATATGAGACTGGGCAGTGGTTCGTTTTTCGGTATCACTATCCCTTTTGAAATGTTTTACACTGCACGGGGCGCGCTGTCCGTAAAGGGAAATGTGATAAGCGTGGATTCTTTTTCAATGGAAGGGAAGGATATCTATGCAAGGCTTAAGGGGAATATATACGGGAACAGGATGGACTTGATTCTGGAAATTATGAAGGAGCCAGCGTTTGCGGATACATACAATATCTTGCCCCTGATAGAAAATTACAGGATATCCCCCGGATATTATGCCATCCCTATAAAAAACAGCGTACCTCTATAAGCTGACGGAAGGGTCGAGCCTATCGGGTCTTCATCCTTCATCCTTTCCGGATAATACTTGACAAAGTTAGTAGGGTTTTATAGCATAGAGGCATGTTGAGGTTATCTACAAAGGGGCAGTACGGTGTCAGGGCAATGTATGAGATAGCAAAAGGCTATCCTGAAACCCCGGTAACTATCAAGGAAATATCCGAAAAACAGGATGTTTCCGTTGCCTATCTTGAGCAGATACTGAACAAGCTCAGGAAAGCGGGACTAATTAAAAGCATAAAGGGCCCCGGCGGAGGCTATCTCCTGGAAAAGAAGCCGGAAGAAGTAAGCATTGCAGCAATACTGAACGAACTGGAGGGCCCTGTAGCGTTGACATCCTGCCTTGATCCGGAGGAAGGATGCGTAAGGGTCGACAGTTGCGTAACGCATCTTTTATGGAAGGCTTTGGGTGAAAAAGTAGAGGCGTTTCTGAAAACAATAACCCTGAAAAACCTGGTGTCAGGAGACTTGGATAAAATGAAGAGAAAATAGTTGACAATATTAATCAACTATTTTAAGCTTTATTATGAAATTTGTCCACAATGTAAAAGCTGACATAACCGCTGATATCGTATACATGATGTGCCCGATGCATCTTCTGAAGCTTGATGAGATGATAAAGGGACTCGACAAGGGACAAGTGCTTGAAATACTTACGGATTACGACGGAGCTCTTGAAGATATCCCCCAGTGGTGCGAAAAGACAGGCAACCAGTTCATCGGTATGGACGAAGATGATGATTATTACAAGTTTTATGTTAGAAAGCCCCAATGAGCTTAGAGTTAATGAGTCGGGAAGTAAAAGAGTTAAAAAATCAGAGAGATTTATCTGTCAACTCTTCAACTCATGCACTCTTTAACTCCTGAACTGTAAAGGAGACTTTATGAGGAAGTGCTATTTTGACCATGTTGCTGTGAATCCGCTGCATCCGGAAGTGCTGGATGCCATGATGCCATATCTCAAAGAGGATTTTGGAAATCCGCTGAGTGTCTATGACCTCGGCATGAGCGCAAGGAATGCCATAGAGGAAGCAAGGGGCAAGCTTGCTTCACTGGTAAATGCCAAGCCCCCCACAATCGTGTTTACCGCGAGCGGCGCTGAGGCCAATAATTTTGCCGTCAGGGGGATAGCCCTTGCGAAGCAAAGCCGGGGCAAGCACATAATGGTGTCAAAGGTCGAGCACCACTCAATACTCAATGCAGCGAGGTTTCTTGAGAAAAGCGGGTTCGTAGTAACCTATCTGCCTGTTGATAAATACGGGACTGTCGAGCCGGGGGTCGTCAAGAGCTCCATTACCGATGAAACAACCCTTATTTCCATAACCCACGCAAGCAGTGAAATCGGCACTATTGAACCTATTAAAGAGATAGCCCGGATAGCCAAAGAGAGGGACATCGTGCTTCATGCGGACGGCGTGGCCACCACAGGGAACATCCCCGTTGATGTGAAGGAGCTGGGGGTTGACCTGCTGAGCATGGCCGCACACCAGTTCGGAGGCCCCAAAGGGGCCGGTGCGCTTTATATCAGGGAGGGATTGAGGATCGTGCCCCTTATTTACGGGGGGATACAGGAAGGCGGAAGACGGGCCGGCACTGAAAATGTCCCTGCCATAGTAGGAATGGGCAGGGCGGCTGAAATTGCAAAGAATAAATTGAATTCGAAAATGGCTTATTGTAAAGAGCTCAGGGACAGAGTAATCGGCGGGATACTCAAAATGCCGAAAGTATATCTTACCGGCCATCCTGAAAATAGATTGCCGCACCACGCGAGCTTTGTAGTTGAATTCATCGAGGGTGAGGCGATGCTGTTGATGCTCTCGATGAAGGGAATTTATGCGGCAAGCGGTTCGGCCTGTTCTTCAAAGGCCCTTAAATCCTCCCCGGTATTGCTCTCCATAGGCGTTCCGACGGCCCTTGCCCAGGGTTCCATTGTGTTCAGCCTTGGGGAGGATAATGCAAGAGAGGATATCGATTACCTCCTTGCGGAGTTTCCGCTCATAATAAACAGGCTCCGCGAGATGTCCCCCTTTGCAAAAGGGTGGGGAGAGGGAAGCGAAGGGGAGAAATGTTTTACAGGGTGAGGACGACAAATCCTAAATCCTAAACAAATTCAAAATTCAAATGACTAAAGCTTCAAAACAGTTTTGAGTTTGGCATTTTGAGATTATTTAGGATTTCGTGTTTAGGATTTAGGATTTAGAGTTTAGAATTTTAAGGAGGAAAGGAAACATGTATTCCGAGAAAGTAATGGATCATTTCATGAATCCCAGGAATGTAGGGGAAATGCCCGATGCCGACGGTGTCGGTATGGAAGGCAATCCGACCTGTGGCGATGCCATGCAGCTTTTCATTAAAGTTGAAAATGACAAAATTGTCGATGCAAAATTCAGGACATTCGGGTGCGGCGCCGCAATCGCCGTCAGCAGTATGATCACCGAAATGGTCAAGGGCAAAACTCTCGATGAGGCCCTGAGCATATCAAAAGAGGCGGTGGCCCGGGAGCTGGGGGGATTGCCCCCGCAGAAAATGCACTGCTCCAATCTCGGGGCTGATGCGCTGAGAAAGGCGATAGAGGACTACAGAGGCAAGAAAAAATCTTGACAAAAGTACGATATAACTCTAAAATTTGTGGGTTATCGATACAGATACCCTGTCCATAGTTCAGTGAAAACAACGAACATGGACGGTAATAATGAGCTCCCGAAAGGATAGGTTATGAGCGTGCAGCACAAGTTGTTACTGGCTGATGACAGCCTTACCATACAAAAGGTCGTTGAGCTTGTGCTCGCCCATGAGAACTTCGATATCAGGGCTGTTAATAATGGTGAACAGGCGCTTGAGGCGCTCGAGGCCTTTGCTCCTGATGTAATACTCGCCGATATAGAGATGCCGAAACTCAACGGTTATCAGCTCTGCGAGAAGGTCAAGAATAACGCAGCAACCGTCCATGTCCCGGTTATTCTCCTGGCAGGGGCTTTTGAACCGTTCGATGAGGAATATGCAAAGGCGGTCGGCGCAGACGATTACATTATAAAGCCCTTCGAGTCTCAGGAACTGATAAGTAAAGTGAAATCATTGTTAATTAGTTCAGGGGCGCCTCAGGAGCCGGCAGGCCGGGAAACGTCGATAGAGGAGTCCCCTGAGCTGGAAGAAACGCTGTCCGAAGGAGTTTCTGAGATCGAGGGAGGGCCGGACAGGCTGTCGTCTCCTTTTGCAGGGGAACCGAAATGGGATGAGGATATCCCTGTGGTGACGGATGTGCGGACCGATGAGCAGGAACTGATTGACGAAGAATACGAGGCGAAGATCGCGCTCTCAGCAAAAGGGTTCGCAGAGGAATTGACAGAGGCGCTGAAGGAAGAGAGGGCGCCCGCGGCAGTTGCTTCCATAAAGGAACTTGCGGAAGCGCTGGAATTGCCCTCAAAGGAAGATATTTCGGGAATCTTAAGACAGGATATCAATGAAAAGATTTCCGCACTCATAAGCAGTGACCTGGCGCCCGACCTGTCTTCAATAATAAAGGACGCGGTTGTACAGGCGATCTCGGGAATAGCCCCGGGTATTGTTGAAGAGGTGACGAGGGAAGCAGTAAAAGACCTCTTGCATCAGGTGAAAGGCGAAGTGAACGCTGCAATCGGAAGAATCGTTCCTGAAATTGCAGAGACGGTCATAAAGAAAGAGATAGAAAAAATTACTTCAGAACTGTAAGCTCTAATCTCCTGTCGGCAGGCTTTTCTCAAAACCGTAAATCATGATAAAATACCGGTTATCGAATGCTGGCTGCGTACGGCAGGCTATAAAGTATGAATGAACTGAAACAAAACTATAATCCCGAAGAAATAGAAGACAAGTGGTATGTTTTCTGGGAGAGCCGGGGCTATTTCAAGCCGGATCCCGACCCTGCAAAAGCGCCTTTCTGCATAGTGATACCGCCGCCCAATGTTACCGGCTCGCTCCATATGGGACACGCCCTTAATGCCACGATACAGGATATCCTTTCGCGGTGGAAGAGGATGACCGGGTACAAAGTCTTGTGGCTGCCCGGAACGGATCATGCCGGTATAGCCACCCAGAACGTCGTTGAACGGGAACTGTCGAAAGAGGGCATAAACAGGTATGAGCTCGGGCGGGACGCTTTCATTGAAAGGATATGGAAGTGGAAGGCCGAATACGGCGGCAGGATAATCCATCAGCTTAAAAAACTCGGGGCATCGTGCGACTGGTCTAAGGAGCGGTTTACTCTTGACGAGGGGTTGTCCAGGGCGGTAAGAGAGGTTTTTGTAAGGCTTTTTGACGAGGGGTTGATATACCGCGATAACCGTCTTATCAACTGGTGTCCGCGATGCCATACCGCATTGTCGGATCTTGAAGTGGAATATGAAGAGACCGAAGGTAAACTGTATTACATACAATATCCGCTGGCCGGCGGCACGGGCCATATCACGGTTGCGACAACGAGACCCGAGACTATGCTCGGCGATACGGCGGTTGCGGTGAATCCCGAAGATGAACGCTACAGGCACCTTATCGGCAAGACCCTTGAACTCCCTTTAACCGGCAGGAAGATCCCTGTCATTGCAGACACGGCAGTCGACTCTTCATTCGGCACGGGAGCGGTGAAAGTGACCCCTGCTCATGATTTCAATGATGAGGCAATGGGAAAGCGCCACAATCTCCAGTCTATAAGCGTCATTACGGAAGACGGCAAGATGGGGCATGAGGCCGGAGAGAGGTACAAGGGACTCGACAGGTATGCCGCCCGGAAGATGCTTGTGAACGACTTGAGGGAGATGGTCCTGCTTGAGGGAGAAAAGAGGCACCCTCATTCGGTCGGCCACTGCTACCGGTGCAAGACCGTTATAGAGCCCCTCCTGACGATCCAGTGGTACGTAAGAATAGAGAGACCGGCATCGGAGGCCGTAGGCGCCGTAAAAGAGGGGAGGACACGACTTATTCCCGAATCCTGGGACAACAACTACTTCGCCTGGATGAGGGATATAAAAGACTGGTGCATTTCGCGGCAGATATGGTGGGGGCATCAGATCCCCGTATGGTATTGCCCGGAATGCAAAAATGACAAGGGTGTCCTTCAGGGCGACCTGATCGAGCATATATTTTACAAGCCGGTTGAAGTTCCTAATCCTCCCACCCCCCCGTTGGAAAAGGGGGGCAAGGGGGGATTTGTGTCCGGCGGAACATACTCCGGGCTGATAAAGGCGGGGTTCAGCCACGATGAGATAATACGGGATTCAAAGATAATACGGGTATCAAAAGATATCAATCCGATCTGCCGGAGGGTGGACCTGAAAGAGTGCCCCTCATGCAAAAGCAGCGCTGTAATCCGCGATCCGGATGTTCTTGACACCTGGTTTTCATCGGCGTTATGGCCGTTCTCTACGCTCGGGTGGCCTGATGAGACCGGGGACCTGAAAACATTCTATCCGACCAGCGTTCTTGTCACCGGATTTGATATCCTCTTTTTCTGGGTGGCGCGCATGCTTATGATGGGGCTCAAATTCATGGATGATGTGCCTTTCAGGGATGTTTACATCCATGCGCTCGTACGGGACGCAAAGGGCCAGAAAATGAGCAAGTCAAAGGGCAATGTCATCGATCCCCTCGTTATGATCGATAAATACGGCGCGGATGCGTTCAGGTTCTCTCTCGCCGCTTTTGCCGCGCAGGGGAGGGACGTGAGATTCTCGGAGGAGAGGCTTGAGGGCTACAGGCATTTTATCAACAAGCTGTGGAATGCCACGAAATTCATCACCAGGAACGAGGCCCTGTGGACGGGGCAGCCGCCGGATGAAGAGAGCCTGGACCTCGCAAGCACATGGATATTGAGCAGATTGTCTTTCACGGTCGGGGAGGTCAACAGGGATCTCGCTGACTACAGGTTTAACGATGCGGCAAACAGCATATACCATTTTGTGTGGCATGAATTCTGCGACTGGTACCTGGAGCTGACAAAACCGGTCCTTTACCAGGAGGACAGCAGGGAAAAGTCGGAAACGGTAAATTGCCTGTATTTCATCCTCGAAAAGAGCATTCAGTTGTTACATCCGTTCATGCCCTTTGTTACGGAAGAGATATGGAATGCTGTATTCAGGAAAGAGGGATCGGTCATGATATCGCAGTACCCGAATGCCTTGCCGAGATATGCGGGCGCCGAAGCGGAAATGGAATACATAATAAATGCCGTGACAGGGATAAGGAGCATAAGAGGCGAGCTGAATATTTCTCCTTCCCTGGAGATTAAAGCGAACATTAAAACACTTTCCAGGGAAGTTGCAGATACCCTGATAAACAACCTGAATGCCGTTAAAAAGCTGACGAGGTGCGCGGAGATTAATATCGGCACTGATGTAAAACGCCTGCGGGGCTCTGCGGTGTCCGTAAGGGATGGAATGGAGATATACGTCCCGATAGAAGGGTTGCTGGATGTAAAGAACGAAATCAACAGGCTTCAAAAAGAGATGTCTAAAATAGACGAAGCGTTAAGCTTCCTGAATAAAAAGCTCCTTAACGAAGATTTTCTGAAAAATGCCCCGAAAAACGTTCTCGAAAAAGATAAGGCGAAATTTAATGCTCTCCTGACAAGGAAGGAGAAGATCGAGGAAAACATAGGGCTTTTGGAATCCATTGAAAAAAACGGAGGATGACGGCATGGAAAAGGAAATGGTGGACATAGAAGGGAAGGCTCTCGACCTGGTTGAAGCTGAGTTTATCAACATAAGGCAGAGCACTGTCAGGGCAGTGGAAGGCGGGCATGTGGAATTGCAGCAGGTGGGGGCACTAAGCATTGACGGTGAGCGCGTGGAAGTTACTCAGGGCGCGTCTGTAATGATGAGAGGAACAAATCTGACTCTGAACCAGAGCATATGCCTCCTTACTGCCGGGAATACGACAAATCTTAATTTTTCGTTTTCGCCTGTCTCCGTGTCTGCATCGGAAACCTTTGCGAGCAAGAGCGCAATCGGCATTATGGCCGCCAAGGAGATAACCTCCAATAACAGCACTTCCATCCTTATGATAGGCAGGAACATAAACGGCACTGTTACAACCATGCTGGATTGGCGCTCAGCTCTTGCGCTGGGCGCCGTTGCAGGGGGAATATTCGGACTCTTTTCAATTTTCAGAAAGGGACGATAGAACAAGCAAAAGACGATAGGCAATGGGCAAAAGACTATAGCAAAGGCAGTGACAAGCGAATTTTCTTTCTATAACCCCTTGTCTATGGCCCATAGCTTCAGGTTATAACCATGAATTCAGAACTGAACTATTCGACCCTGGTAAAAAAGACAATTCGCTTGGCTCTTCTTGAAGATATAGGGCACGGGGATATCACCTCATCCCTGATAGTCCCCCATTCCAGTAAGGCAAAGGCCAGGGTGTTCGCTAAGGAGGACCTCATCCTTGCCGGAATGCCTTTTGTAAAAGAGGTATTCGCCGCTCTTGACCCCGACGTGCGTGAGAAAACCTTTTTTAAGGAAGGTACTGCTTTAAAAAAAGGCGACGTCATAGCTGAGATTTCAGGGCGGGCGAGGAGTATTCTTGCAGGTGAGCGGGTATCCCTGAACATTCTGCAGCGCATGTCGGGCATAGCTACCCTGACGAGAACTTATGTCGAAAAGGTCTCAGGCTTGCCGGTGAGGATCGCGGATACGAGAAAGACGGCCCCTGGTTTGCGTTTTATGGAAAAATACGGGGTAAGGACGGGCGGCGGCGCAAATCACCGGTTTGGACTTTATGACGGCATACTGATCAAAGATAATCATATCAAGGTTGCCGGGAGTGTCAGGAAGGCGATCAAATGTGCTAAAAAAGCTCATCACCTGATGAAGATCGAGGTGGAGGTCAAGAATATTAAAGAGCTGAACGAGGCCCTTGATGCGGGTGCTGATATAGTTATGCTTGATAACATGTCCCCGGAGGATATGGCGAAAGCCGCAGGACTGGCAAAAGGCAGAGTGCTCCTTGAGGCCTCCGGAAACGTAACCCTCGACACTGTAAGAAGCATAGCAGAGACAGGAGTCGATATAATATCCATCGGTGCATTGACCCACTCGGCACGGGCGATGGACATCAGCATGAAAATAACCCGCAGCAAACAATTCCCCTGACAAATCCTACATAATCTTTATGTGGAATTACAATGCAACACTGGAACCCTCGGTCATAAATTAATGATTACGGCGTGCTCGTTGCATTCGGGGAATTTGGGGCATCTCATGCAATCGCCCCATATCTTCTGGGGGAGCTTGGCCTTTTCTGTTTCCTTGAAGCCTGCTTGCTTGAAGA
The DNA here is from genome assembly GCA_023476565.1 of Nitrospirota bacterium. Lineage (GTDB taxonomy): Bacteria > Nitrospirota > Thermodesulfovibrionia > Thermodesulfovibrionales > Dissulfurispiraceae > JAMCVZ01. Next base: position 13,496 of record JAMCVZ010000059.1, read on the forward strand.
ATTCCGGATGGTAGGTGAGGGCGAAGACCCGTTTTATGCCGAGTTCCCTGGCCTCTTTAAGACACTTCTTTACCAGTGTCCTGCCGATGCCGAGTCCCTGATATTCCTCTTTTACGGCAAGCGACCTGATCTCCGCGAGATCGTCCCATAAGATACGCAGGGCGCATACGCCCTTTATCGTGCCGTTTTCCTCATAGACGACGAAATCTCTCATCCCTTCATAAAGCTCGTTAAGCGCCCTGGGAAGCATTTCCTCTTTCCGGGCGAATTCATTGACGAGTTTATGTATGTGCCTGATGTCCGATACTGTTGCTTTCCTCAGTTTCAATGAGACCGTATCCTTTCGTTATCAAATCCTTATTCACTGCTATTGAATCTTTCCGGCGGGATGGCGTTATATCACCGATGGCGCTCAATGCGGAATCAAGTGCGAGGAGGCCGGTGACTGTAATGAAAGCTCCCATCATGACCATGTTTGCTGATTTCGTATGCCTCGGTGATGCGGACATCTCGCTCGCAGGCACTTTGAGGATCTTTACATCATCTCTCCTGCTGTCGGCGGTGATCAGGGAGGAATCATAAAACAACAGTCCCCCTGGAAGGAGCCTTTTTGAAAACCGGTTATATGACGCCTCGTTCATCACAATCAGGATATCGGGATTGCCGGTAACAGGGGAGCCTATCATTTCATCAGAGATGATGACAGTGCAATTTGCAGTGCCACCTCTCATTTCAGCGCCGTATGAGGGAAACCAGGTGACTTCCTTCCCCTCAAGCATCGCGGAATAGGCCATAAGTTTCCCGAGGAACAACACTCCCTGTCCGCCGGAGCCGGCTATGATAATTCTTTTTTCCATGAATGACTTTCTTTACTGTATCTATCTTTTATAATCCCCAGCTTATACACATCCATCATTCTGGACCTCAGCCACTCAACGGCTTTCTCGGGTGACAGCCCCCAATCAGTGGGGCAGGGCGATAAAATTTCAACCATGCTGAAACCCCTGTCTTCAATCTGGTACCGGAACGCCTTTTCCATCAGTTTTTTTGCGGTAAGGACATTCTTGAAGGAATCGATGGAAGTCCTTGCGATAAAAGAGGCCCCCTCAATGGTTGCGAGCATTTCAGATACATGCAGCGGGTATCCGGCTGTTCTGGGGTCCCTGCCTTTGGGGGTTGTCGTTGTCTTCTGGTCGGATAGTGTGGTCGGGGCCATTTGTCCGCCGGTCATCCCGTACGTCGCATTATTAACAAAGAAAACGGTGATATTCTCTCCCCTGTTTGCCGCGTGGATGATCTCCGCGGTCCCGATTGCCGCCAGATCTCCGTCGCCCTGGTATGAGAAAACAATCCTGTCAGGAAGTGTGCGCTTCATGCCGGTCGCGGCTGCCGGGGGCCTGCCGTGGGCGACCTCGATCATGTCGAAATCAAAATAATCGTATGCAAAGACAGCGCACCCTACAGGAGCTATGCCGATAGTCTTTTCACGTATGCCCAGTTCATCTACGATCTCCGCAATGAGCCTGTGAATAAGGCTGTGACCGCAACCGGGGCAGTAGCGGAACGGTGTCTTTTTAAGGCTTGCGGGCCTTCCGAAAACTTTTTTCATACTGCTGATTATAACATATTTAATTCTGCTGCCCCTAGCGTAAAGGGTGGTGAATGTACAATGGAATCCTGGATGCTTAAATTCATATATGAAACGCCTTGAGACATATATTCCAGAATGCAGTTGCCGGGCGGTTGCTTGTACACTATAATTTAAATAAGGATTGATTTCTGTTTAATTCTGCTATCGCCAGTTTGATGCAACGCTGCACTAAACCCCTAACTTTTAAATAAATAAGGAGCTGCTCAATGAGAATCGGGCCGCACTATCTCGGAGATGGAAGATGCGGGTTTACCGTATGGTCTCCTCTCCTTGCGAAAGTAGAATTGAAGATAATATCCCCGGAAAAAGGCACTTTCCCCCTGGAACGGGATGAGAAGGGATACTGGAGGATAACCGTTGAAAATATTTACCCGGGAGCCGACTATTTGTACAGGCTCGATTGTGATATCGACAGTCCCGACCCTGCATCCAATTTCCAGCCGGAAGGGATCCACGGGCCGTCCCGGGTGGTGGACCATAGCGCCTTTCAGTGGGAAGACAGGGGCTGGACAGGCATCGACCTCTGCGCAATGGTCATTTACGAGATACATGTCGGGACCTTCACTCCCGGAGGCACCTTCGAAGCTGTTATTCCGAGACTCGACGATCTCAAGGACCTCGGTATCAATACTCTTTTACTTATGCCAGTAGCGCAATGCCCCGGTGTGAGGAACTGGGGGTACGACGGCGTCTATCCGTTTGCCGTACAAAATTCGTACGGGGGGCCTGAGGGCCTGAAGAGACTGGTAAACGAATGCCATAAAAAAGGGATTGCCGTTAAGCTGGATGTTGTGTATAACCATCTGGGACCTGAGGGCAACTACGCGTATAATTTCGGACCCTATTTTACCGACGGGTACAAATGCCCCTGGGGCCAGGCTGTCAATGTAGATGGTGAATACAGCGATGGGGTAAGGAATTTTCTCATAGAAAACGCCTGTTACTGGTTTTCGGATTATCATATCGATATATTACGTCTGGATGCCGCAGACAGGATTTACGATATCAACGCCTATCCCTTTCTGCAGCAGCTTGCCGATGAAGCCAGGGGCTTTGCACGACAGGTGGGGAGAAAATTATTTCTTATTGCCGAGGGCGACCAGAACGATCCCAAGCTCATCAGGCCGAAGGAGAAAGGCGGTTTCGGTCTTGATGCCCAATGGTGTGATGATTTTCACCATTGTGTCCATACTCTGCTTACCGGAGACCGTGAGGGCTACTATATTGATTTCGGGAGCGTAGGACAGCTTGCAAAATCTTTCTGCGAAGGCTTCGCCTATTCAGGGGAATACTCGCAGTACAGGAAGTGCAGGAGGGGGCAGCCTTCCCTTGATATACCGGCATACCGCTTCGTCGTCTTCTCGCAAAACCACGACCAGGTGGGGAACAGGCTGGTCGGTGACCGCCTGACAAGGCTTGTGCATTTCGAGGCTTTAAAGCTTGCAGCCGGTGCAGTATTTTTATCACCCTTTATCCCTCTCGTTTTTATGGGAGAGGAATATGGAGAAGAAAATCCGTTCCAGTATTTTGTCAATTATTCTGATCCTGAGCTCATCAAGGCCGTGCGCGAGGGGAGAAAGAAGGAATTTACCTCTTTTGCCTGGGAAGAGGAGCCCCCGGACCCCGAAGGGGAGGATACCCTCAGGCGTTCAAAATTAAGCTGGGAGAGGAGAGCGCAGGGAAAACACAAAGTGCTGCTCGATTTTTACGGGGCGCTAATCGCGCTCAGAAAGGATACCCCGGCGCTCTCGAACTGCGATAAGGAAAAGCTCTCTGCAGAGGCATTGGAAGATGAAAGGATTATCTTCCTGAGGAGATGGCAGGATGAGGGGGACAGCCATGTATTCTGCATTTTCAACTTTAACACGGCAGATACGCGTATTTTTGTCGGAGATTCCCTGCCGCCGGGGAGGTGGAAAAAAACGCTGGATTCCTCTGACGCAGCATGGAACGGACCCGGTACTCTTTTGCCCGGTGAATTGCATACGTCTGAGGCTGTTAATATCAGAGAACACAGCTTTGTCGTGTACAGAAAGGAAAAAGACAATGGATAAATATCTATGCATCCACGGACATTTCTATCAGCCCCCGAGGGAAAACCCCTGGCTTGAGATGGACTTTAATTTCGGCCCGACGCTCCTGTCCTGGATGGAAGAAACCCAGCCCGAAGCATAAGGATATAAGGCTAAACCATCTGAAAATTATAAGAGTCCGCCAGCATCCCTTCCATGAGGCCATAATCGCTGATTACAACCTCGTCAACTTTGAGAATTTCCATTATGACCATTAAAATAAGAGTTCCGGGTATAATTATATCAGCCCTGCCGTGCTCGAGCCCTTTTATACTATCCCTTTGATTTAACGGCAAAGCCGACAATCTTTCGAAGAGCATATGCAGGGCAGGGCGGGGAATCTTATGCAGGTGGACTTTATCCGCATCATATTTATCAAGATTAAGGTCAATTGATGCGAGCGTTGTTGCTGTGCCGCCGGTTGCTACGAGATGTTCTATCTTTATAGTATCAATCGAAGGATTTATATTGTGCTTTAATAACGACCTGTAAACCTCTTCTGAAATATAGCTATTTGCTTTGCCTAACTCTTCAGCGGTCAGGGAGTCGTTTTTAAAAAAACTTTCGAAAAGCCTTACTGCTCCGATCTGCATGCTGTCCATGACTAATTTTTTATCGTGTGTACCTGTATTTGCATAGAATATCCATTCAGTGCTCCCGCCCCCGATATCCGTTATGAATAATGGAGGCAAAAGAGGCTCCTTATCATTATAGTATCCAACAATTCCTTTAAAAGTTAGCTCTGCCTCCCTGCTGCCGGAAATTATCTGAATACGTATCCCTGTCTGATCTTTTATATTACTAATAAATTCAGCGCTGTTATTGGCATTTCTTAAAGCACTTGTTCCGATTGCCAGTATATACAGCACTCCGTGCTTATCGCATTTTTCTTTAAAATTTACAAGAGTTGCAATTGACTTATCTATGCTTTCTTTATGGAGCGCCCCAGTGGTGAGTAAATCTTTGCCGAGGCGTGTAACTGCTCTGTCGGAAGCCAGACGGAATAATTTCCCATCTTTTACCCATCCGATAAGGAGCCTGATGGTATTTGTGCCTACATCTATAACCGCCAAAGGTGGGAGACAGCTATTGGTTCGCTCTTTCATGGATCACATTAATAATGTCTGCCAGGGCATTGTCTACAGGTATTTTCCTGCCTTCTTTTGTGCTCCGTATTTTTATTTCTATGTTATTGTCTTTCAAGGATTTTTCACCAATAACAACATGTACGGGGATCCCGATAAGGTCCGCATCTTTGAACTTAACGCCGGGTCTCTCATCCCTGTCATCGAAAAGTACATCTAACCCGTTGTTATTTAATTCTTTGTATAATGATCGAGCAACTTCCATGGTCCTTGTATCGTTGACATTCAAGGGGATGACCTCCACATCAAAGGGAGCAATGCTTGAAGGCCAGATAATTCCATCTTTATCATTGTTCTGCTCTATTGCAGCAGCAGCAATCCTGGCAGGACCGATCCCGTAGCTTCCCATTATTATCGGCATTTCCTTACCGTTCTTGTCCAGAAATACGGCATTCAATGACGTGGAGTATTTTGTCCCTAATTTAAAGATGTTGCCGATTTCAATGGCTTTTTTAATTTTAAGTGAGGCATTACATTGAGGACAATAATCTCCTTCTTTTGCTGTATGGAGATCGTGCCATTCAGCATTAAAGTGAACACCCGGCCTGATGCCTTTGACATGGTGATCGGCTTTATTGGCTCCTGATATATATGATCCTTCTTTAAGTGATTTATCGGCAAGTATGCGTATTTTATGCCCCATCGGTCCTATAAATCCGGCCTCAACCCCGAGAGTGGTTAATATCTCTTCTTTTGATGCCGATCTGAAAGCGCCTATTATTTTGGTGAGCTTCTTTTCATGCAGCTCCTGGTCCCCCCGGACAAGCACAAGGACAGGGCCTTCAGATGCTATCAGCAACAGGCTTTTTATAAAATAGGGAGGTTCTACTTTCAAAAAACCGGAGGCCTCTTTAACTGTCCGCTTCTGAGGCGTGTATACTTCCTCATATTCCCACTGTAAATCCTTCAAAGGCGTTGGAATTGAACGTGCTACTTCAACATTGGCAGCATAACAACATGAAACACAAAGGACTATATCATCTTCACCTGCAGGACTCGGGGCCATAAACTCATGAGCAGTAGCTCCACCCATCATACCTGTATCCGATTCAACCTGATAGAATTTAAGTCCGCACCTGCTGAATATCTTATGGTATGCATCTGCATGGAGCTGATAGCTTTTATCAAGCCCCTCGTCATCGGCATCGAAACTGTAACTGTCTTTCATGATAAATTCCCTGGTCCTCAAGATGCCGCTTTTAGGCCGTGCCTCATCCCTTAATTTAGTCTGGATCTGATACCACATCTGTGGGAGGTCCCTGTATGAGCGGATCTCTTTAGCAGCAAGCCAGGTCATGATCTCTTCGTGGGTCATTCCCAGGCACATGTCCCTGTCGGTCCTGTCCTTTAACCGGAACATTTCCTCTTTAATATCATCCCATCGGCCTGTTTTTTGCCATATTTCTGCAGGATGCACTATAGGCAAGGAGACTTCCTGGGCACCTATAGCATCCATTTCCTCTTTAAGTATTCTGTTTATCCTTTTCATGACTTTCCAGCCAAGGGGCAGGTATATGTATAGTCCTGTGGCAAGCTGACGGACGTATCCGGCCCGTAACATAAGCTTATGGCTTATTGCTTCAGCTTCAGACGGAACTTCTCTCATGGTGGGTATCAGCATTTTCGAAAAAAACATACAATATGCCTCCGTAATAATAGGGTGATACTCAATATATCATGTATTTTCGTTAAATTACAATCACAAATTTAAAATATTGTCAGGTTATGAGAGGGTTAACTTTAGAACGATCAACAGACGACATTATACTGTAGAATGCTGCAAAAAAGAAGATAAAATTTATAAAAATCTCTGCTCATAACGGTAAAAAACATGGTATGCAGCAATGCAAGTTGTATTGTATTTAAAATCAATCAGATGAGAAATGACGAACGTGAAAAAACGAGTTATAATTTAACATAATATATCTTATCAGACATATTAAATAAACATTGTTTGTTGATAACCTGTTATGAACAAAGTTAATAACTCGTTTTTCTAAGCATTGACACTGGTTTCAAGCGGAATTGTACAACTTATAGGCATGTAAAAAATGATTATTTGTTAAGGGGTTCTCAGCTATTTATCAGGATTCCGACAGTCATAGCGTTTCTGATCTCTAAAATGCCAATATTAACAAGCATTCCCACTTTCATATCACTCTCAGTTTCAACGAGAACCTTGATATAATTACCTGTAGTACCAAGGTAACCTCCAGAACATTGCTCTTCAATAATAATGTCAAGGTTCTTCCCGATATTTCTGTCTATATAAGCCCTTTTCTTGGCATCTCCTGTTTCCCTTAAAGCCGATACTCGCATTTTTTTGATAGGGTCAGGAATATGCTTTGGCAACTTTATCGCCCTTGTTCCCGGCCTCGAGGAATATGGGAATACGTGGAGATAAGAGAAAGGTAAAGCTTCAATAAAAGATTTTGTATTAGAGAATTCGCTCTCGCCTTCACCGGGAAATCCAACGATAACATCTGTTCCAATGCTGATATCGGGGATTCTTTTTAATATCTTATGGATACCTGAAGCATATTCTTCAATTGAATACGTTCTGTTCATGAGTTTAAGTATACTGTTATCTCCACTCTGAAGCGGTATATGAAGGTGCTTGCATAACCGCCTGTCATTCAATAATTCTATAAGCTCATCATCTATTTCACGAATCTCCAAAGAACTTAACCTTATTCTTCTGATTTTTGTTTCTCTGAGAATGTCCTTTAACAATCCTGAAAGTGATCGCTTGTCTTTTAAGTCGACCCCATAAGTTCCGAGATGAATGCCTGTCAAGACAATTTCATTATGTCCAAGAGACTCATATCTTTGAATTTCATGTAATATTTCCTTTAGAGGAAGGCTTCTGGAACTCCCCCTTGCCATGGGGATTGTGCAGTAGCTACAGGAATAATTGCAGCCATCCTGTACTTTAACAATCGGCCTGTGCTTGAAAGAGTGTTGAGGTATCTTATCATCGGCATGAATGTTTTTTGTGAACATATTGATAATATTGTCTTTATCATAATTTCTCATGACCAGCAGATCTCCCTCTGAATTTGAAAGTTTTGCATTATTCAGTTCGGAATAACACCCGGTAGCAATTACTTTTATATTCATTTTCAATGCCTTGTTTATAAGCTGTCTTGACTGGCAATCAGCCTTTACCGTAACAGCGCAAGTATTTATGATACAGACGTCGGGATAATCATTAAGATCAACGATCTGATGTCCGAGATTTTGGAGATTATGCTCAAGTTTAAGATTTTCTGCCTGATTGGTTCTGCATCCAAGGGTTAGAAGCGCTATCTTCATGTGAATCTTAATAAAGTCGAACCTTCGAGAGAATGTCTGTGTGCCTTGGTGATCTTTACTGTAATAAGATCACCTTGCTTTATCTGCGTTTCAAACGGGACAGTTACGATTTTATTTGTCCTGGTCCTTCCGGTAAGCTTGCTGCTGCTCTTTTCACTGAAGCCTTCTATAAGGATCTCTTGAAATACCTCTTCTAACCTCTTGTTTTTCAGTTCAGTTATGTTACCTTGAAGATCAAGTATTTCAGAAAGCCTCGATGATTTCACATCATCATCTACGTGTCCATCCATAAGAGAGGCCTTTGTCCCTGGACGTGGCGAATAATTGAAGGCATATATCCCATCGAATTCTATTTCCTTCAGAGCATGAATCGTACAGCGGTGGTCCTCATCGGTTTCTCCGGGAAAACCTGAGATAATGTCCGATGTAATTGCAATTTCAGGGATTTCACTCTTAAGTTTCAGCACATTATCAAGAAATTCCTCATAGGTATACTTCCTGTTCATGAGTTTGAGAATCTTTGAAGATCCGGATTGTAATGGGAGATGGATGTGTTCACAAACTTTATCAAAGTCTTTTATGGCAAATATTAACTCATTGGAAAGATCTTTGGGATGGGATGTAACGAATCTGATCCTTTCGATTCCTGGAATATCATTTAACTCCTTGAGGAGTCCGGGGAAATTTACACTGCTCTTATATGAGTTGACGTTTTGCCCCAGAAGGGTCACTTCCTTGTAGCCTTCGCCGGCAAGCTTTCTTACCTCAGATGCTATGCTCTCGAGCGCCCTACTCTTTTCCCTTCCCCTCGTGTAAGGTACGATGCAATAGCTGCAGAAATTGTTACAGCCATACATGATATTAATCCAGGCCCTGACAGGGTCCTTTCTATATACCGGCAGTTCCATTTCAGTTATGGCGGGATTATCTCCCACTGCAATCATCTCAGGCCTGGATTTTATAATGTCCTTGAGGACATGAATGTTCTGAGGTCCGATGACATGATCTATAAAATTGGCCCTCTTGAGCATTCTGTTCCCCTCCTGCTGTGCGATACAGCCTGCAACGGCTATCTTAAGACCAGGCTTCTTTTTCTTCAGGGGCTTTATTCTGCCGAGCTCACTATAGAATTTTTGCTCTGCCTTTTGGCGTATACTGCAGGTATTGAAGATAATGATATCTGCTTCCTTTGGATTATCAGTCTCGGTGTAGTCCTCAGATTCCAGGATTCCTGCGATCTTTTCAGAATCATGGACATTCATCTGGCAGCCGAATGTGACCAAGTGATATTTTCTATTATTTTTCATTGCCTTACTTGGTTGTTTCTAATTTTAAAGGCGTATTGTGAACACAACCAATTGATACTATATCATATAATTTAAAATCAATACAAAATAACCGTTTACTAAGAGCCTGTCCGAGGGCTTGGAGTCAAACCTAAACTATACACTTTACAAGCGGCAAATAATGTGCTTAAACTTAAGAGTGAAATCCCTGAAATTGCAATTACATCGGACATTATCTCAGGTTTTCCCGGAGAAGCCGTTAATGAATTACGCCCCGAATACAACATTGGCCCTGCACTTTTATTGAAGGCTCTTTTGCAGCACTTTATCAGCTTCAGCAGGCTTAGGTTTCCTGGTTTTTTTCTTCTTCGCTTTGATCTTGCCGGAGGAAGGCGGCTCCTTTTTCGTCTTGTTCTGTTTCTCTTTTATTTCCCTTATGTCCTTGTCTATCCTGTCCAGTCTCTGGCCCAGCAGTTTGATATAAAAAGCGTTATCTGCATCGCCATGGGGCTTGCCGGTAACATCAGCGGCACTGGCCCCGGAGGGTGATGCGCTCCTGTTTAAAGTGATCGTTTTAACAGAGCAGTGGAGCATACCGTCAGCCCTGTTTCGATATGAAGCAATACATGAAAAATCGATGGTATCCCCCGGCTTGATTTCAGAGGCGTTGATTATCTGACCGCTTTTATCCTTCAGCACGGTATCTGCAGACAGGTAAAGAACATGTTCGCCATCGCCTGTCACCATCTTGAGCGGACTTTCGATGATGGTTACGGACTGGGAGGGGAATGTTTGGTTGTTCTCGGCCGACTTGACATCCAAAGGCTTTATCCCCATGTCGGCTGCCATCATCTTTTCCACGTCTGATATATCAGCACCAAGGGCCCTGGCATCCTGCAGATCTTTTTGGGCGAGATCCATATATTTTTTATCCAGGCTGTTCGGGCCGACAGATTTAAAGTAATACGCCCTCCCCCTGCCCTTGTACATCTCTGCCTGCATCGCTTTATTTTTTGCCGCATCGATTACCCTCGTATATGCATCTATTGCAGCATCATATCTCTTCAGCGTAACAAAACAATCCGCAACGGCGAGGTGGTATTCCCAGTCTGCTTTGAACTGTTTAAGCTTTCGGGCTGTCTGGTAGCTCTTTACAGCCTCTTCGCATTTGCCTTCGCCCCGGTATTTGATTCCCTCAACAAAGTAATTGACCGCGCCATCGCTTTTTTTAGTTTCGGAAAGCGCTGGAGCTGTGCTCAAAAACAGACCAAAGATGATTACTACAGTGTTCAAGAGTCCCTTCACGTTTGACCTCCTGTAAAGGCATTTCTGCCTGCTTGCCGCGAGTCATAATATTATACATTTTTAATAACATCAGACAACTGTTAAATTGCTCTTCCGGGTATTATGTGGGGAACTGATTTCTTGTCATTGCTGCTTGTCGGGAATCCTTCTTAAAAAAGATTGCGGGACATAATGACAGCGAAAGGACAAGGATTTAATTGACAAGTGATTTACCGGCTGTTAGACTGGGAATATGGAGGTGGTATTATGAGCCCTCGTTTGCAAATCACCGCCCGCAACATCGAGCTCAAAGACTGGATAAGAGATGAAATCAATAAAAAGGCCGAAAAGCTGAACGAGTTTTATAGTGGTATTATCCGCTGCAGAGTTGTGGTGGAAGCCCCTCATCGCCATCAGCGTGAAGGAGTTCTGTACAATGTTCGCATAGACATGTCCGTACCCGGTAAAGAGCTGGTAATAGAACGTGAGCCCAATAAGGATTTCAGCGCAGCGCTCAGGGATGCCTTTGATGCAGCATACCGGCAGCTTGAGGATTTTGCCCGGCGCAACCGCGGCGAAATAAAGAGGCACGAGGAATTGCCGCGTGCAAAGATAAGCAGGGTGTTCCCCGACGAGGGATACGGTTTCCTGGTCACACCTGACAGCAGGGAAATCTACTTCCATGAGAATAGTTTAATCAACCGGGATATAAGGCGCCTTGAAATCGGGGCGGAAGTGCGTTTTGCCGAGCAGGTTGGCACGGAAGGGCCGCAGGCCAGCAGCGTGATGGTCATTGAAAAAAGGACCAGGATCCCTCTGGAATGAAACCAGGCTTCGCATGCCGGCCAGCAACTGACAGGTGGAAAATAAGTATTTGCGGCTGAAGCGCTCAATTGTCACTCAAAACTTATGAATCTCATGGGGTCTATTTTCCGCGCTACTTTTGCCGGGAGCAGTCCGGCTGACAGGGTGGTGAGAAAGAGGACCAGCACCACGATAGAGAGATAAAGAAACGGTATTTTGAAATGGATTTCCCAGCCGAAAGATATTTTATTGATCACCTGTATGAAAATCACGCTTATGAGAAACCCCATTACTGTCCCCAGTACAATACCCGCAATCCCCACTATTCCGGCGGACAGGACGAGCATCTGTTTTATCTGATCCCAGCTCCCGCCCAGATAGCGGATGATGCTTATCTCCCTTTTCCTTTCTATGACAAGGGCCAGGAGCGTATTCAGCACCCCTATCAGCGAAACTAGGATCGAGATCAATTCAATGGCGTAGGTAATGGAAAACGTTTTGTTGAAGATGGTTATGACCTTTTTCCTTAAATTATTGTTATTCATTATTTCAAGCGCATACTTTCCCGACAATGCCTGTTTCAGCCCCTGGATGAACCTTCCGGTATCCACGCCCTCTTTAAGATAAACAGCCAACTGCGTCGCATCGTCGAGCCCCCAGTATTCCCTGAGCCACTTCCTGTCCATATAGATGAACCCTGAAGTCGTGGAATAACTGCTGAAGGTGTCGTTTATGGTAAATTTCTCTTTGCCCTCCGGGGTCTGAAGAGCAATAACATCACCTTTCTTCAGCCCGTACTTTGTGCTCAGGTAATTGGATATAGATACCTGCTTGCCGTATTCAAGCCCCCTGTTGCGCTCTCCGTTCCGCCCGGCGCGTGTGAATTCCCTCTGGACAGCGATATCACCGAAGCCCGCCACTACCTTCCTGCCGAACAGCTCCAGATGGAGTGTCCTGAACTTGTCCACTCCTGCGACTTCCGGAAAACTTTTTACGAGCGAAATTACCTCATCAGAAAGAGGATAGAAACAGAAATTGGACGTGCATGAGGCAGGCTTGATATAAACGTCCGCGGCTATGTTTCTGTTTATCCATGATGCAAGGGAATGCCTGAAAGAAAATATAAGCGTGAGGAGTGCGATAATAAGCGCGCTGCTTATGGCAACACTCATCAATGCGACCGAAAACCGGTAGATGTTTCCTTTCATATCCCCGAAAGTGATTCTGCCCGTGGCCTTGAATATCCGTCCGGCAGGTTTACGGGCGATCCTCAGGATAACCGAAAGGTAGAAAGGGGATATCAGCGTAAAGCCAAGTATGATAAATAGTATTCCCATATACGCAAGGAATGGAAAATCAAAAGGGGCATAACGGTAATCGAGGCAGGAGACAACCACTCCAGAAAGAATAAGGGAAAGCCCTGCAAAAACGAAAGGTTTCCGGCAGCTTTTATACTTGCTCTCAAACGTACCCTCCTTTAAGCTCTCATTCGGCCTTATTTTTGATGCCTCATAGGACGGGATTGCAGAGGCTATGAGCGACACGAGAAGTCCCAGCGCCAAAGCACTCAAAGCATCGCCTTTTGTAATGAGGTATTCTGATATGGAGATAGTACTGTACATTGTCGATATTGTTCTCTCAACCGCCAAAACCGAAAAGTAGGCGGCGATCTGTCCCACTGCTATCCCGAGCATGGAACCGACAAACCCCACTATCAATCCTTGAACCAAAAACAATGTGACAACGGTCTTTTGGCCTGCTCCCAGACCCCTTAAAACGCCTATTTCCGTCCGCCTTTTGACTACCGATATGAATACCGTGTTGTACAGAAGGAATATGCCTACGAGAATAGCTATAAGGCTGATAAACTGGAGATTGTATCTGAAGGAGGTAACAACCGACTCCCGATTTTTAAGCAATTCCTCCTTTCTCTCGATCGAAAGGTTGGGAGGGAGTATCCTCCTGATCTCCCTGGATGTTTTTTCATCAGCCGTGAGATCAATTCTGGAAAGATACCCGGTCCTATTGAAATATTCCTGAAAATTCCCTATATCCATGATAACGGCATCAGCGGGAAGGGTCTTGCTGTCCAGGATTCCGGCTATTTTCAACGAATATTTTTTATCGTAGACCAGGCATTCGATAATGTCACCTTTTTTTATAGAATACTTATCAGAAAGCCCCTTTGTTATCAGGATTGAGCTCAGATTTTTGTAAAAATCCTCAATATCGTATGCTTTCCGGCCAGCCGGTTGCACGAGGCGAGCGGCTTTCACCGTATCGATACCGTTTATGCTGATCGACTCTTGTATAGCCGAAAGGTAACCGTTTACCCTCAGTATGGGATAGCTGTTTCCTTCAATATCGAGAATATCCCTGTATATATGTTCGTTGAAATCTATTCCCGAGATATCGAGGACCTCGTAATCGGTATTCTGGCTCAGGCCTCTGATGTCCGACTCAAAGGAAGCAAGCGCACGGTCTGAAGCCACCTTAACCCCTATGAACAGTCCTATCCCGAGCGCAACGCCGACTATTGACAGGACGGTCAGGAACTTTTCATTGCGAATATTTTTTAAGATGAAGAGCCTTATCAGTTTCAGGGATATCATTGAAGCAGCACGCCGTCTTTTATTTTTATTTCTCTTTTTGCATAGTTGGAGAGATAGTGTTCATGAGTGACCAGTATAACCGCTTTATGTGTTTCCTCAGCCAGTTGTTTGATGAGGTCCATAATGATGATACCGGTCCGGCTGTCGAGGCTGCCGATCGGTTCATCCGCAAGAATGATCTCAGGGTCGTGTATAAGCGCCCTTGCAACAGCGACGCGCTGCTGTTCTCCGCCGGAGAGCTGATACGGATAGCTCGCCTCCTTGCCCGCAAGTCCGACTCTTTTGATATATTCGGAAACCCTATCCTCCTCTTCCAGGCTATTCAGGAGCAGGGGCATCTGGACATTCTCAAAGACCGTGATATTCGGCAGGAGATTGAAAAACTGGAATATGAAACCTATTCTTTCTCTCCTGTAAAGGGTGAGTTGCTCATCTTTGTATGATGATATATCTTCTCCCGCGACAAGTATCGAGCCCCTGTCCGGCCTGTCCATCCCTCCGATGAGATTGAGCAGTGTGGATTTGCCTGAACCGGAACTGCCGGTGATCGAGATGAAATCTCCTTTCTCCACATCGAGATTTATCCCTTTGAGGACATGCGTATCTCCGTAATATTTGTGGACATCTATAAGTTTTATCATCGTAACTCTAGTGCACTAGTGCATCTTTACCGACGCCGGGGACAGTCCCCTCCCGCATTGACGTTTCAACCTCCAGCCTTTTCAGTTTCTAATACCCTGTCAGCTCAACATACGCCCTTCCCTGCGCAGTTCCCTCAACTTTGCATGTGCCTTCCCAATAATAATTGCCGGTTGAGCGGGCGCCGAGAAATTCCTGATCCCTTATAAGCGGAATTACCTTAAGGGAGATGTTTTCAGAGGGGATATCTATTCTCCATTGGGAGGGGTACCGCGCGCCTGTTTTCTTTGATTTGTAGTGTTCCAAAACAGCAACCGTGTAATCGTCTTTTAAGAGTTGCCGGTACGCGCCGTCACGATAGACAAACGTTCCCGATGAAAACCTGTCTATCGAGCCGTCCTTCTTCCTCAGCATGTAGAGCATTATTTCTCTTCCGTCATCAAGCTGCACGGCAAACCAGTCCCATCCTGTCTCATTATTCCCCAACCCCCTCGATGAAATTTCCCTGTCGAACCAGCTTGTCCCACTTACATGGAAAACATCACCGCCGATTTTCAGCGTGCCTTCTGTCTTCAGAAGCGGATAGGAAAAGTATATCGACGCTATCTCAGGAGACTCTTCGGATTTTCTTGAATACCCGTTATCTCCGTTCAAGATAACAGGTTTTGCAGGCAGCAACAGCATGTCTATTGCCTTATCCTTATCCGACGCCTTAATGTGCATCCTATCCACAGACCCCTCCAGTACGGCCTTTCCGACCCAGACCTTAAGATAATTGCCCTGAGCCCCTGCAAAGTCGAATGCTCCTCTATCAGCCCTGTCAGAGAACAGAAATCTCTTCCCATCAACATCTGAAATTGCAAAATGGGATATATAAATATTATCTAATCCGAATTTTGATCTGTATTCACGCTTTTGTATGCCGACTGAAAAAAAGGTGAGCTCATAGCCGAATTCCCTTCCCTTGTCATCGAAAAGGTGCCCGGTAAAATACCACCACTGGATTTTAAAATTCCTTTTATAAAAGAAATCATCCGGGAATTTCGGTTTATAATTATGAGTAACCTCCGCATATTCCTGCGCAAAGACATTAAAAGAAAATAATGCCGCTGTCAAACAGCACAGAACAAGCAGTCCTCTCATTCCTGACCATCCTTACCTGCCTGTAATTTTATATTATAGTATAGCCTGATGCCCGTGCATGAGCAATGTATGGACTTTTGTCTTGACCGTCGGTAGATGATGAACCTCTTTACCTGAAGACAAAAGATTTCTTTGACAAGGTTAAAACAGGTCTCTTCTCGTTCGACGATGAACTCAATAAAATCAACGCGTCACGATCCAAGCGGCAGGGAAATGTATAAGGAGTCGCCTCGCTGTTTCCTTTGTTCTTTCTGATATAATTATGTCAATATGCAAAGTATATCCGGTGGCAAAAGCAGCGAGGCTTGATCCAAATATAGGCAAGGAGGATATATGAACGGTTCTCAGACATGCCCGGTAACAAGAAGTGGTAGGCTTCTCCTGGTGACAGACGGAATGAAGGCGATTGGCCGGCCATACAGACCGGCCAATAAGAAACTACACGGGTTTGGAGGTGGGAATGGAGGATAAGATAACTGTCAAAGATATTTTCTGGAAATTCCTTAAAATAGGCTCTTTTTCTTTTGGAGGGGGATATTCGATGCTCGCCTTTTTTGAAAGGGAACTTGTAGAAAAGCAGAAATGGCTCACTCATGAAGAGTTTGTCGAGAGCGTGGCAATAGGACAGATGACACCGGGACCGCCCATCGTAAATACAGGTATCTGCATAGGCTACAAGTTGAAACGGATAAAGGGCGCGCTTGCCACAACCGCCGGTCAATCGTTTACGGGTACAGTACTGGCTATACTGCTTGCGGTCTTCTACATAAAAAGCAAGGGCAATGTCCTGTTGACCTCGGTCATGAAAGGCGTGGGAGCGGCCGTCGTAGGGCTGCTTCTTTCAATCATTTTCAAGATGGCAAAGACCACTATCAGGAATTTCAAGGCAGGGCTGTTTGCTTTGGCCGCTTTTATCGCCCTCGCATTGTTCAAACTGAACCCCATCGGGCTTATCCTGGCTTCCGGGATAGCGGGCTTGCTCGTATACGGAAGGAGGCATTGATGGTTTTACTGAAACTCTGCTGGTTGCTTATTGTCATCAACGCTCTCACCGTAGGAGGCGGTTTTGTGATGCTCCCTATGCTCCAGAAGGAATTTGTAGAGAAAAACCACTGGCTTACCAATCAGGAATTTCTTGATGCCATCGCAATCGGGCAGCTCACTCCCGGCCCCCTGACCGTTATGAACGCCGTTATCGGATACAAGATCAGCGGCCTGATAGGCGCGGTATTGGCAATGGTCAGTTCTTACCTGCCATGCATTATCATCGTAACTCTTGTGGCCAAATATTATTACGATTACAGGGAATCGATAATCGTCCAGTCG
>JAMCVZ010000052.1 GCA_023476565.1 Nitrospirota bacterium
TGACAGTCAGTTCAGGAGCAGCATATGAAAGCTGGATATTTTCCGAACTGATCAAATGGAAGCAATTGCAGCCCATCGAGCCCGATTTGTTCTTTTACCGCACAAGCGCCGGTATGGAGATCGATTTTCTTCTTGCCGGTGAGGGGACGATTTTACCGATCGAAGTAAAGGCCTCGGATAGAGTGTCTTATGCTGATGGACGCAATCTGGAGTTCTTTATAACAGAGCATAAGAAAGTCGCTCCTTTAGGTATCATTGTCTACCACGGGAAGGAGCTAAAAGAGGTGAGAGAAAACATCTGGGCTATTCCTGATTGGACCCTGTTGGGATGT
Organism: Nitrospirota bacterium; assembly: GCA_023476565.1. Classification (GTDB taxonomy): domain Bacteria; phylum Nitrospirota; class Thermodesulfovibrionia; order Thermodesulfovibrionales; family Dissulfurispiraceae; genus JAMCVZ01. Next base: position 333 of record JAMCVZ010000052.1, read on the forward strand.
TTCTGATCGGCCCCGGGCCGTCTTCGAGCGGGCCGCACCTCCGATAGATCCATCCAACCTCGGGCAAACATACGGTTTTGCTGAGAGTAACGTCTGGCGGGGCGGACGGGGCTCGAACCCGCGACCTCCTGCGTGACAGGCAGGCGTTCTAACCAGCTGAACTACCGCCCCAAACGGGGTACAACGCTGAGTTTGAAACAAATAAAAAATTGGTAGGCGGAACAGGGATCGAACCTGTGACATCAGCCTTGTAAGGGCTGCGCTCTCCCAGCTGAGCTATCCGCCCAAGAAACTATATTAAACTACATACTATTTCATTTTGTCAATTGCTTGCATTAGGCGATAAGGGTTGGCTATTATTAAATTATAAATGAAATTAAGACTTTTTTTGATAATTTTATTGATCACTATGGCTGCTTTCCCCTCCCTCTCCATCAGGGCCGGGATTCACACCTATGGACAAAACAATACGGTAGTCGGAGCCCTCGAAACCTACACCGTTAAAAATGATGAATCCCTGATCGAGATAGCCAGGAAATTCAGGCTCGGCTATAATGAAATAGTTGAGGCAAATCCCGGCCTCGATCCCTTTATCCCGGGAAACGGCAGCGATGTCAGGATACCCTCAGCCCGGATTCTGCCCGATATCCCTCCCTACGGGGGCATCGTCATAAACCTTACGGAAATGCGGCTGTATTACTTTTTCAGGCAGAATAGTTTATACCGTGTCGCGACCTTTCCTATCGGGATCGGCAGCGAAGGGACCTCCACGCCCGTGGGCAAGTTCCGGGTGATAGAGAAGATCGTAAAACCAAGCTGGCATGTGCCGGAATCCATAAGAAGGGAGAACCCCGAACTGCCGAGGGTTGTTCCGGCCGGCCCCGACAATCCCCTTGGCTCGCATGCGCTGCGCCTCTCGTTGGGCAGCGTACTCATACACGGAACAAACAGGCCGTTCGGGATCGGAAGAAGGGCCAGCCACGGGTGCATAAGGCTGTACCCGGAAGATATACCTGCGCTGTTCAAAATGGTGAATACCGGCACCCCGGTCACTATTATCAGGCAGCCCGTAAAGGTCGGGGTTTCGAACAATAAAGTATTTGTGGAAGTTCATCGCGATGATTCAGGGAAAAAACCCAATTATTTTGATGAGGCGGTCAGCCTGCTGAGAAAAAAGAACCTCCTTAAGCACGTCGACACCCTGAAATTGCATCAGGCGGTGCGTGAAAAGAAAGGTTTTCCTGTTGAGATTTCGGATTGAAGCTCCGGGCTTCAGGCTGAGATTAGGAAAGCCGGGCTCAGGGAGCCTGCTCCTAACCTCAACCTTAACCTGTATTCCGGACGAATTACTTCTTTTGCCGCAGTTCAAATGCCTTTTGCGATCTCTTGGAAGCTTCCTCAGCTTTCCCGAGTGCAGCCTCGGCCCTGTCGGCCGCTGCTTCAGCCCTCTTCACAGCTTCTTCGCCGCCTATGCCTTTTGAAGCCCTCAGGGCGTCCTGAGCCATTGCCTTTGCCTCAGCCGCATCCTTCCTGGCTGCCTCAACATCGGCAGCAGATACCACGGGCCTGCCTTCAAGCCCGGCCATCTTTGACTCCAATGCAGACACACGCGCCTCAAGTCTGCTGATCCTGTCGACAAGAGGATCGATTTGCTGCTTTACATAATCCTTTGTCGCACACCCGGATGAGAAAAGGAATAAAATGGCGAACAGTATCAATACAGCCTTCTTCATCTCCACACCTCCTTTCATGTAAGATAAGCGTCATAGAGGCTTGCCGTAATGCCACCGGCCCTTACAGCAATACACACGTTGCAGCCTGAAACAGCCATAGACGTGCATAACCTTTGTCTCTATCTAAGCCTATCACATTTTTAGCGGTTTGTCTTGAAGAAGAACGAAATAAAAAATATCAGCGATAAGACGAGGACAATGGTTCCGCCAGGGGCAAGGTTGAACCGGTAGGAAATGATGACGCCGGAAACCGCGGAAAAAAGAGCGATAAGACACGAGGCAACCACCATCCGGTAGAACCTCCTGGTGAGGAGCTGCGCAGAGGCCCCCGGGATGACGAGCAGGGCCGATATGAGTATAATCCCCACCAGCTTGATCCCCACCACAATGGCAATCGCCATCGCCAGAAGGAATACGGATTTTATGAGCCTCACTTTTATACCGCTTACGAACGCCAGTTCCTCATTGAAGGTGATGAAATGCAATTCCTTCATTATCAGGAGTATGACAACCGACAGGAATATGGTCACCCACGCGGCAATCCGGGCGTCTTCTCCGGTTATGGCCAGGATGCTGCCGAAAAGATACCCGAACAGATCGACATTGTAACTTGAAGAGAGCCCTACAAGGACAATGCCTACCGCCATGGAACTGGAGAAGAAGACGCCTATCGCGGTATCTTCCGCGAGCTTTCCTTTTGTGCTTATCCGCTCTATGCCGAAGGCTACGAGGATCGAGTAAATCAGGGCGGTTATCAGGGGATTCACGCCGAGGAGGAAACCTATGGAAACCCCGCCGAAAGCGGCATGTGAGATTCCGGAGCCGAGAAAGGACACCCTTCTTAATACTATGAAAACCGATATGATCCCCGAAAACAGCGCCAGCAACGCCCCGGTCAGCATCGCCCTCTGCATGAATTCGTATGAGAATATGTCTACAAGCCAGCTAGTGCCTGTGTCCACTCTTCAGTCTCTCGCATTTTTCGCATTGGTCCGTATGCATCATAATGTCGATGCTCTTGCCGTAGAGGTTCTTTATCACCGTGTCGTTAAGGGCGCCGAGGGGGCTCCCGTGATAATGGAGCACCTTGTTCAGGCAGGCGATCTCATCCACGTATGAGGTTACGGCGCCCACATCGTGTGAGACCATGATTATGGTGAGATTCATTTTTTTCTGCAATCCTTTCAAAAGGTGGTAAAAGTCCTCCTGTCCGACCACATCTATCCCTGTGCTCGGTTCATCGAGGATAAGGAGCCTGGGATTGTTTATAAGCGCCCGTGCAATGGAAACCCTTTGCTGCTGGCCTCCCGAGAGATTGCCGAACAACTGATTCTCCAGGCCTGCCATGCCCATCATGGACAGTATGTCCCCGGCACGCGCGGTCTCCTTTTTCGAGGGCCACCTGAACATCCCGAGCCGCGCGTATGTTCCCATCAGTACCACATCAAGCGCCCTCGCGGGGAAATTGACCTCTACTTTCTGACTTTGCGGAAGATATCCGAAGATACCGCCATGAATGGCCTCCATCGGCAGCATGCCGAATATTTTCACAGAGCCCGAAGCCGGCCTGATTATGCCTATGATCGCTTTAAGGAGCGTGGTTTTACCGCTGCCGTTCGGGCCGACAATGCCCATGAATTTCCCGGCCTCAAGGGAGAGGTTTATATCTTCCAATACCTCCCTGCCGTTGAGGGTGACGTTAAGGTCCATAGTCTCGACTGCGTTCATTTCATGGCCCTTTCCATCTGGTCCAGGTTATACCGCATGAGTTTCAGGTAGGTGTCCCTGTCAGGAGCATTGGACGCGCCGATGGGGTCAAGAAATAAAACCCGCGCACCGGCCTCTTGTGCTATCGCTTCGGCAACCCTGGGGCTGAATTGGGGCTCTGCAAACACGACGCGCGCATTCAATTTCCTCAAATCTCTTATCAGGCCTGCAACATGCCCCGGACTCGGCTCCCTGCCCGGGGCCTCTTCAATCACGCCGGCCACTTTAAGCCCGTACCGCTTGGAGAAATAGTTCCATGCCGGATGGAAGGTGACATATTCCTTTGTCCTGAACCGGCTCACCTTTTGCACCGCTTCCTGATTGAGCTTATCAAGCTCGCCTTTATACTTATCTGCGTTTTCCGTGTAGAATTTTTTGTTTTTAGAGTCAACCTGTATCAGCGCACCCGCGATCCGGTCTACGATCTGCTTCGCAAGCACAGGGTCAAGCCAGAAGTGCGGGTCAGCGCTCTCCGGGGACTTTTTCCGTGCAAGGCCCCTCCGGGATCCCTCATGCTTATGCACACTGTACATAAGGGGCATACCCTTCGACAGGTCAACAACAATCAGGTTCTTGTTTGCCACCGCGTTCACAATCCTCTCCGCCCAGAATTCAAGGCCCGCTCCGATTTTAATGAATAATCCGGCATCCCAGAGCTCCATCATCTGTTTGGGGGTCGGCTCGAAAGTGTGCGGCGATGCGGCGGGCGGGAGCAATGTTTTGACCATGATCTTTTCCTTGCCTACCTGTCTCGCCAGATCGGCAAGGGGATGTATGGATACGACTACCTTTATCCGGCTGCCCTCAGCATATGCAGAGACAGCCAAAGAGAGCGCCAGCAGCAAAGCGAATATGATGACAGGCAGCCTTTTCATAGAGAACTCCTCAAGAGACACGGAGGGAAATCGAAAATTAAAAAGAAAAATTTAAAAATGAGGAATTCCTTGATTTTGATTTTTCCATTTTGCTCTCTGCATTTCATTCCCCTGCGCCTCAGTGTCTTCCGTGGTTTATTTTCGCCTTATAATTTGCATGCATCCATAAATATACTCTATCATAACATAATGGAGAGCAGGCATAGATTTTCCGCTTTATACGTCAGGGATTTCAGATTCTTCCTGTTTGGACAGGCCATATCGCTCTCCGGAACATGGATGCAATCCCTGGCCCAGAGCTGGCTTGTTTATTCCCTGACAAAGTCCCCTCTCTATCTCGGCATCATCGCGTCCCTGTCATCCCTGCCGATCCTTGTCTTCACGCTTCTAGGCGGAATGGTTGCGGATAAATATCCGAAGCGGAAGATACTTATTATCACCCAGACGCTGTCCGTTATCCCGGCCCTCGCCCTCGGCATACTGACGGGCTTGAAAGTTATAACCATATGGCAGGTGGGGATGGCCGCAGCGCTTCTGGGGACCGTGAACGCGTTTGACATCCCTGCGCGCCAGTCATTCCTTGCCGAAGTGGTAAGCAAAGGCGACATCACCAATGCAATCGCACTCAATTCCGCTGCGTTCAACGGCACCCGTATCATCGGTCCGGTAATAGCGGGGTTCACCATTGCCAATCTCGGCATACCGGCGTGTTTTTATTTGAACGCCGTGAGCTTTATCGCGGTCATATTCGCCCTCCGGAACATAGAGACAAAGGGTGTAATACGGGCGCATCAGGGGGGGCTCATCAAGGGAATTACGAGCGGCTGGGACTTCGTCTTAAAGGAAAGGCAGGTCCTGTACATCATGTCGCTGATCGCGGTCTTCAGCCTTTTCGGCATCCCTTATATCACCCTGTTGCCCATACTCGCAGGAGAGATCTTGAACGTCGGGGCGCGGGGCCTCAGCTTCCTTGTCGCTTCAGCGGGGGCGGGGTCCCTCCTTGCAGCTATGACGCTGGCGTTTAAAGGCGAGGTAAAGAGGAAAGATATTTATATCCCCCTATCAGGGCTCGTCTTCTCTCTGGCCATTCTCGGCCTTTCATTCTCAAGGCGCTTTCCTATTTCACTGATCTGTATCTTTTTTGCGGGGTGGGGAGTTGTGAGTTTTCTGGCAACAAGCAACAGTCTTATACAGCATAGAGTGCCCGACCCGCTGAGGGGAAGGGTCATGAGCCTTTACACCCTTGTCTTTCTCGGCCTTGCACCGCTGGGCAATTCCGTCATAGGCTTCACGGCCGAGGCCCTGGGCACAATCGTATCTTTAAAAATTTTTGCACTAATCTGCATATTAGGTAGTATAATTTTTTATAAGATGTACGGAAAGGAGGCGAAAGTCAATTCATAGTTATGAAATTACTCGCGATAGAGACCTCGACAATGCTCGGCGGTGTGGCAATACTTGATGATGCCCTGCTCGTCGCCGAATCGAGAATAAATGTAAAGGTTACACATTCCGAGCGCATCATGACCGAAATAAGCCATGTACTCGAAGCATCGGGATTGAAAATAAGCGATATCGATGCTTTTGCAGTCGCTATAGGCCCCGGATCGTTCACAGGACTCAGGGTGGGGCTCAGCACCGTCAAGGGCCTTGTTTATGCCACAGGGAAAAGACTCGTTGCAGTCCCGACCCTTGAGGCGCTGGCGTGGAATATCCCTTTCAGCAGGCATCCGGTGTGCCCCTTGCTCGATGCCAGGAGGAAAGAGGTTTATACGGGCATATTCACCTGGACCGACAGCGGCTTCACCAGGATCATGGACGAGCAGGCGGTCAGACTGGATGATCTTCTGCTGAAAATAAAAGGGCCTATGATCTTTACAGGCGAGGGTTCGGCTCTTTACAGGGACGGCATTGTAAATGCGCTCGGGGACAGGGCGCTTTTTGCCCAGCCCCAGATCGCGGCGCCCTCGCCCTCTAACGTCGCCTATTTGGGAATGAGGAAGGCCCAAAAGGGGGAATTCGATGACCCGGTAAGCCTTGTGCCCCTTTACCTCAGGAGGTCCGAAGCTGAAATAAAATTCAAGCAGCCGCTCGCCGCAGCAGATATATAAAAACATGGGAAACCTGAAAATGAGGACCATATCAATCCGGGAAATGATGCCCGGGGATGTCCCCGCCATCGCATGGATCGAACGGTTTTCTTTCACTGCGCCGTGGTCCGAGACGTCCTTTTACAGTGAGGTATACAGCAGGTATTCCATAACACGGGTCGCCGAGCTCGACGGCTTGATTGTGGGGTACGTCTGTGTAAAACAGATAGTTGATGAGTGCCACCTGCTGGATATAGCCACCCACCCCGACTACAGAAAGCAGGGCATCGCAACAATGCTGCTCAATGATGTGCTCGGGGACCTGAAAGAGGGCAGTTGCAGGAACATGTATCTTGAGGTAAGGGCATCCAACTTTGCAGCCAAAAAGCTCTATGAAAAATTCGGGTTCAAAACCGCGGGGATAAGGAGGAGGTATTATTCACAACCGGAAGAAGATGCGGTCATCATGGCGCT
>JAMCVZ010000051.1 GCA_023476565.1 Nitrospirota bacterium
TAGGGGTTCAACTCCCCTCTCTCGCATTTCGAAACAAGGGACAACCCCCTGATTTCTCCGTATGGCCAGTATGTGATGCAGCAGATATGGTCTGTGCCGATTGAGACTTATCCCCGAGCCCGACATGCCTGGAGCGCCGCAACCCTTTGATAGATGCACGAATGCCTGACATAACACCAATAATAAATAATAAGAAACCGGCGTTCTTGGAGATGAACGCTCTGGATGATATAATTAATCTACATAGCGTGCTTGTGCCGGCGGGACCCCGGGCGGGGAGCTTCCGCCGGATTCGCAGATACCTACATATTGAGGAGGGCAGGGTGTGAGCGCAAAGCCGGTTCTTGCGGCATTTTCAATGCATGCTTTTCTTATACTGTCTTTTCCCCTGTTTATCCGTTCCGTTGCCTTATCCGGGGAGATCGATTGTCTTAAGTGTCATGATAAATCGATGTTTACCGGCAAGGTCGTCCATCCGGCCCTGGGCATGGGCTGCACAAGCTGCCACAACCCCCACAGTGCAAACAGGCCGAACCTGTACAGGTATGGGGCAAGCTCGACAACCATTTGCGTGGACTGTCATAAATAAAAGGGAGCGGATGAGAGAGAAAATTTCAACGGCAAAAGGAGGAGGATTATGACAAAGGCCCGGGCAAAGGTTTTCTGGACAAAGAACTTCATTATGATTATCGTGGTTCTTACGCTCTTCTATGGAAATGGATTCTCCGGGGAGACTGATACCTGCATTCAGTGCCATAGCGATGCAAAGAAGATGAAAGAGCTGGGCTATCCGGAGTTTACCATGACCCGGGAAGAGGTGGAAAAGCAGACAGGCATGCCTGCACCATGCGAGATGTGCCATCAGGGGAATCCCAAAGACAATACTGTTGAGGGTGCGCATAAGGGCATCTTGGGTCTCTCTGTAGTCATGAAGAGGGGTTCTCTTGCGGTTCCGAGAAGAGAGCTTAAAGGAGAGGACAGGAGATCCATCAGGAGCTTGAAGCCGAAAGGCGATTTTGCGGGTAATGCCCTCTTCCCGAGGATAACCGGCAAGGACGGCAAGCCGGAGCTGAATCCGAGGGTAAGTGTGATTCAGTGGCATGACAAGGATATCAATACCGTTGCCTTTAATCCCGGCATTGCGGAGAAGACCTGCGGAACCTGCCACCCTGAGGCTGTCAAAAGCTACATGAAGACAGAAATGGGATTAACATTGACCATGAGCCAGTATGTGACCTGGTTCAGCCCCACAGGTCCTCAGACCTGCGGCCTCTGGACAGCGGCCGCCGCAAAGCCCGACAACGACAGGTTCACCACCGAAAACATGGAGAGATACAACGCTGTCAGCACTTCCCATCTCGGGAAGGAACAGGCATTTTCCAACCAGAGGAACTGCAATACCTGCCATGCAGGCTGTCTGGATTGCCATTACAGCCCGTTTAATAAAGAGGCCGGAGACAGGAAAGGCAGACCGAAAGAGGCAGGGGTCCATACCTTTTCTTTCAAGCCGCCGCCGCTCTCATGCATGGGCGGCGGCAGGGCCCAGATATGTCATGCAGGCCCCCTGGAGAGGAGAAGGGGAGATGGATTCATGAAAGGAAACTTTGCCAAAAAAGCCGTGGCCGACCCGCAGAATGAGAATTCGAAAAAATATGTCGAGACCCCTGACGTCCACTTTGCCAAAGGGATCACCTGTGTAGACTGTCATCAACAAAATCACAAAACCCATAACATGGGTGACCAGATAAGGAGCCCCGAGCCCGGACAGTGTGCGGAATGTCATAAGGAGGAGGTATCCGACAATAGGAAGGGAGTTCACAGGAATCTTTCCTGCGAGGCGTGCCACACCCCGTTGGTGGCAGGCTATGCCTTTAACTTCTGGGCGCCTGGGAAAAGATTCGGTATGGAGACTCCCCTGGACAGGCACCAGTTCTATAATATCAACGCCATGGAGCCCGTCATCCTTAAGAATAAGAAAGGGCAGTGGAACCCCTATCATATAGTCCCGCACATCTCAACCAATGTTAAAGCTGAGGAGGTAAAGCTGTCTAAGGGGCTTGTCTTCAGGACCAAGCCTGATGTAAACATGAAAAGGGAGTATCCGTCCGATGACGCCTTTGCTGTGACGGGAATATATGAAGGCGGCAAGGACGAGGGCATGGTCATGGCATGGCTTAACATCGACAAAGTTGCCCATGCAACAGCAAAGGCAAGGACATGCGACAGCTGCCATGGATCAGGTGGAACACAAAAAATTTTAGTAGATTACAAGTGGATGGAAAAGCCTGATACTGCTTATAAGGATGTCCTGTCAGGCCATTACACGATTGTGGCTGATAAAAAGGGTTTGAAGATCGAAAACCTTTCAGGGGCTGATGGGAAAACGATCCCTGAGGGGCTTAACCCCTTGTCAGGCAAGTGGAGCTTAAAAGGAAACTTTTCCATACCGGCGATAAGAGATAAGAGAACATATACTGAAGAAAAAGCCGGATACGAAAGGATATTGGAAAGCGGGGGGAAATACCATCATTAAAATAGTGAGGAAAATATTATGAGTACATTAAAGGTTTTATTTCATGTCAACGAAGTTGAGCGATGGGATGTCGCCTTAGGAAATATCACGAATCTCATAAACGATGTCGGAGAGGGTAATGTAGATGTGGCAGTGCTTGCCAATGGACACGCTGTTGCTGTTTATGCCGATGCTGATAAGGTTGAGAAGATGAAAGACTTTTCTGAAAAAGGCGTAAAATTCCTTGCATGCAGGAATTCGTTAAAAAAGTTGTGTTCGGGAGGCGCAGTCTGTATAAGCGAGGAGAATCTGCCCGCCTTTGTCTCGGTAGTGCCTGCCGGGATAACCGAGATCATAAAAAAGCAGCATGAAGGTTATGCGTATGTAAAACCATGAGCAGAGGAGAAAGGAAAAGTGGTGCGATGGTAAAACGTAACACAGGAGAGATTGAATTAACCGTGCCTCCGGTGGATAACGTCCTTGACCTGCACGGAGACCCGCTGCGTGCCGATCTCGTTATCTTTCTGAACGGCAACCAGTGGATGGTGATGGAGGAATTGCTTGCCGCATTTCAGCAGGAACATCCTGAAATCAAGAATATCTTTTATGAAACTGTCCCCCCGGGGATACTTTTGCAGCAGATCCGCTGCGGCGCCATAAGGGTGGGGAAGCTCATTATCAGTGTGCCGCCCGATATCTATACGGCAGGCCGGGAGGAGATGGAATCCCTGTTAAAAGACGGTTTTATCAAAGAGTATGTCCCTTATGCAAAAAACAATCTGGCTATCATGGTGCCTGAAGGGAACCCGAAGGGCATCACAGGCTGGCAGGATTTAGGGCGTCCGGGGGTGCGGGTAGTCATGCCCAATCCTGAAGCTGAAGGGGTCGGCCGTCTGATCCTCAGGGCCATGGAAAAGACCGGAGGGCCTGAGCTTGCGGAGATGGTGATGGGGAAAAAGGTGGCCGATGGGGAGACCTTTCTCACCAGGATTCACCACCGCCAGAGCCCCCTTCTCCTGCTTGACGGTGAGGCGGATGCCGGGCCGGTATGGATCAGCGAGGCGCTCTACCAGAAGAGGATAGGAAGCCCCCTGGACTATGTAACTATCCCGGAAGCACAGAACCAGAGCGGCACATATTTTATTACTATCGTAGAGAAAACCGTACAGCACAGGGGCGCGGCAGAGGCATTCCTCGGCTTCATGAGGAGCAGGCAGGCTCAGGGCATATACGCCGGCTATGGCTTTAGCGGCACGGATTAAAATTATCTTTTACGCGGTGTTTCTTTTTACTTTCTTATTGCTGGTAGGTTCTGAGAGAACCTTTGCCGAAACCAATTTAATTGTTTTGGAATCATCTTATCCCTTACAAGAGGTTCCTGTTAAATATAAATGCAGGGGAGGCAAGATATGACAACACAAAATAAAGCAGCATATCTTTTGCTTTTTATCCTTGCTCTCATTGTATTTCAGACATGTCTGTATGGTGCAGAGAAAAGTCCGGAACAATCCCTTCCGGTCTATCGTCTCTCTGTCTCATTCGACTTGAAAGGCAATCTTATGAGAGGCACTGCAACAATTACATTGCCCGAAGCCGGTGATACTACGGTTTCTCCGGGCAATCTCAGGATCATATCAGTCACCTTGAACGGATCGCCTGTGGATTACAAAACAAAAGGCAAACTGTTCAAGGTGGCTGATAGAGGGACACTCGAAATACAATACGAAGGGACTTTCAAGGGAGAGCAGGAAAGCAGGGAGAATCTTGAGAATGCAGGCGTTGTCTCGACCGGAATGGTGAGTGAAAGAGGCGTCTCGCTCACCGGCAACTGGTACCCTGCAATCGGCGGCCTTGCGTATTATAAGCTCACCGCTCTTGTCCCGGATAACTTTATTGCCATATCGGAGGCGGATGAGATTACTTCACGGGGAACTGCTTCGGGTAAAGAGTACTCATTTGTTTTTCCGCATCCTTTGACCGGGATAGACCTCGTTGCAGGCAACTACAGGGAAGTCAGGAGTACCGTTAACGGTATCGGTATTTATGCTTACTTCTTTCCTGAGGATGTCTCCCTTGCTGCTGACTATATCGAACACACCAGGAAATACCTCAAAATGTATGATGAGCTCCTTGTCCCTTATCCGTACAAAAGATTCTCCGTTGTAGAAAACATCCTTCCCACGGGCTATTCCATGCCTACATTCACCCTTCTGGGTCAGGATATCGTCCGCCTCCCTTTTATTCCCGGGACTTCCCTTGGCCACGAGATTACCCATCAATGGTTTGGAAATTACGTGTATGCCGATTTCGAAAAAGGCAACTGGCTTGAAGCGATTACCTCTTATATGTCCGATCATCTTTACGAGGAGCAGAAAGGCAAGGGTTGGGAATACAGGAAGAATATCCTCATCAACTTCCAGAGCTACGTCACCCCGGGAAAGGATTTTCCCCTGAGGGATTTCATTGAGAGGACCGGGTTCGCCTCTATGGCGATCGGCTATGGAAAAGGCGCGATGCTTTTTCATATGCTCGAAAATATGGTCGGAAGAGAGACGTTTTTGAAATCCCTAAGAACGCTTATCGAAAACAACAAATTTAAAAGAGCCTCGTGGGCTGATGTGGAGAGATCTTTCGAGCAGGAATCGGGGATTGACCTCGGATGGTTTTTCAGCCAGTGGCTCGACCGCAAGGGAGTTCCTTCCTGTGAAGTAAGGGAACCCGGCGTTCTTGTTTTAAAGGGAGTTCCGACTGCTTCATTTGAGCTTGTACAAAGCGGAAGGCCTTATAGAATTGAGCTGCCGGTGAAAATTATTGCTGAAAAGGGTGAAGTAAAACAGGTGCTGCCTTTTTATAAAGAACGGCATTATTTCGATATCGCCGCAAAAGAGAACCCATCGGATTTAATTATTGATGAAAACTACGACGTGATGAGAAGACTTGCACGTGACGAATTCCCTCCCGTCATTGCACGGCTGCTCGGAGACGAAAAAAGGCTTGTCGTTTACCCTGAAAAGGAAAAAGAGAAATACGCCGGGTTAATTGCCATTTTCAAAAGAGAGGGATTTACCGCCAAAGAGCAGGGCGAGGTAAATGACAGGGATATTCAGACGTCCTCCCTCCTTATTTTAGGCGCCGAAAGCCCTGTGCTCAAGAGGCTTTTCGGGGTGGCCGGGGAAATGGGACCGGGATTTATACTTATCGTAAAGAACAACCCCCTGAACACTTCAAAGGTTGTGGCCTATGCCAGGGGGCATTCAAAAGAAGAGGTTGACCTTGCTGCGAAGAAGATATTCCACTACGGGAAGTATTCGACCATCCGTTTTGAAAAAGGGAAAAATGTAACAAAGGAAATTACCAAAACAGACCGTGGCATGGTATTCAATCTCTACGATCCGGTAGAGGGGGTTAATCCGGAAAAGTCTTTAAAGCTCGGGGGGATAATCTATTCCATCAGCGATAAGCCTCTCATCCTCATCGGGGAGCGGCATACCAAGTATGAGGACCATAAAGTGGAGCTTGCGGTAATCATGGGCCTATTTGAAAAAGGCAGGAAATTCGCCATCGGGATGGAAATGTTCCAGATGCCTTTCCAGAAGGCAATCGATGAGTATCTTTCGGGAGCCATAGATGAAAGGGAGTTTCTAAAAAAGACGGAATATTTCAAAAGGTGGAGGTTTGACTACAATTTATACAGGGAGATTATCGAGTTCGCCAGGTCAAAGGGGATTCCGATCATTGCACTTAACCAGAGGTCCGAGATTGTGGAAAAAGTGGCCAAGGAAGGACTCGATGCCCTTTCCGCGGAGGAAAGAAAAGAGATACCTCAGGATATGGACATGTCGGATGAGTCTTATAAAAAACGGCTGAAAGAGGTGTATGAAAACCATCCCGCCGGAACCACTTTTGAGAACTTTTACCAGTCACAGATACTCTGGGATGAGACCATGGCGCACTCCGCAGCCCGATTCCTGGAGGGGCAGCCTGATTACCAGATGGTCGTGCTCGCCGGGGTTGAGCATATCATGTACGGTTCGGGAATCCCGCGGCGGATTCACCGGCTTACCGGCAGAGACTATGTCACGCTTATAAATGGTACCTTCGACAAGGACATCGGCGCCTATGTGCTTTTTCCAAAACCACTCAACCCTCCTTTTACCGCGAAACTGGGGATAATAGCCCGGGAATCAGGCGGCATGGTGCTTATAGATGCGCTTGCTCCTGACGGCGCCGCATTAAAATCAGGACTTGAGAAAGGGGACATTATCACCTCCGTAAACGGCTGGAAGGTCCAAACCGTAGATGATATAAAAATCGCCCTCTTTGACAAGGAACCGGGACAGACGGTAAGCGTGAAAGTCTCAAGAAAAAGATTTCTTTTTGGTGAAAAAGAACTTGAATTTAACATTTCTCTGTAAAGCGGATATTTAAAATATTTATTGTTTATTCTCCTCCCGCGTGCAGTTTGACGCACGGTATTAAGCATTAAGCAATCATTCTGCCAGTTTTAAAAGCTTTTGATTTTTGGGGAATCTTGCCTCCCGGTGTTCGTTCAACCGGCATTTTCCGTAAAGAATTTCGACACAAACAGTCGGGGAACCTTACAGAAACACCGGCTGTACGTGATCTCAAAATGTGTTTAAAT
>JAMCVZ010000057.1 GCA_023476565.1 Nitrospirota bacterium
GCTGCCAGCTCGTAAATGTCTTCACGTATCGGTCTCCATGGTACTGCTTCACTGCCTTGTCAAATTGATATCTCGGACAAAGCTTCAATATCTCCGAGAAGATCGTGTATACTCTGTTCATGGTCTGATCCTCCTTGCTGATATAGGGTTTGGCGACTTCTATTACCAACAAGTATAAAGAGCAGACCTTCTTTTTATAAATATTTACCGGACACTACTGATATTGCGCCGAGATTAAGACAGAGCAGGTGAAAGATATAAACAGTCTTTTATCTCAAGTCCACAATATGGAAAAAACAGCAACAAAAAGGAAGCTCTATTACGAGATGATCGACAAAAGGCACAGGGAGAGAGTGGAGTCGGTATTCATGAAAAAAATGGAAAAACTCGATATGAAGCTGCTGGAAGAGGATATAAGCTATCTGACTGTTATATCAAAGTCGTTCCGGGATTTTGCATAGTCACGTATTCCCTGAAGAGGAGGTTGCAGATGTTCGGTCTCGGGATACAGGAGTTGGCGATTATATTAATTATTGTTCTCGTTCTTTTTGGCGGATCGAAATTGCCGCAGGTGGGGAGAGGTATAGGGGAAGCCCTCAGGAACTTCAGGAAAGCGACAGCAGAGATAGGCAATCTGGAGGTGCTTCCGGAGAAAACATCCTCGGACACCAGAGAGGGGGCAGAAGCAGCGTCCGCTAAGAAAGCATAGGAAGTTTACGGACTACAGAATGAAATGCCGATGGGTTTTTAAAAGCGGAAACGGAGGATACGATGAGTAAAGTGAAACTCACCAGACGGTTATTTTTAAAAGCTGCCGGAGTTACTGCAGCTGTTGCAGGTATGTCCTCAACTGCCAAGGGCGCCGAAGATTGGAAGACGCATAAGCCGTATACAGATAGTGGTATTGCGCCTGTGCCTGATAAAGTGGTGACGAGCGGCTGTATGTGGTGTCAAAGTGCATGCAGCATGAAGGTTCATGTGTCAGGTGGAAGAATTGTCAATATCTACGGCAATCCTGACGACCCTGTAACAGGCGGCAGGCTTTGTCCAAAAGGACAGAACAATGTGAACATGCTGTATAACAAATATCGCTTGAAGGCTCCGTTAAAGAGGGTTGGTCCGAGAGGAAAACCGGAATCCTATCAGGAGATAAGCTGGGAGCAGGCATTAACGGAGATTGCTGAAAAGCTGAGGACTGTCAAAGAGAAATACGGACCTGAAGCCTTTGCCTGGTGGGTTGCAGGGAGAAGCGAATCTCAGGCAAGGGCAGGTCTATCAGGCACATTCCAGAAGCTTTACGGGACGCCGCATCGTGAAGGAACAGGTCCATTTTGCAACTTTTCAGGGGGAGTTGCTTCTAACTCTATTTTAGGACATAATAACCCTCCGTGGATATACACGAGGGATGACTTTGGAGGGGCTGACTGGTATATGTTTGTGGGCAGCAATATGGCTGCGTGCAAACCTGTAATATTTGGGATGCTTAATGATGAACGGATAAAAAGAAAGGCTAAAATTATTGTAGTCGACCCACGTATGTCCGAGGCTGCAAGCAAGGCAGATGTATGGCTGCCGGTAAAGCCTTCAACAGACATGGCTTTAGCCCTTTCAATGATGTATCACATTATTGAAAAGAATTTGCACAACAAGGACTTTATTGATAGAAAGGTACTGGGCTTTGATAAATTGAAAGCATTTCTTATAGAAAAGAAATACTCACCTGAATGGGCAGAAAAGGTAACAGGTATTCCAGCAAAGACAATCAAGGAATTAGCAGAAGAATACGCCGGAACAGAAAAAGCGATAATAATGGGAAATGCCGGATTAAGCCATCACACAAATAGCATGCTGACACACAGGACATTTTATATGCTTGCGGCAATTACAGGACATTATGGCAAGCCTTCAATGGGATATGCTTGTGGGAATAACGGCGGAACGAGCATGGGAAGCATCCCTGTCCCGAAAGAGAGGGAGGTAAAACCAAAGAGACAGAGGCTTGGTAAATCTCCTGTTGCATGGATTGAGCCGATGATTACAGGAAAACCCTATCCGATAAAGGCTTTCATGTCGGTAGGTAATCCGTTTGTGCAGTGGGGGAGCCAGGAAAGGGTAAGAAAGGCTATTGATAACCTTGAGGTCTCTGTGTATATGGGGGTATTCCCCAGCATAGAGACTGTCTATTTTGACTACATTCTGCCTGTCTCACCATGGGCTGAATCAGGAGGGGTAGGGCCTGTCTCTGATGAAAGGAGAATTGTCTTTGTTCCGCAGATTATACAACCACTGCATCAGGCAAAGCCCGAGAGATGGATATTCATTGAACTCGGCAAGAAAATGGGCTGGGGAGATATATTTAAGGATGAATACAAAGACCCTGTGGCTTTGCAGAAGGCAATGTCAAAGAAGACAGGTTTTTCTCCGGAGAGGTTTTTTGCAAAGAAGGATTTTGCTTTAAGAGGACCGCTCCCATCGCCTGATGAACCCGAGATAGGCACTCTTTATACAGAACAGCACGGCGTGCCGGGTAAGAAAGGACAGTTTCCGAGACCTTCGGGGAAGATTGAGATATGGACAGAAGAACTGGAGAAGGCATTTAAGGTTCAGGGACTAAGTCCTCTGCCGGAATTTTATGCCGACCCCGAGATAGGTATGAAGGATGGACTTCCCTATCTTGAGTATCTGGATGACGATACATCGGAAGGTGTTACATCCCAGTTGATCGGCAAGATGAGGTCGCCTCGTGTAAAGGTTAAATATCCAGCGGGTCCTGAAATATCAGGCTTTGATATGTATCTTACAACAGGCAGGCCAAGCACATCCCATTTTGGAGATGGCACACACTGGGTCTGGAATCTTCAGGAGCAGATGCCTGATCAATATTGCATGATACATCCTGAAAAGGCGCGGGAGCTGAATGTTGAAAATGGCGATATTGTAAGGGTAATAGGTTTAAGGGGGGAGGTTACTGCCAAGGCATGGGTTTATGAAGGGATAAGAAAGGATACAGTTTTTGTTCCGAACACATACTCTGAAAAACAGCCTTTCAGCCAGTGGAAGTCCATAAACTATCTTACCGATAAGAATAAGAGATGTCCGATCTCTGATCAGACAAACTACAAGGGACTTATATGCAGGGTCACAAAGGCGTAGCAAAGGAGGGAAGAATGAGTCAATATGCAATAATGATTGATTTGGAGAGATGCATCGGATGTAAGTCCTGCGAGGCAGCCTGCAAGTTGGAAAACGGTATCCCCATGGGTAGTTACAGGACAAGGGTTATGTGGGTTAACCCACAAGGGAATATGAGGCTTTCGTTTATGGCAATGCCGTGTATGCATTGTGAAAGCCCTGCTTGTAAAATGTCATGCCCTGTCGGTGCAATCTATAAAAGGCAGGAGGATGGCGTTGTTCTTATAGACAAAGGCCGATGCATCGGATGCCGATACTGCACATTTGCATGTCCTTACGGGGCGATGGGCTTCGATGCAGGGAGGATGGTTGCGGACAAGTGCACCTATTGTGCCCACAGATTGGCAAGGGGAGAGAAACCTGCGTGCGTGTCCAAATGTCCGGGCTATGCTCTGAGTTTCGGGACGAAAGATGAGCTTGTGGCAAAGGCCTCGTCAGAAGGCAGAAAGCGGAGGAACATTAATGTAGGTATAGTAAACCCATCAACCTTCTACTTAGAGAGGTTAAAACCTTGAATGAAGTGTTCCGGGCTGACCTGTACGCCCAATTAAGCGAGTTTTTTAAAGAACCTACCGAGGAATTTGCTGATGACGTTGCGTCAGGCAGACTCCTCTGTTATTTCAAGGGGGTTTTCTCCACGCTGAAAATCGATGCTTCACCACTTGCAGGTCTTGTGGTGCATAATGATGCGCATAATCTCCTCAGAGACGAATACAGGAGACTTTTTCTCGGACCGCTGCCTCACTATATAGTCCCTGTTGAAAGTGTCTATAAGAGATGGTCCAATGATCCTGAGTGCAAACTGGTTATTGCAGGAGAGAAGGGCTATCTGATGGGGGACCCTGCAATGGATATGATAAAAAGGTATCAGGTTCATGGGATCGTTATACCGTATCAATATTCCTCTATGCCTGACCACATTGCCCTTGAACTGGAGTATATGGCATTTTTATGCAGAAATGCCTTACAAAACGAGCAAAGAGAATTTCTGGATAGTCATCTTGACTGGATAAACAGCCTTTCAGATGATATTAATGAGAAAGATAATGTTGGTTTTTATTCTACAGCCGTTGAAGTCACCAGATATTTAATTAACCGGAAGCGGCAGCAGATCGGAGCGACAACATTGCAGGTAAGGGCACCGTTCAGGAAAGGATAAACGGTCTCCTCTTATAGATAAAAGATGAGGGGAGGTATTATCCTCCCCTGTGGATTTTTAACTACTTCTTGGTTTCCGTGCATCCGCACCCGCATCCACAGCCGGATGCATTGCCTGATGAGCCACTTTTCTTAGTGTCCTTTTTAGTCTCTGCCACGATTATTCACCTCCTTTCCCGGCCCCGTCAGCCGCCTTTAATTTGCTGTCTAATCTTATAAGTTCTGCTTTTAACTTCTTTTTATATTCTTTTAAATTTGTAAGCAGATCCTCTTTGCTTTGAGCTTCCGTTCCACAGTCGGACGTGCAGTGACAATTTCCTCCAATCCCTATTGGTTTACTACTTATACACATGGCAGCCCCTCCTATTAAGTTTATAAGCAATAACTTATATAAAAAGAAAAAATATAATTTACTCCCGCTTCTTTTCGAGTGAGGTGATCCTTTCTTCTACCCTTCTCAGCTCTTTCTCAAGTCGCTTCTTATACTCCAATAGAACCTCTTTCGTTTCAGAGATAGGGTTCCCTTTGCCCGAATTGCAGCCGCAGGTGCAGACTTTTATTAATTCCTGCTGGTACCTGTCGAGTTTATCCTTATTTAACGAATAGTAAATATGATAGCCTTTTCTTTCATCGGTAACCAGACCTGCCTGTTTCATTACCCGAAGGTGCTGGGATACTGCAGATTGGCTGACCCCCAATGCCTCAGCTATTGTATTTACGGAAAGTGGTCCTCCCTTGAGGAGTTCAATGATCTTTACTCTGCTTTCAACCGAAAGCACCTTGAAAGATTCTGCCTCAATTTTCACCTGATGTTCTCCTTAAGTAAATTATAATATACTTATAAACAATCGGAATGAATAATGTCAAGATATATTTGTAAGTACCATTGCACTTTTTTTCCGATCCGGCCCCATGCTGTTAAGGAGAAACTTAGCATTGAGGATAGAATTCGCCGGTAAAAGTGCTTATGGATTACGAGAGACAAGATGGTTGGCTGCTTGCTGAGTTATGCACAAAAGCAGCAATTTCAGACTCTTATGACATAAGGATACATTAAAAAGAAAAAACCATAACTGACATGGTTTTGCTGAGTGTTGCAATTGGGGTGGGTGACGGGGCTCGAACCCGCAACCACTGGAGCCACAGTCCAGTGCTCTGCCATTGAGCTACACCCACCAAATACGCGCTGTAAAGTTGAGCATGATACGTGTTTATAGCGCTGAAAAATTTATGATGGCTATAAACGCTCAACGCTGTGCGCGATAAACGTTTCTCTAACGCGCCTGAAGGGATTCGAACCCCTGGCCCACTGCTTAGAAGGCAGTTGCTCTATCCAACTGAGCTACAGGCGCAAACCTAAAACCGTGATGAGTAATGAGTAATCTGTGATGAGAAAATCCGCCTGTTGTGGGCTTTTACCCATTACCCATCACTCGTTTCCCATCACGGTCTTTCTGTCGGTCTGGTCGGGGCGAGAGGATTTGAACCTCCGACCCCCTGCTCCCAAGGCAGGTGCGCTAGCCAAACTGCGCTACGCCCCGAAACCCATATATTACTAAAATAAAAGTGTAAATGTCAATTTAAATTGCCGTTATAATGCAGGGCAAACGTCCATATTTCGGGTGGCCGGCCGAAATACTCCCTATATAAAAGTGGGTGTTTTGGTCCCTCATGGCTTTGCCGAAAAGCCCTTTTACCGTAAAGTGCGATTAACCCGCACAGAAATGCAATCACCTGTCGTGCATATGCCCTCAAGATGACTTTGTAAAAAGCTGATTACTTTGTGGTTGGAGGAGCCAAAGGCGCCTGTCCTTTATGGTTGAAATTTTTGATTTGACAATTATATAATATTTACTTTAAATTAATCGGTTATCGCCACCGTAGCTCAGTTGGTAGAGCAGTTGATTTGTAATCATCAGGTCGGGGGTTCGAATCCCTTCGGTGGCTCCATAAATATAAATGAGAGGTGAGAAGTAAGAAATAAGAGGCGAAGAACAGCTATTTTCTCCATTTCCTATTTCCCATTTCTCATTTTGCATAGATTCGGAGAGGTTCCCGAGTGGCCAAAGGGAGCAGACTGTAAATCTGCCGGCACCGCCTTCGGAGGTTCGAATCCTCCCCTCTCCACCAGATTAAAGGAGCTGGATATAATTTTTTTGGGTAATATTTCCCGGAAAATGTTATATTATAAGTTATATTTTTGTCTTTTTATGATTTTTTCCTGATTGCGGGAGTAGCTCAGTGGTAGAGCGTCAGCCTTCCAAGCTGAGGGTCGCGGGTTCGAATCCCGTTTCCCGCTCTTAAAGACAGTAACAGGTTATCAGTAACGAGCAAAGGAATTTTCCTTTAACCCGTCACTAGTTACTGTAATTAGTGCCCATGTAGCTCAGTCGGCAGAGCACATCCTTGGTAAGGATGAGGTCACCGGTTCGATTCCGGTCATGGGCTCTGTGCATTGCAGATTTATGGTTTACGATTTTCTGATTTGTATAAATGAGTGAGTAATTGGAAAGCCTGGATCTTAATCATAAGTCTGAAATCATAAAACGTAAGCATAAGAAGGAGGAGAAATGGCTAAGGCAAAATTTGAGAGAGTAAAGCCGCATGCGAATGTGGGGACGATAGGGCACGTAGACCATGGCAAGACGACATTGACAGCGGCAATAACGAAAGTATTAGCGATAAA
>JAMCVZ010000022.1 GCA_023476565.1 Nitrospirota bacterium
GTATTTATTAAATTAAGTACTAAGTCTTAGGAAGTACCGGGTGAAGGAAGCAGGCGCCGCCTTTTTTGTTTTATCTCCTCAATTCCCTACTCTAAAGCTTACATTCCTATAATCCTCAATATCTTCGACATATGCTGTATTGTATCAAGCGCTTCACGGGAATCACCGCATTGCCGCTGCAAAGACATCATATCGTTCCTGAGGAAATGGCTGACATACTCTCTGACCGGCCATGGGGTCCAGTCTTTTACAGCCATTGCCTTGTCTATTATTTCCTGCTCTTCCTTAAATCTCCCCTTTACCATAAAACATTCTCTGTGGAATCTTTTTAATTTCATACTATCAGAAGAAAAGCAGGAATGAATGTGATGTAGACCACAAAATGGCGCCTTTATAAAAGGAGGAAAATTTTCTGCATTATGCCGAAGATGGCCGGTAAGCGAGGGGGAAAGACTTTTTTAGCATCACTCCCCTGATTAAGACAGGTGTGGATAAAGAAAAGAGGGCAGGAACAGGTTCCCGCCCTCATCAAGCGCTGATTATTCTGATGTTATCTTAGAGCCTTCCCTTGAGGAGATCGTTGACAACCGAAGGATCGGCCAGTGTCGAGGTATCGCCCAGATTCTCCACATCGCCGTGCGCGATCTTCCGGAGAACCCTTCTCATGATCTTGCCGCTCCTGGTCTTGGGCAGGCCCGGCGCGAACTGCAGCTTGTCGGGAGACGCAATCGGGCCGATCACGGACCTGACATGTCCTACGAGAATCTTTTTAAGGTCATCCGAAGGCTGTTGTCCTTCTTTCAGCGTCACATAAACATAGATGCCTTCGCCTTTGACCTCATGCGGGAATCCGACCACCGCCGCTTCTGCAACAGCCTCATGGCTGACCAGCGCTGATTCGACCTCGGCAGTGCCGAGCCTGTGGCCCGATATGTTGATGACGTCATCGATTCTTCCCATCAGCCAGTAATCGCCGTCCCCATCGACGCGCGCGCCGTCTCCGGTCAGGTATTTCCCGGCAAATCTCGAAAAGTAGATCTCCTTTACCCGCTTGTTTTCAGGATCTCCGTAGGTACCCCTTATCATTCCGGGCCACGGCTTATCGATTACAAGATAGCCGCCCTCGTTGGCGCCTGCCGGAGAGCCGTCTTCTTTCAATACACCCGGCACAACACCGGGGAACGGCCTGTTTGCCGAGCCGGGCTTCAGGGTCATTGCACCCGGCAGCGGGGTAATCAGGATACCGCCGGTCTCGGTCTGCCACCAGGTATCGACGATCGGCAGCTTCTCTTTGCCTATATTGATGTGATACCACATCCATGCCTCGGGATTTATCGGCTCACCAACGCTTCCAAGTACTCTCAGGGAGGAAAGATCCTGTTTCGTCACCCATTTCTCACCCTCTCTCATCAATGCCCTTATTGCGGTGGGCGCTGTGTAAAAAATATTTACCTTGTGCTTATCGCAGATATCCCAGAACCTGCCGGGATTCGGGTATGTGGGAATGCCCTCGAACATAAGGCTTGTTGCGCCATTGCTCAACGGTCCGTAAACAATATAACTGTGACCGGTGACCCAGCCTATATCCGCTGTGCAGAAATGGATATCTTCGTCATGGTAATCGAATATCCATTTGAAGGTCAGATTGGTGTACAGCATGTACCCGCCTGTTGTGTGGAGCACTCCTTTCGGCTTTCCTGTAGAGCCTGATGTATACAGGATGAACAGAGGATCCTCAGCGTCCATCTTTTCGGGCTCGCAGTAATTCGCGATATCCGCTGCAGCCATCTCCTCATGCCACCACAGGTCCCTGTCGGGTTCCATGTCGATACCGTCGGTCCTTTTTACCACGATCACCTTTTCAACAGCGGGACACTCCTGCAGAGCAACATCGGAATTGGCCTTGAGGGGGACCTGCCTGCCGCCCCTCATCCCCCTGTCCGCCGTAATCACGAATTTTGACTTGCAGTCCTGAATCCTGTCCCTGAGCGCCTGGGCGCTGAAGCCGCCGAATACAATGCTATGGATCGCGCCTATCCTGGCGCATGCGAGCATCGAGATGGCGAGTTCGGGGATCATGGGCAGGTAAATAGTCACCCTGTCGCCTTTTTTGATCCCTTGCTTCTTGAGGACATTGGCAAATCTGTTTACCTCATAGTAGAGCTGCTGGTATGTATAAGTCTTGTAGCTGCCGTCATCAGCTTCCCATATTATTGCGGCCTTATTCCTTGTCGGCGTGGTTATATACCTGTCAAGGCAGTTGTATGAGGCGTTCAGCTCACCGCCGGCAAACCACTTTATTTCGGGTTTTTCAAAATTGTAATCAAGGACCTTGTCCCATTTCTTGAACCAGGTCAACTGCTTCTCGGCCATCTCGCCCCAAAAGCCCCCGGGATCATCTACAGACCTCTTGTATATCTTTTCGTACTCCTCCATGCTCTTGATATGGGCGTGCTTGCTGAATTCCTTTGAGGGAGGAAATGTTCTGGTTTCCTCCATGAGCACTTCGATCTTCTTTCCCTCTGATGACATTCCGTTCTTCCTCCTCTTTAGAAAATTGGTCCGGGGCATGGATTTGCCGGGTTCCTTGCCGCCGGACCAGTAATTTAATTATCCAAGGTCATCCGGTTAAAATCAAGTTATTCAGCGCCGATTCCCACGTATGACCTGAGTTTCTCGTCCTCGAATTTGCTCTCCGCCGTCTCTTCACGCGACATCAGGGAGACGAGTATGCCGATGAGGAACGCAGCTCCCATGGAGAATATGCCCGGATTTTTTAGGGGGAAGATAGCCTTCGGCATAGCAGCCTTCGCCTCTTTTAACTGGGGCTCCGCAGCTTTCTTTTCCGCTGCAATCCGGGCGTCTATCTGTGCTGCCTGTGCCGGATCAGCGGTTTTTTGCTTCTCAAGTGCCTCGACTTTTGCCTTTGTCGTGTCTTCTATGGCCTTTACCTGCTTTCCTACCGCTTTTACTGCGTCCTTATGCACGATATCAACCCATACCGTAGGACTCAGAATAATAAGCACGGTTGCAGTAATAAGACCTGTATAAATACTGGTCACCGCTCCCTTGGTCGTAAACTTTTTCCATATAATCGACATCAGCAATGCAGGGAAATTTGCGCTTGCGGCAATAGCGAAGGTCAATCCGACCAGGAAGGCTACATTCTGCCCCTTGAAGAGAATACCCAGCAGGATTGCGGCGACGCCGAGGCCCACCGTAGACATCTTTGCGACTTTCACCTCTTCCTTCTCAGCAGCTACACCGCGCCTTATCACGCCCACAAACAGGTCATGGGAAAGAGCCGATGCCCCCGCAAGGGTCAAACCTGAAACAACGGCGAGTATTGTTGCGAAGGCAACCGCCGACAAAAATCCGAGGAACAGGTTTCCCCCGAGAGCCTCTGCAAGCAGGGGCCCTGCCATGTTGCCGCCGGCATCAATACCCATTATTACCTTCTGGCCTACGAGTATTGCCGCGCCGAACCCGATGGTAACGGTAAGGATGTAGAAATAACCTATAAACCCGGTTGCTATAAATACGGATTTTCTCGCCGCCCTCGCATCGGGAACGGTATAAAACCTCATAAGAATATGGGGAAGGCCCGCTGTTCCGAACATAAGGGCGAGTCCCAGGGAGAATGCGTCAACCGGGCTGGTTACAAGGCCACCGGGCTCAAGGAACTTGGAAGTGTAAAGCTTTTCCGCCTGGCCGAAGAGTTCTCCGTAACTGAAACCGAACTGCGCAAGGGTCATAATGACGAGGATCGTTGCGCCGCCCAGGAGCAATACTGCCTTGATAATCTGGACCCATGTGGTTGCGATCATGCCGCCGAAGAGAACATAAGCGATCATCAGCGAGCCTGTAATCACAATGGCGAGTTCAAAAGGCAGACCGAACATGAGCTTGATAAGGGTTCCCGCTCCGACCATTTGCGCGATCAGGTAGGTTAAGACCACCACCAGTGAGCCGGAGGCAGCCGCAGCCCTTATGGGTCTCTGGCTCAGCCTGTATGCGACAACATCGGCAAAGGTGTATTTGCCCAGGTTCCTTAAAGGCTCCGAGATGAGGAACATGACGATCGGCCATCCTACAAGCCACCCCACCGAATAAATAAGACCGTCATACCCTTTTGTCGAGACCAGTCCCGCGATACCGAGGAACGACGCCGCACTCATGTAATCACCTGCAAGTGCAAGTCCGTTCTGGAACCCTGTAATGCTCCTGCCGGCGGCGTAGAAGTCCTTGGTGGTCCTTGTTCTTTTGGCCGCCCAGTAAGTTATTGCGAGAGTGCTTAGAACAAATAAGACAAAGAACATTACCGCTATAGGGTTGGTCTGTCCTATAATAGTTTGATGCATTGTTAACCTCCTACTTTCTCTTTAACTTTTTTGACTAAAACATCATACTTATTATTCGCCCACCAGATATAGACCCCGGTAAGTACCCATGAAAGGACAATCGTACCGACCGCTATGGGAATCCCTATGGTCGTGGCCTTGCCTTCAGAGAGCTTCGAAGCAAGGAACGGCTTGTTGAACGCGATAAGGGCTATAAACCCGAAATAAAGAACCAGCTCCAGTATGGTCAGAACCAGGGATATTGAATTTTTCTGGCTGGACAGACTTTTGAAATCCGGATCCTCAAGGATTTCATGTGCTGATTTTTTGCTGCTCATACGTATACCTCCTTTTTTTCCCGGCACTGTGCCGGGATTTTCAAAGCCTTTTCAATTTTCCTGAAGCTAAAGACTGATTGACTCGCCGGCTGATCTGAGCCTGTCACCTCCCCTTGATGGATTGCCTACTCTTAACAGCTCCCCTATACTCCGGACCCCCGCTTCCAGGAGAATGGGGATAAACCTCTGAAACACCTGTGCAGTAATAAAGGCGTCCACAACCGCGTTATGTGCGCCATTTGCCGGGATACCGAAACCCTTCGCTATCCCATACAAGCTGCAGTCCTTCAGCGGAGCGGAAAACGCCTTGTGGAACGTCATCCTCTTTCTTAACCACTCATAGAGGGAGTACGTATCCAGTACCGCATTCTTCAGAGAAGACCCCGGAATCTTTTTCATCTCTTTATTTATGAAACACAGGTCTATGGATATGCAGTGGCCGATCAGGATATCCGGCCCGCAGAATTCGAGAAACTCGGAAAGGATGGTGGCGATATCGGGCTTCTCCCCGACGTCGGAAGGTGTAATGCCGTGTATCACAACGCTTTCCGCCCTGAACTCCGTATACGGATTGATCAACCGGTAAAAGACATCCCCGAGGTCTATTTTCCCGCCGGCCATCCTGACGGCGCCGATGGAGACTATCGAGTCCTTTTTCTCGTTAAGCCCGGTAAGCTCGGTATCGATGACAACATATCGCGCATCCTTGGCAGGCATGCTCCCGTCAATGCCGGTTGCTCTGCTCTTTTTATTGAAGATCAGGGAACTCAGCACGTCCTCACCATATCAGCATCTTATAGCGCTCTATAATGAAGTCCTGTATTCTCGATATAAGATGAAAAGCCTCCTTGATGGTCTTTTTCTCAAGGTTGCTCAGGTTGTTCGGGTTGATGAAATTATCGATCTCTCTTCCCGCCTCGATCTGCTCAACCTGGTTGTGGATCCTGAGCAGCGTAATGAATTCAAAGGCATGCTCAAGCTCGTCCGCATATTCTTTTACAATGGTGTGCTTGTCCTTCAGCGCCTCTATGCGCTCAAGTGTTGATGTCTCCCGCACCCCGCGCTCAAGGGCGAAAAGCCTGAGAATGTCAACGATGGGTGTTATGCCTTTTATCTTCAGGTTCAGTTCGTTCTTATGCTCGCCGCTTTTTTCAACGACAAACGATTTGAAGAAGCCTATGGGCGGCGTGTTCTTTGTAATCATGTTGGCAAGGTAGCCGAGAAAGACCTTTTCTCCCTCAAGCATGGAGTTGAGGGAATCCCTGAGCTCTTCAGCGAGGCCGGTTTCGCCGTACAGGGGCCTGAAATCGAAGAATATCAAAGAGTTCAGCACCGCATCGGGCGTTGGTGTGGATATCCAGACCGAGAAATATTTCTTCCAGACCTTCAGGGGCTGGCACCACGGGGGGTTGCTCGCCATGTAATCCGCCGGGCATGGGGGGAACCCGCATTTCAAAAGACTTTCTTTCACAAATCCTGCGAAGGCGGAGAAGTATTTTTTAGCGCTGTTTTCCAATTCCGCGTAATCCGTGTCAGCGTATATAATCGCATTGTCCTGGTCCGTCCTGAAGGTCTGTTCCTTGCGCCCCTCGCTCCCTAAGGCGATCCAGCAATAAGGTACAGGCGGCCGGCCGAATTTCCTCTCGGCAATTTCGAGCACCTTTCTCACCAGCCTATCGTTCAGTTCGGTGATGATTTTGGTAATATTGCCTGCCTTGGCTCCTTCTTTCAGGAGGAACCCTATTATCTTGTTTATTTTCCTCGAGACAGGGATCAGGCCGTCGATCGCCTGCTGGTTTTCGATATCCTTTGCAAATGACAGGGGAGTCCTCCCCTGAAGCATCATAAGATCATGGTTGGTTATCACGCCCTTAAGGGCTCCGTCCTTGATGACAAGCACATGATGGATATTGTATTTGAGCATCTTAAGAACCGCCTCAAAGCAATAGTCCCGTGCATCCACCCGTATGAGGGGAAGGGACATGATATTTCTTACAGGCTCGAGCACATCCCGGCCTTTTGAAACCACCTTCTCCCTGAGGTCCCTGTCGGTAACGATCCCTACCGGAAAACCGCTGTCATCTATGATTACCAGCGAGCTTATCCGCTCCTTTGACATGAGTTGGGCCGCCTCCTGTACAGGGGTCTCATCGTTTGCGGTTATGACCTCTTTGGCGGCAATCTCACCGACCTGGGTCGTAAACAGGATATGATCGCTGCTGCCGTAAAACAGGCTTTTATCGCGCATCTCCCCATACGTCTTAGCCATGTATTTTGTGAAATGGGACTGCAGAAAATACTCGGTGAGCACCGGGTACGAGTCGATGAGCTTATGGACATTCCCCTTGTCTATCATATAACAGATAGTATCGTCGATAGCGACAATGGTGGTCTTTTGCTTCTCTTTGCTCATTATGGATACCAGGCCGAAGGTCTCCCCTTCACCACGGTAATCTATAACAACGTCCTCACCGTTGCCCGATTCAATGGAAATTTTTACTCCACCCTTTTTTATTATCCTGAGGGCGTTGCTTGCCGGGCCGTTCTGTCTCAAAATAACCGTATCCTTCGGATAGAATTCCATTGATAAGCTACCAGCAACGGACTTCAGTCCGGCATCATCCAAAAACTGGAACGGCGGTACAGTTTTAAGAAATGTAAGAACCTCTTCGAGAAGCATATATCCTCATTTCTTTCCCTTGCCTCGAGGAGGATGCAATAGCAAATAAAATGCCAAATCCCAGGTAAATATTATCTTTATAAATCAAATACTTTAGAGGCTCAAGAGAAAGCAGGCGAATCATATTTTTGTAACTTATAGTAATATCATGCCGGAGGCGTTACATAAAGTAACATAAGAATGGCTTTTTTTAGCAGGCAAAGACCTGGTATCCGAAATCCTCCGGCAGGGATGAGACAGAGTCCCGGACATATAGGGGGGTATCGTCGACAATCAGGAGTGAACTGTTATTTCAGCATATGGCTCATGCGTCAAGCACCTCTCTACCTATCCTGGCAAAATACTATAGTGCTTCATCTTTCTGCGGAGCGTTGTATAATCTATCTTGAGCAGCAAGGCCGCCTTCGCCTTATTGCCCTCGTATTTCAGGCTCTCACAGAAGGCAAGCCTTACTCTTTCTTCGTCATCCACTATGAGCACCTTGCTCATAGCGCCGGCCCCCCTGTTGTCCGTGTCATCTGCTGAGGCCCCAGCGCTTTCTTTTTTCCCAAAGGGATTTTCTCGTAATGCCCAGCATACCGGCAAGCTGCTGTTCGGTAAATTCAGCCTGATATTTCATGATAACTGCCTTTGTGTACTCCTCGATGGAAAGCTTCCTGTCGAAAACGTCCTGCAGAAACGCCTCCTCTTTCTGCAGGCATTCGGGCAGGTGCTCTATCCTGATGATATCGTCATCCGCTATGAGGATCGTCCGTTCGATTATATTCTGAAGCTCCCTGATATTGCCGGGCCACCGGTATTCGATAAGGATTTTCAAGGTCTCATCGTCCACATCTTTTACTGTTTTACCCAGCTCATTCGAATATTTCAGGATAAAATGCCTGATCAGGAGCTCTATATCCTCTCTTCTATCCCTGAGCGGCGGGAGCTTTATAGTGATGATATTTATGCGATAGAAAAGGTCCTCTCTGAACCTGCCCTCTCTTATTGCGCTTTCAATATCCTTGTTTGTGGCGGCAATAAAACGGATATCGATATTGATGCTCTGCGTCCCGCCTACAGGCCTTATCTGGTGGTCTTCAAGCACTCTGAGGAGCTTTGACTGGAGGCCCATGCCAAGGTCTCCGATTTCATCGAGGAAGACGGTCCCGCCGTTGGCCTCTTCAAAGAGCCCCTTCTTTGAGACAACGGCCCCGGTAAATGCGCCCCTTACATGCCCGAAGAGCTCCGACTCGAGCAGGTTTTCGGGAATGGCGCTGCAGTTAATGGGAATAAAGGGCTTTTCAGCCCTGCTGCTGTTGAAATGTATCGCCCGGGCAATGAGCTCCTTCCCGGTCCCCGTCTCCCCGAGTATGAGCACATTGCTCCTCGCCTCAGCGATCTTCTTCACCTCTTTGATTATCCTTTGTATTGCAGGGCTGTTTCCGATTATTCTGCTGAAATCGTAGTGCCTCTCGAGCTGCTTTTTGAGGAAGAGGTTTTCCCTTTGAAGGGCCTTCTGATTGAGGGCGTTTCTGACAATCTGCTTTATTTCCTCATGGATTATGGGTTTCACCACATAATCATAAGCGCCTGCCCTGAGCGCTTCAACAGCGGTTTCCAGAGAGGCATACGCAGTCATTACTATCAGCATCTGGCCGGGAAGCATTTCCCTTATCTTTTTCAGAAACTCTATTCCGTCCATGCCCGGGAGGATGATGTCGGTTATTATCAGGTCATAGAGCCCGTTCCCAATAAGTTCGAGCGCTTCTTCGGCGCTGCCAGCGGTATCTATGCCGTAGCCTTCCTTCGCAAGGACCCTTTTCAGGGATGCGCAGAGCGCTTCTTCATCTTCTACGATAAGCAGTCTCTCGGCCATATCAGACGGCCTCCCTCACATACATACCATGATAATCATCTGAATTCATTTTCCTGATGAAGTCCTCAGTTTTTTTATTCTCTATCCAGTTTAATGCATCAGCTCCAGGTACTGTAGCGCTTTCTGATGGAATCCTGCACCTTCGCAATGATCTTAAAAGATTCTTCGAGGGTTTTCTTCTCAAGGATGCTCAGTTCTTTCGGGTTAATAAAGTTATCAGGCTCAGCCCCGGCCAGCATCTGCCCGAACTGGCGCCTGAGCCTGAGGGTCATAAAGAACTCGAATGCCTGCTCAAGCTCGCTGCAGAATTCCATGGCTATGCGCTGCCTGTCCCTCGATTCCCTTAATCTCTCAATAGTCGAAGTATTATATACTCCCGTCTCAAGTGCAAACAACCGTGCTATGTCGACGATGTAGCTCAGCCCGTTTATTTTTATATCGATCCTGTCTTTATGCCTGCCGCTCTTTTCAACGACAAGCGTTCTGAAGGCGCCGAGGGGCAGTTTTTGTTTTGCAATTCCATCCGCCATGTTTGCGAGAAACATGTTCTGATTTTTCAGCACATGGCCGAGATACGCCCTCAGTCTTTCAGAGAGGGTAAAAGCGCCGTATACCGGTCTGAAATCGAAGAAGATAAGAGATAGGAGCATCGCCCCGGGGACCGGCTCGCTTATCCATGCGGAGAAATATCCCTTCCATGCTTTTAACGGCCGTCGCCACCGGGGATTGCCCGCCATGTAACCGGCGGCGCACACCGGGAACCCGCACTTTACAAGGGCGTCTTTCATGCAGAGAGTAAAATCCGAAAAATATCTCTCGACCTCCTCCTCTTCTCCTGCCGCGGGGTCCTCGTAAATGATCGCGTTGTCCTGGTCCGTCTTGAAGGTCTGCTCCTTTCTTCCTTCGCTGCCGAAAACAATCCAGCAGTAGGGGACCGGGGGCTGTCCGGACTTTCTTTCCGTAATCTCAAGAATCTTTCTGAGGAGCCTGTCGTTTATCTCGGTTATTATCCTCGTGATATTGCTCGCCCGTGCCCCCTCTTTTATGAGTATTGTTATTATCCTGTTTATTTTTTTCGATACCGGAACAAGTCCGTCTATGGTCCTCTGGCCCTCTATCTCACGGGCGATGGAAAGAGGGGACACGCCCTGCATCAGCATCAGATCGTGATTGGTTATTATGCCCCTGATGTCCCCCCTGTTCACCACAAGCACGTGGTGAATGTTGTACCGGATCATCTTGAGAAGGGCCTCGAAACAGTAATCCCGCGCCTCGGATTTTATCAGGGTGACGCTCATGATGGCGCTCACCGGGTCCGCTATGTCCCTGCCTTTTGCCACCACCTTGTCCCTGAGGTCCCTGTCCGTAATGATCCCCGCCGGAAACCCGTCCGGGTCGAGCAGGACAAGGGAACTTATTTTATTTTTCGACATCCTCTCCGCCGCCTCTCTGATCGGTATATCCTGGGGTGCTGTTATTGCCTTGCCCGATATGAGGTCATTCAGAGTAACGGTAAAGAGCATTTTATCCCCGCCGCCGTACAGCATGCTCCTGTCATGCATCTCCCTGTACAACATATCAAGGATTTTTTGAACAAAGGACCTGAGGTAGAAGGCTGAGAATGCAGCATTGGCCTCTATCAGCCTGAAGACCGTCTCCTTGCCGATTAAATAACATACGGTATCCTCGATTGCCACCGCATTGTCTCTTGAGATGTCGCCGCCCAACAGGGAAAGCAGGCCGAATGAATCACTCTCTTTCAAATAATCGATGAGGACTTCCTCACCCTCGCCGGTCTTGAGAAAGACCTTTACCTCGCCACTCCTGATAATGCCCAGGTGCCCAGGGGCAGGCCCGTCCTGCTGCAGTATGGTATGGCCCGCGGGATGGAATTCCATCGAAACGCTGCTCGCAGCAGCTTTCAGAGCGGTATCATCCAGGAGTGTGAACGGAGGTGTTTTTTTGAGGAACTCTATAACATCATCGAGAATCAATGACCGCTTTTCCCCAGGGCCTTCCTGACGACCCGCTTCATTTCATCGTGCATCAACGGTTTTACGATAAAGTCGCAGGCGCCGGCTTTGATGGCTTCAACCGCTGTTTCCAGCGAGGCATAGGCCGTCATGATGACGACTTTCTGACCGGGGTTCTGCTCTTTATACCGCGTCAGGAGCTCAATGCCGCTGATGCCGGGGAGGATGATATCGGTGATGATGAGATCGTAAGTCTTTTCTTTGAGAAGTCCGAAAGCCGATTCCGCGCTGCCGGCGATATCCACTTCGTATCCCTCCTTTGCAAATACTCTTTTCAGGGATTCGCAGAGGGTGTCTTCATCTTCGACTATGAGCAATTTTTCAGCCATTATGCTCCACGGGAAGGCTTATGGAAAACGTCGTCCCCTCCCCCTTGTTGCTCTTTACCGTAATCGCCCCGTTATGCTCCTTGATTATACCATAACAAATACTCAGGCCCAGCCCCGTGCCCTTGCCCAGCGGCTTCGTGGTAAAGAACGGATCAAAGATCCTGTCCATCACGGATTCAGCGATGCCTGCGCCGGTATCGCTGAAGATCACTTCTATGGATGCGCCGTTCCTCCTCATGGAAATGGTAAACGTGCCGCCGTTCGGCATTGCATCAAGCGCGTTGAGCATGAGGTTCAGGAAGACCTGCTGTATCTGGTCCGGATTGACCAGCACCGGCGGTATATCCCCTATCTCGGTGGTAAACCGGACATTCTTGAATCTCTTGTCGTACTTCACCAGGTTGACGGTGCGGTCGAGTATTTCCGAAATATTCGAGACCTTCTTTTCCGTTGACGATACCCTCGCGAAGTCCCCGAGGCTCCGGACTATCCTGGCGATCCTTTCTATGTTGCTGTTGATGGTCTTCAGGGATTCGCCGGTAAATTCACGGTCCTCCCTGGATTCCATGTTCAGCGCATTCAGTTCCTGCACAAGCGACGAGATCGATGCAAGGGGGTTCCCGATCTCGTGGGATATGCCCGCGGTCAGCTTGCCGATGCTCGCGAGTTTCGATGCCTGCAGCAACTGCTCCTCCATTTTTTTCTTTTCAGTTATGTCCTCAAGGATAACGACATAGCCTCCCGAGGGATCTTTAAACGGACTTATATTTATCTTGAATGTCAGGCGGCCGGGCGTTTCGAACGTGGCCTCGCATTGCTCATTCCGTAGGAGGATACTCCCCGGTATCCAGGGGAGCAGAAGAATTATGGAGGTATTGAACGCCTCGGTCTTTCTTATGCCGCTGATCAGCTCCATCCCCTTATTCCAATAGTTGACCCTCAGGAGGGAATCGACCGTAGCGATGCCGATCGGCGCGCTCTCGATGATGTTTTCGCTGAATTCCTTGAGATAGGAGAGCTCCCTGTTGGCCTCAGCGAGTTCCCGCCGGGAAAACCGGAGGCTTTCCGTTATATGCTTGACGGACTCTGAAAGTTCTCCCCTTTCCCTTTCGGTCAGGACAAGTTTGTTCTCGAAAATGATCGCCGCCATGGAGATGCCGATTGCGCCGGCAAGTACGGCCTCCGCCTCGTTCCTCAGCTCGAAGAGCTCCTTATGCGTCAGTTCGGCCCACCCTTTGCCCTTCCTCCTCAAAAAGTTCAGGATCGCTTCCCGCGCCTCCACCTTGCCCAGGTACTGAGTAAGGATATCTTCAATATCGCCGGCAGTATACGAGCCGCCGTGCTCGAGCCCTTTCACCCCCTCGTATGATTCCACAAACACGAGAGACTGCATTTCCTCCTCTTTCGACTGTTTCTTGAATACGGATACGCCGATATAAAACACAACGTTAAAGAGCATGCTCCAGAAAAGGGAGCTCCCCCATTTGCCGAGTCCCTCGATCCCGAAAAGGCGGTGCGGGTTGAGCATTTCCGAGCCGGTCAGGAGGGCGACAAGGCCGATCTCTTTTACAATGCCCGCTTTGATCAGGGCAGGCAGGATGAGTGTATAAAACCATATGGCAAAGCCCGCGCCGAGGCCCGCAATGGCGCCGGCCCTGGCGCCTTTTTTCCAGTAAAGGCCGAGGAAAAAGGCAGGGGCAAAAAGGCTGACCGCCTCGAAAGATTTCAGGCCGATATCCACAAGGCTGTAAAATTCACCGATGGACACTGCGAAAAGATAGCCGAGAAAGACAACGCCGAGAATAACGATCCTCTTTATATTCAAAACAACGGTCGGAAAGTCCGGGTACTCATGGAAATTGATGAGGGACGGCATGATGATGCTGTTCATCACCATGGTGCTCAATGCCAAAGTCTCAACGATAATCATGCCCGTTGCCGCGGAAAAGCCCCCGATAAAGGCAAAAAGGGACAGATACTTGGCGCCGTGTTCCAGGGGCAAGGTGAGGACAAGATAATCCGCTCCATTTGCCGTTCCTCCCAGGAGGAGCCCGCCGAACGCTATGGGCAGCACGAAAATATTTATCAGGAAAAGGTAGAGCGGAAAAAGCCATGCGGCCTTGGTTATATGGGCCTCGTCGTAATTTTCGACAACAGCCATCTGGAACTGCCTCGGCAGAAACATTATCGCCATCATCGAAAGAAAGAGGAGGGCCAGCCATTCGGAATAATCCGTTCCGGTCCCTGGGCCGAGGAAAAGGAGCACCGAATATTCCGAATCCTTTATTTTGCTGAATATATCGCCGAACCCCTTGAAAAGGCCGAAGGTCACGAATATGCCGACCAGAAGGAACGCAACCAGCTTGACTATGGATTCAAAGGCGATCGCAAAGACAAGACCCCCGTGCCTCTCGGATGAATCGAGCCGCCGCGCTCCGAAGATAATCGCGAATATGCCGAGTATGAGGGTGATGAAGAGCCCTGCAGCAGGCCCCCAGAAAACCTTCTGGAAAGAGGTTTGATGGAAAGAAGCATCTCCCGAGATGATCACGAACGTGCTGATGATCGCTTTTATCTGGAGCCCGAGATAGGGAATAATGCCGGCTACAGCCACAATGGTGACAAGCGCTGAAAGGGAAAGGGATTTACCGTACCGTGAACCAATGAAGTCGGATATAGTCGTAATCCTGTTTGCTTTCACAATACTTACTACCTTCTTGAGAACGACCATCCATAAAGCTGCCATAAGGGTAGGCCCCAGATATACGGTGAGAAAAGAGAGTCCTGAAGTGGCCGCTTTGCCGACACTGCCGTAAAATGTCCAGGACGAGCAGTAAACCGCGAGGGAGAGCGAATAGATATAGGGGTTATTGATTATGCTCTTGCCTGACCTCTCCTTCCGCTCCGCGTAATACGCAACGACAAAGAGGAGCAGGAGATAGCAGAGCACGATGATAAAGAGATTATACGGTGCAAACATACCCTAAGCCCGGGAGATAGGAAGCGCGGAAGTCAATTCTTTTTTCACGGGACTTCCGGGCTTCCGGGCTTCCGTGTTTCCCGGCTTCCGGTCCATGCCGCTTTTATGCGCGGCATACGCAACCAGGCCGATAAAGAGAAGCCAGAATACGAACAAGTACATGATTACATCGATATGGAATATTTCGATAATCGGCCAGTTAAGGCCGAGAAGCCCGAGAAGGAAAATAAAAACCCACAGTTCAGCGTTCCTCATAATCCTCCTCCACCGTTATTCGTGTCAGGGGACTGTCCCTATTTACGGACGAAGCGGAGCGGAGTCGTAGAATAGGGACTGTCCCCTCGGTGTTATACGTCATTGCGAGGGCAAGCTTCTTCGCTTCGCTGCCGAATGACAGACTTATTCCATGTATTTATGAAACACCACACTAGTCCTCCACAACCCTCCCGATGCTCACGATTTTGTCTTCACCGTCGAGATCCATGAGCTTGACGCCCTGGGTATTCCTGCCCAATACCGAGATTTTACCTGCAACGGTCCGTATCAATTTACCGCCGTTTGTGATCAGGACTACCTCGTCTTCGTCCTTTACCTGCAGGAGACCCACGGCGTTCCCGCCTCTTTCCACGACCTTTATCGAGATAACGCCTTTGCCGCCGCGGCCGTGAACAGGGTATTCCTCGATCTTCGTCCTCTTGCCGAGGCCCTTCTCCGTAACGGTAAGGAGGGTTGTCCTTTCCTCGACCACGTTCGCGGAAACAACTTCGTCTGCTTTTGAGAGCCTGATGCCGATGACCCCCCGTGCCGTCCTTCCGACAGACCTGACGTCGTCCTCTTTAAACCGCGCGGAAAGACCTTTTTTCGTGCCTATGATTATATCGTTTTCGCCGTCGGTCCGCCTGACGGCGATCAGCTCATCGCCGTTGTCCAGAGTTACGGCAATAATGCCTTTGGCCCTCGGGTTGCTGTATTCTTCGAGCTTTGTCTTTTTGACGATACCCGCCTTGGTGAACATTACCAGATAACCTTCCTTGAAGTCCTTTACGTTTATGGCAGTGGTTATCCTCTCTCCTTCGGAGAGGGACAGGAGATTGACAAGGGCTTTTCCTTTTGCCGCCCGTCCCGCCTCGGGTATCTGGTAAATCTTGAGCCAGTAAAGCCTGCCCAGATTACTGAAGAAGAGCATGTAATCATGGGTGGAGGCGATAAAGAGCTGTTCGACATAATCCTCTTCCCTTGTCTCCATTCCGGTGAGGCCTTTGCCCCCGCGCCTCTGGCTCCTGTATATGGAAAGCGGGTTCCTCTTGATATAGCCGTTATGGGAAACGGTTATCACCATCTCCTCTTCGGTAATAAGGTCCTCTATGGTCAGATCAGCGGCAGCGGCCGTGATCTCGGTCCTTCTTTCATCCGCGTATTTACCCCTGACCTCAAGCAGCTCTTCTTTGATGATTTTGGATACGAGCGCCTCGCTCCCGAGGATCTCCTTCAGTCTTTTTATTTCCTTCAGGGTCTCCGTGTAATCCTTTATGATCTTGTCTCGTTCGAGACCGGTCAATCTCTGGAGTCTCATCTCCAGGATCGCCTGGGCCTGGAGTTCCGACAGCGGATAGTTCGTTATCAAGCCGGTCTTTGCCTCTTCGGGGTTCTTTGATCTCCTGATGAGGCTGATGATCTCGTCGAGGTGATCGAGGGCGATCTTCAATCCTTCCAGGATATGGGCCCTTTCCTCGGCCTTCCTTAATTCGAACCTCGTCCTGCGCATTATTACGTCTCTCCTGTGCTGCAGGAAGAGCTTGAGCATTCTCTTGAGATTAAGGATGTGCGGCTGGCCGCCGACAAGGGCGAGCATGATAACGCCGAAGGTGGATTCCATCTGGGTATGCTTGTAGAGGTTGTTCAGTATTATCTGGGCGACCTCTCCGCGCTTTACTTCCAGGACCACCCTGATACCGTCCCTGTCGGATTCGTCCCTTATATCGGAAAGGCCTTCGATGCGTTTTTCGCGCACCAGCTCCGCTATCTTTTCGATAAGCCGCGCCTTGTTGACCTGATAGGGAAGCTCGGTGATTATGATGCTATCGCCCCGGGTCTCTTTCTCTATGCGCGCTTTTGCCCTTACTTTTATCAGGCCCCTGCCGTTGGTATAGGCGTTGACAATCCCCTCTGTGCCGTGAATGATCGCACCTGTCGGAAAATCAGGGCCCTTGATGACGGCCATCAGATCCTGGATGGTGACTTCGGGGTTATCAAGGAGCATGACAAGGCCGTCCACCACCTCGCCGAGATTATGGGGGGGGATGTTAGTGGCCATTCCGACCGCGATTCCCGCCGAGCCGTTGATAAGGAGGTTGGGAACCCTTGTGGGCATAACAACGGGTTCCTCCGTGGTCTCATCAAAGTTAGGCGTAAAATCCACGGTCTCCTTGTCTATATCGGCAAGCAGCTCTTCCGCTATCTTTGCAAGCCGCGCCTCTGTGTACCGGTATGCCGCAGCCGGATCGCCGTCTACGGAGCCGAAATTACCCTGGCCATCCACGAGCTGGTATCTCATGTTGAAGTCCTGTGCCAGTCTCACCATGGCGTCATAAACAGCGGAATCGCCGTGGGGATGGTACTTCTTCAGGACTTCGCCCACGACACCGGCGCTTTTCGAATATTTTTTACCTGGGAGGAGACCCTCTCTGAACATTGCGTACAGGATTCTCCTCTGGACAGGCTTCAGCCCGTCCCGCACCTCGGGCAGAGCCCTGCCTATGATTACGCTCATCGCGTAATCGAGGTAGCTTACTTTCATCTCTTCTTCTATACTGATCGACGTCTTAGTCAATGGCATATGAAACCTTTCCTCTCTCTCTGTGTTGTCCTGTATTTTAACATATTGATTAGACTGAAAAAAACCCTTTCTTAGGGGGCTGAAAGATATAGGAAAAATAACAATGCAAAAGGCAAAGATAAAAATTTGAAATTGTGGAGTTCCTTAATTCTGAATTTTTCATTTTAAATTTTGCACTTCTTAATATCGGTTATAATTTAGTTGGTATGGCTATTGTCACAGCAAAAGGGTTGGTAAAAGAATACGACTCACTGCGGGCGGTCGATAATATAGACTTCGAAATTCAGCAGGGCGAATGCTTCGGCTTTCTCGGCCCCAACGGCGCAGGAAAGACAACCGCCATGCGCATCGTCCACTGCTACATGCCCCCGACCGCGGGCGAAGTGAAAGTCTTCGGCATGGATGTGACCGCACACCCGGGCGAGATAAAAGCGCGGCTCGGGGTCATGCCCCAGGACAATAATCTCGATCCCGACCTCTCGGTGTTCGAGAACCTGATAGTCTATGCACGGTATTTCGATATCATGAGAAAGGATTCAACCCCCCTCGCGTGGGAGCTTCTCGACTTTGTCGAGCTCAGGGAAAAGGCCCGCGTCAAGATAGAGCATCTTTCAGGGGGAATGAAGCACAGGCTCCTCCTTGCGCGGTCGCTTATAAACAACCCCGAGCTCCTGATACTCGATGAACCGACTACCGGCCTCGACCCGCACAGCAGGCACGCGGTCTGGGATAAATTGAATTACCTGAAATCGAAGAACACTACCCTCATCCTCACGACCCATTACATGGAAGAGGCTGAAAACCTCTGCGACAGGGTGGCGATAATGGATTCAGGAAAGATCGTAATCACCGATTCGCCGTCAAGACTGACGAGCATACATGGGGGAAGCCTGGAAGACGTTTATCTGAAGCTCACCGGGAGGTCCCTTGAAGGTTAAAAGGGCATTCCGGGTCTGGCAAAGACACTTTACCGTTTATACAAAACTTTACAAATCCAGCTTTGCCCTGAATTTCGCGGAGCCGATACTCTACCTGGCGGCACTGGGTCTCGGGCTCGGAGCTTTCGTGAAAGAGATCAAAGGCGTCCCCTATATCAACTTCATAGCCCCCGGAATCATCGCCTCCTCATCCATGTTTGCCGCGATCTATGAATGCACGTACGGTACATTCATCAGGATGACCTTCCAGAAGACATTCGACGCGATCCTCGCCACACCGGTCGGTATCGACGATCTCGTTGCCGGCGAGCTGATGTGGGGGGCCTCAAAGAGCGTGATTTACGGGACAACCATTATAATCGTAATTTCAGCCTTCGGTCTCGTGTACTCTCCCCTGGTGATACTCACGATACCGGTCATCTTTGTAAGCGGGCTGATCTTTTCGGGGCTTTCCGTTATCGTTGCGGCAAAGGTGAAGGGAATCGATTACTTCAATTATTTCTATACCCTTCTGATGACCCCGATGTTCCTCTTCTCGGGGATATTCTTTCCTCTGGACGCCATGCCGCCGCTTGTTACCAGGATAGCTTTCTTCATGCCCCTCTATCACGTGGTAAATATCTGCAGGGCATTCGCATACGGGGAAATAGCAGTTGTCAGGTGGGATATCGTATGGATACTGGTGGTTGCGGTCATACTTGCGCCGTATCCGTTTAAGGTTATGCGGAAGCGCATCATAAAATGAGAACCGCCATAGTCTAAACTTTTCTCGCGACCTCC
This sequence comes from Nitrospirota bacterium, assembly GCA_023476565.1. Lineage (GTDB taxonomy): Bacteria > Nitrospirota > Thermodesulfovibrionia > Thermodesulfovibrionales > Dissulfurispiraceae > JAMCVZ01. The sequence continues at coordinate 19,113 of JAMCVZ010000022.1, forward strand.
TGTACTGAAAAGCTCCCTTTCAATAAACGGTTTGATCTTTATCCTGGCGAAGACTTTATTGTCCTTGATCCAGTAATTGGTGTCGAGGACGTCGGCGAGGCCGTAGACAAACGGCTCGTAGAGCGGCCTTAATTCATAACCGATGACAGCACCCTTTTCATCCACGATCCGGCTGAGCTGAGCACTGTAATATGCGGAGTTCCCGCTTTTGAGGAACCGGTACGCCTGCTCGAGGGCCCTTTTCGCCGGTACACCTTTTACCACCCTGTAATCGAAATCAGGCGCATACGGCTCGATCGTATACCGGTCTCCCTCTTTATCAAGAATAGCAACGGTTTCTATGTCGTTGAGGTAGCTGTTCCCGTAGAGTATGAGCGTATAGGTCCCGGTGATCTCTTCCGGACGTGCGGATTCCGTCCATGCTGTCTGCCTGAGTTGGAAAGCGCAGCCTGTCGCGAACAGTGAAAACACGATAACCACGAAAATCCCTGCTCTGATATGTACCTTCGTTCTCATTATTAAAATTATACCACCTCTTTTTTAGAAAAAAAACAGCGGCAACCGCACTCCATCTTTTCGCCCTTTTGCGAGGATATGGCCGGAGAAGTAAGATGGGCCAAAAACTTGACAAGGCACTGGAGATGGTGTAAAAGTTAAGTAAGAGACGGCACTCCTTCAGAGGAACATATCACCGAAATAAAAGGATAGCTCCCATGATAAAGCGTAAAATATCTTTTTATTATCTGCTGTCCTCCGTGCTCTTCCTTCTAATCGTTGTTTCCTGCGCCCCGGTGCTGAGGAAAGACCTTATGCAGGCCGGAACCAGGGAATTCTCCCTGGATCAGCTCAGGGAAAACCCCATTCAATCTCAGGGGAAACTCTACATTTTGGGCGGACTCATTGTGAGCGCCAAAAACACGGAAAGGGGCTCGTTGATCGAGGCGGTCTACATTCCGGTCAATTCCCTGGGTTATCTGAAAGGCAGGGAGTACGCGGACGGCAGGTTCCTGGCGCTCTTCCCCGGAAGCGCCGGATATCTGGATCCGGAAATTTACCGCAAGGGAAGGGAAATTACCGTGGCCGGAGAATTCACGGGGGTGCAGCGCGGCAAGTTGGATCAGGCAGATTATATTTATCCTGTTTTCGGGATAAAGCAGATTTACCTGTGGCCGGAAGAGCGGCAGTACTATATGGGTGGCCCGTATTACGGCTATCCCTATGGACCCTATTCGCCTTTTTATTATCCTCCATACACAGCGCCCTACGCCCCTTACTGGTGGAATGATCCGTTTTGGAGAAACCGGCTACCACCCTGGTGGTAATAAGCGGATCATTTCTTCCACCAGTCATTTTTAAACTCACATCCCCGGCCGGCACTTCACCTTCTATGAGATCGATCCCGCAATAAAGCGCATTGCAACCGATCCCCCTCTCTTCACCTGCATGCAGGGATGCCGCACGGACCGGTCTGGACCGATGATTTTTCGAACCTCCCGGGCATTTTCAACTGGAAGTAAAGCAGGAGCAGTTACCGGCCGCCCTAAGAGAGTTCGTAGACGATCCTGATCCCGAAGCCCTGTAACCGCCTGATAAGCTCCTCCAACTCGTCCAGCGAGAAGAATTCCGCTATAAACACATCGGTTATTTCGTTCACGGTAAGCGCCCCGAGCCTCATCCCTTTATCTATCATCGCTTCGAAAATATCCCTTTCTCTCATATAACCTCCCCACCTAGTGCTTTTTACCGGGATCAGCATAAAATAAAATTTTGAAGAAAATGTGAAGAAGCGCTGATCTCACTTGAAATTATTGCTCCCCTGATATTACCATACCCGGATGCCGGTAAAAGACACAACCGCCATTATGAAGCGCCTGAGCCGCGCTACCATGAAATCGGACAGGAGCCCTGATGATACGGCCACCGGGTCCGTGCGGAAAGGATTCAGCCTGCCCCACCTTTCCATGAGCATATCCCATGCTTTCGGAATCGCCATAGAGGAAGGCGCAACCCTCGTACAGGTGGACGACATCCTGTTTATCGGGTAAGGTCATTCCCCGCTTTTCCGGGCTATAATTTAATATATGGAATTTATACTCTTTGTCATAGCAGCTTTCCTTATGGGTTTCATCGCTGCGATACCCGCCGGCCCTGTACAGATAGAAACTGTGCGACGATCTATCAACGGCCATCTGAAATCATCCCTCATGATTGTCCTGGGCGCTTTTTGCGTGGATATCCTTTACGGGGCGATCGCCTTTTTCGGCATAGCGCCTTTTCTGGAAGGGAACCGGGTAATGGCCGTATTCCGGGGTATCGGCGGCTTGCTCCTGCTTGTCCTCAGCGTGGTCGCCATAAAGCACAGCCTGGAAAAACAACCACTCGACTTCAGCGCCCGGCATCTGAAAAAAAAGAGATGGGCGTTTATCGGCGGCATATCTCTTTCAGTGGCAAACCCCATGATGATACTCTGGTGGCTTTCAGCCGTGCAGCTATTCAAGGACATCGGTCTGATACATGAGTTCAATTTTAAAGTGGCCGGAGTATTTCTCGCTGCGGGCAGTCTGGGGCTCGCCTCCTATCTTGTCATGCTCTCCCTTTTCCTCTATTGGGTAAAGAGATTCATTCCGGAGGAGAGGTTAAGGAAGTTGAATCTGGGGTTCGGCATCCTGCTTTTGTTGATCGCGGTCTATTTTATTTTTACTTCTTTGCGGGGGCTTGCGGCTTTAAGCTGAACCGGCTGAATTCCAGTACGCATGTCCGGCGAGCCGGCATTTGACTTGCCCCGGATCACGCCTTTTTATTCGCAACGGTCAACTGCTCGCTCCTGCGCGTGTAATAGGTGCCGGCAAGGTGGAGGCTGTGTCGCTTGAGGAGCCGGAGTTCGAGGATGATTTCCGAACTTCTTTGTCATCGGCGACCACAAATCAAGGCAACACGGCGGGGGTGGAAACTTTGTAAGCCCCCGCATTTTCGTGCAGACAAGCCATGTACCCCGGGGCAATCATGTCCTTTACAGGCGCTTTTAAGTTATAGTAATAGATGCTGTTCGATGATTTGAAAATTCCGGAAGCCGTTCTGAAAGGTATCAAAGCCGCCGGTTTCCTGCAATGCACGCCGGTACAGGCAGCAACACTGCCCGATGCGCTGAGCGGCAAAGACATAGCCGCACAGGCCCAGACAGGCACAGGGAAGACGGCCGCTTTTCTGATTGCTGTCTTCTCACGCATGATCACGCAGCCGGCGCCGAAGCCGGGACCTTCGCCTCGCGCCCTTGTCATTGCCCCGACGCGCGAGCTTGTGGCGCAGATACATGCTGAAGCCCTCGTCATCGGCCAGTTCACCGGATTTAAGATCATTCCCGTATTCGGGGGAATGGACTACAAAAAACAGCGCTCCGCACTCAGGGAGGGGGCCGACATGCTCATCGGCACTCCGGGCCGCCTTATCGATTACCTGAAACAGGATGTCTACAGCCTTAAAAAGACCGAATTCCTTGTGATCGACGAGGCCGACCGCATGTTCGACATGGGGTTCATCAAGGATCTCCGCTTCCTGTTGCGGAGGATGTCTCCCTATACCAAACGGCAGTCCATGCTCTTTTCCGCAACCCTGTCCTACCGTGTCATGGAGCTTTGCTATGAATACATGAACCTCCCTGAAAAGGTCTCCATCACGCCCGAACAGATCACCGTGAAGAAGATCGAGCAGGAGCTCTACCATGTGGGGATGTCGGAAAAGCCGGGCCTGCTGCTGGGGATTTTACGGCGCGAGCACGCCGGCCGCATCCTGATCTTTGTAAACATGAAGGTCACGGCTGAGCGGATAGAGAGACTGCTCAGGGCAAACGGTATAGATGCAGCCGCCATAACCGGCGACATTCCCCAGGTGAAGCGCACCGATATCCTTTCCCGTTTCAAGGCAGGGACCCTTCACGTGCTGGTGGCAACGGATGTGGCCAGCCGCGGACTCCACATCGAGGCAGTCACCCATGTGATCAATTATGATCTGCCCCAGGACAGCGAAGACTACGTCCACCGCATCGGCAGGACCGCCAGGGCAGGCGCGGAAGGCAAGGCCATAAGCTTCGCCTGCGAAGAGTACGTGTATGCCCTTGAGGACATAGAGAAGTATATCAAAGAGAAAATCCCGGTCGTCCCGGTGGAAGACCACCTTGTTGTAACGGACTACAAACAGCCTGCGCGGACCGCCTCCCACGGAAAAAGACATTTTCAGTCGTCTTCAAGACAGCCGCAGCAAAGACGCTCAGGAGAGCGCCCTTACGGAGCCAGGAGGACAAGCACCGGCAAGAACAGCCGTCCGAAAAGACAAGCGGACAGGCCGGCAAAAACAAAAAGGCCGGAAGGGAATAACTGAGGGGGTGTTCTTAATGAGGGGAAAAAAGCACTGACCCTTCCATAATGCCACATGGTTTGTAACAGAATGTGATTTCGCCTCACTTTTTCAGCTTTTCTACATGGACCGCCTTGAGGCCTTTGGGTCCCCTCTCAATATCAAAGGTGACCTTGTCGCCCTCTGACAGGGATTTGAACCCGCCATCGCCCTTGATTTCCGAATGGTGCACAAAGACATCCTGTCCGTCTTCGCTGGTGATAAACCCAAACCCTTTTGCTTCGCTGAACCATTTCACTGTTCCTGTCGGCATCTGCATTACCTCCTTGCATAATCGGCATAACTGGTTAGGACCCCGAGATATCTTTTCGAGTATATATTAATTTTATCAAGCCCCTGCGTGTTGTCAACTGAAACAAAATGGATGCTATTCACGGGAAAACCGCCGCCGGCATTTGCACCGGGATGCGAAATAGTTCAGGAACGCCTTTTTGAACCTTTCGCAGGAGCTGTGAAGATTTCGGAGGCGAGTGCTTATGGGCTACATTGCCGGAGTGTCGGAAAAAGGCGAAAAAGAAAAAGTAATCCTCCGCATTACCTGTGATATTATTTAAACATATACATGAGCAAAAGGAGGGTTACTATGCAGGTTCTGGTACTCTATTACACAAAGGGCGGTTCCACCGGAAAGCTTGCCGAGGCAGTGGCACTGGGAGTTGAGGGCGCAGGAGTGCACGCAATAGTGCGTTCATCGCAGGAAGTAACGAAAGAGGACTTCCTTGGATCAGCGGGAATCATCGCAGGCTCACCCGTGTATTTCGGAGTCATGGCTGCTGACCTCAAGAGAGTGTTCGACGAGTTCATCAGCACGCGCAGGCATATGGAAAACAAGGTCGGCGCGGCATTCGCCACAGGCGGGTACCAAACAGGAGGAAAGGAGACCACCATCATGTCCATTCTCCAGTGCATGATGATCTACGGCATGATCGTTGTGGGCGACCCCATGAGTGCCTCAGGGCACTATGGCGTTGCCTGTGTAGGAACTCCTACCGATGAGACGAAGGATGATGCACACAAGCTGGGGCGGCGTGTGGCGGAGCTTTGCAAGGCTATCGAAGGAAAGCTGAAACCGACCAAGGTGTAATTTCCATCCAGAATAACAGCCGTTTGATTTTGTTGGAAATCCTTACAGAATGCTCAGGAATGCAGCTTTTGATGTAAAAATCTTCGACAAAAATTCCTGAAATATTTACAGTGTTATAAGTCGGTGTTCCCATGTAGATCTTTTCACTCACGGGGATCGATTGAACCGTTCCGCATTTATCTTGAAAAGAAAGCGCTCACTTTCTTAAGATAGTGTAAAGGGAGGGTTTCATGTCACAGTTGATCAACCGGATAAGATATTACCACTATGTTTCCCATGTGCTCGAAGGCCAGCAGACAGACCCCTTATGCGGTGTCTGCAAGGCGTTTGCAAATACGACGGCAAGGATACAGGAAGGTCTTGCGGAGCTGGAATGCAGTCAGGCAGCAGAAATAAAGGCCCTTCCCGCTGATGTGCTGCACCTGCTGAACGAGGCGCGCAGCAAGCTGGCGGTGATAAAATTACCGAAAGATGCTGTGGGCCAGAAAAAGGCAAGAAACTGCAAAATGCCTGAGGGCGTGTGCTTCATAAAAATATCAAAGGCTATCCTGGAGAATATCTAAAAAGAATGGGTTTGTACTGTGCGGGATATCGCTTATCTCTTTATATTGGCCGCACCTGCCAGGAACGAATGCATCTCGATGCCGCTCTTGAGCATCTTGTGGACAGGGCACTGCCGGGAGGCGGCAAAGAGCTTTTCGCGCTCTTCGGAGGTAAGATCTCCGTTCAGCCTGATTTCCATATCGATGTGCTCACTGAACTCGTGACTATCTTCTCTGCCATGGTGCACCTCCTTGTGTTCCGATCCATACTAACCATTTAACAGTCTTTGGGCGCGTTGTCAAGGAGGGCCGCGGCGGTGAATGTGGGAGGAGGCGAGGGCAGTCAGACAGATGATATGTAATTAATCGTATAGGTGCCGTGCAACTCGCGCAGGAGCATCACCACGCCGTCTTCAAGGGCCTTTTTCTCAGGCGCCTGAGTGATGGTATCTATGAGATTATTGCTCTCAAGCGCGTTTACCCCGATTATGGGCCCGCCTACTTTCACCCGTGCATTCTCAAAGATGACGAGAGGCGTTATAGGCACGTCTATGCCCGTACGCTCCTTGATGGTGGCCCTCAGCCAGAACGTGTCTTTCAGGGCCTTCTTTATCGGATCGGATTTCGGTTTCTTATTGATGAGGAGGTGCGAGCCGTTGTACGTAATCTCGCCTTTGTCTTTTCTGGTGTTTATGACGAACAATCCCTGTCTTCTGCTGAATACAACGTAGCCTATCTCGCTGTTGTCGTAAATCATCGAGCTGAAGACCGTGTATTCTTCAGATAATCCGCCCAATAGTTCGGCGACGGCGGGGCCCGCCTCTTTCTTTCCGCCGAATATCTTTTTGATTAATCCCTTCACGTTATCGATCGAACTCTCTCAACATGGATTCCTGAACGCACCGGAACAAACAATTGAAGAAGTTTATAACTTTTATTTGCATGTTTGCAATGCCGCCCTGCTCCTTTTGCAGATGTGCAAAAGTATTGCCTTTGGAAAGTCTTGATTGTCAAGACTTTCTGCACTGGCATGGAATCTGCGATATCACAATATCATAAGCAAGAAACGAAAAGGAGGAAAAGAAAATGAAAACAGGAGACATGGCAAAAAAAGGAGTATATAAAGGAAAAATATCATGAAACCGAGAAAAGAAATGGTAAAAATGGGGACAAAGATCGGGGCGGCATTAGGCGGAATAGCATTTTTAATCTTCGGGCTTATTCCAGGCTTTTACTTCGGCAGTTACGGTTCATTGGTAGTAATAAAGCACCTCATGGGCGGGCCTGTAGAGCCTACCGTTATCGTAAGGATGGCAATCGCTGTGGGGACCGTCCTCGGTATCGTCTGTATCGCATCGGTATGCATCGTTGTCGGTTCAATAGCAGGAACGGCCCTCGGCTATCTTGTAGAAGCCATGACAGCTCCCGCAGAGGCCAAAGAGACTGCGGCAGCGAAAGCAAACAAATAAATAAAAAGGCGGGCCGTGATGACCCGCCTTTCAGTTCCTTCAGGTACAAATCCCTTTACTGCATCATAAAATCCGTAATATAGACGTTCTTTACAATATTCTCTCCGACTATCTGTCCGGCCGCCAGGGTCACTTCATCCTTGAATAGCAGTTTTCCTTCCGGAGATTGCAGTGCTTCGGCTGATTTGCTCGTAAGGAGCATAATAACGGCGTCCTTAATTTGAGGAATTCTTGTTTTGGCATATTCAGCTTCAGGGGTTTTTGCAAGTTCAAGCTGTAAGGACATTTTCAGGTATCTTAATTTCTGCGGATCATAGAGATTGACGATAAAAGGCTCCAGAGAGATAATCACATTCTCCTGAACAGCCTCTTTCTTGTGCCCGTCGCCTCCTGATCTTATAAGGAATGAAAATGCGCTGGCGCCCCCGGCAAGAACAATTACTGCAATGATAACAATGAGTAACAGATTTTTCTTTCTCATTATACCCTTTATCCTTTTCCTCCCTGAACCGCTCAAATATGGCTCATTATATCTGAGATGAATGGAAAAATTAAAGTCTAAATTTCAAATTTGAACGCGCCGGGGACAGTCCCCTGAGGTTACGGATATTTCAGAGTCCCCATTTTTGCTGATCTCTCATTGCTGTAATATTAATTGACAAGCAGACGCACAGCTTCTATTATAAAAACATATTTGCTCAAAGAGGTTGCTTATGGCTACCACCGACGCCAAAGATATTCTCAGTACTTTATCAGGCCCTCGTCCAACTGATTTCACAACACGTCCTGTTATCATGGGGATACATGGGATGGTTACAAGCGGACACTACCTCGCCAGCCGCATCGGGCTGCACATCATGGAAAGCGGCGGCAACGCCATAGATGCAGGAGTCGCAATGGGGTTTGCACTGGCTGTGCTTGAACCGTATCTCTACGGTATCGGAGGCGAAGCGCCGATACTCATCTATCTTGCCGACGAATGCCGGGTTGTAAGCGTGAGCGGCCAGGGACCCGCTCCAAAAGCTGCTACCATTACATGGTTTAAAAATAATGGAATTGATGCAATCCCAGGGGACGGACTCCTGGCTGCTGTCGTACCTGATGCTATGGCATCATGGATTACTGCATTAGCAAACTTCGGGACAATGCGCTTGTCCGATGAGATACAAAGACTCAAAAGATTTCAACTGACCGCACTACCCTTCCCATATAGTTTTTCATGTTACAAAACAATATGATGTTTGATGCTATAAAATAACATTATAGTTTTTGTTATAATATATAAAATGGTTTTACCTATACTATGGAGGAACAATGAGAGAGAAGACTTTTACGTTTGAGAGGGAAAAAGATTTTGCGTTTGAGAGAAAAAGCACATCTAAGGGAGAATTCTATATTGATATTCTTGGATTGACGCTCATTTCAGTAATTCTTGGATTAATTGGCTGGATAGGCAGAAACTTTATTATTAACTAGATTTCTTTTATCCATAGCGGGCCGGT
>JAMCVZ010000053.1 GCA_023476565.1 Nitrospirota bacterium
TCAAAGAGGCCGAAGCAAAAAAGAACATTTTGTAAGGGGATAGGGGCACTCAATCCTTTGAGGCGCAAAGGAAGTGGTGCGCCCATTTTTCGTCTCTTCCTCTTATCGCTCATTTCATCTTTTCCGGGGTATTCCTTTTTCCTGCACACGTAGAGACCTTTTGTTAATTTCGTACAAGACAAGCAAGTGCTATGCCGAACAGTGTTGGGACAGTCCCTATTCTACGACTTCGTCCGTAAATAGGGACTGTCCCCTTACTCAGTGCGCCGTTTCCCTTCCCAGGTACGCTTCTATTACCAGGGGATCGTTCCTGACCTCTTCAGGAAGGCCCTCCGCGATCCTGACCCCGTGGTCCAGGACAATGATCCACTCCGATATTCCCATGACCAGATTCATATCGTGTTCGATCAGCATCACCGTCTTGCCCAAACCCTTTATCTTTTTTATCAACTCCATTACTTCCAGGGTCTCCACGGGATTCATCCCGGCGGTCGGCTCGTCGAGGAGCACGATCTTCGGCTCGGTTGCCAGGGCCCTGGCTATCTCAAGCCTCCTCTGGCTGCCGTACGGGAGGCTGCCCGAAAGCGTGCCGGCATAATCCTCGAGCCCCAGGAGCTCAAGGTACTCAAATACCTTTTCCCTGATGACCTGCTCCTTGTTCCTGAAATTACCGCTGCGCAGGATCGCGCTCATCAGACCGTACTTCATCCGTGCATGCTGTGCAACCATGACGTTTTCCAAAACGGTCATCTCCGAAAACAGCCTGATATTCTGAAATGTCCGCGCAAGGCCCAGTTCAGAAACCTCGTGAGGCGGAAGTTTTGATATCTCGCGGTCCATAAAATGAATGCTGCCCCCGGTGGGTTTTGTCATGCCCGTAAGACAGTTGAACAGGGTGGTTTTCCCAGCGCCGTTAGGACCGATTATACTGATTATCGCCCCCTCCTGCGCCTTAAAGCTCACCGCCTCGATAGCCTTTATGCCCCCGAAATGTTTTGTCAGCTCCCTGACCTCCAAGATATACACAGTCCCCTCCGGGTAAATTCAAAAGGCAAAAAATAAAAATGTAAAATTGCGGAATCCCTTAATTTTGCTTTCTACTCTTTAATATTTTATTTCTGCTTAATAATCCCTGCGGTCTGAATATCATGAGCAGGACAAGACCGATTCCCAGGATCAACATCCTGTATGACTGGACCTCCCTCAACGCCTCGGGCAGCACCACGAGGATAACTGCGCCGGCTGCAGCCCCGTAAATATTCCCGAGCCCCCCGAGTATGACCATGCTCAGGATCAGGACCGATTCCATGAAGGTGAAACTCTCAGGGGATACAAAGCGCATCTTTGCAGCGAAAAGTATTCCCGCTATTCCGGCCCAGAAGGTACCGAAGGCAAAGGCGTACAACTTGTACCGTGTAGTGTTTATGCCCATGGAGGAGGCCGCTATCTCGTTCTCTTTTATCGCCAGCCACGCCCTTCCTATCCTTGATGCCTCGACCCGCTTCATCACCGGTACGGCTACCAGTACGATCAAAAGGACGAGATAGTAATAATATTTCAGGCTTCCCAGAGAGACCCCGAACAGGAACGGAGGCGTAATTCCCGATATCCCGTTCGGGCCGTTCGTAAAGCTATCCCAGTTGTTCAACACAATGCGGAGGATCTCCCCAAAACCGAGCGTCACAATGGCAAGGTAATCGCCTTTCAACCGCAAGGCCGGGAAAGCGAGCAGCAGGCCGCTTAATGCGGCTGCCCCGGCAGACAGCGGCAGGGACGGCCAGAAGCCGAGGCCCAGCTTCGTATTGAGAAGCGCGTAGGTATATGCTCCAATTGCATAGAACGCCGCAAACCCCAGGTTAAGGAGCCCTGTGAATCCTACTATGACGTTAAGCCCGAGGGCGAGGAGCACATAAATGCCCGACATGACCAGCACGTCCATATAATAGTCCCGCAAGGTAAAGGGAAGGACGAGAAGAATGATGAATAAGAGCGGAAGGGCAGAAGAGCGGCCGAAGCGGCTCTCAGCGAAGACTCGCAGCGGGAAGCGCGGAAGGGATTTTAGTGCGGCAGTGCGGAAGCCTGCGCTCCAGGGCTTTCGCGCTAATTGAAGGGCCGGCAGTCCGGCAACAATGATTATAAACAATGTCAGCGCAGGCATTATACCCTTAAACGGCAGAAATAACAGGGCTGCCCATGCTGCAATAAGTACCGGGCGGGAGCTTGCCGATTGTTTTATGGATCCGCCTATCCCCCGGGGCCTGCTCCTGAGCTCGTGCACAGGCTCCTGAACCCCACCCTTCAAACCTTTTCCTCCGTATGCCTTCCCAGGATGCCGGATGGCCGTATAAGCAGGATAATCAGGAGCATGACAAATGCGTAGACATCCTTGTATTCGCTCGAGATATACGCCGCGCCGAGGCTTTCAATCAGCCCAAGGAGTATTCCCCCCAGCATTGCGCCGGGTATGCTCCCGATACCGCCGAGGACAGCAGCCGTGAATGCTTTAATTCCTGCTACATAGCCTATGAAGTAATTTACAATGCCGTAATAGGAGGCGACCATTATTCCAGCCACCGCTGCAAGCCCCGCCCCTATGACAAAGGTCAGCGATATGATACCGTCCACGTTGATTCCGACAAGGGCGGCCATGGTCTTGTCCTGCGCAGTAGCCCTCATTGCCTTGCCCATGCGCGTTTTCCGGAACAAATGCAGGGCCAGCATCAGCAGGGCCGAGGTCGCGATTATCATCACCTGCAGATAGGTCATTTCAACGTTCAGGAAATGCACATGTGCTTCGCCGTACCTGTAGGGGAAGACCTTATCCGTGGCCCCCTGCGTAAGCATCACATAGTTCTGGAGGAAAATGGAGACCCCGATGGCGCTTATGAGGGGACTCAATCTCGGCGCATTGCGTAAAGGCTTGTACGCCACTTTTTCCATGGTGAACCCGTAGGCCGAGCAGAAAAAAACCGTAATAAGAACGGTCAATATCAGCGCAAGGGGAAAGTTTGCCGCTGTCAAACCCATGGCGGTAAAAATGCCGAGAAAGATAATGCCGAGATAAGCGCCGAGCATGTAAATCTCGCCGTGGGCAAAATTTATAAGCTCAAGAATCCCGTATACCATGGTATATCCCAGTGCTATGATGGCGTAAACACTGCCAAGGGTAAGACCGTTTATCAGTTGCTGAAGCAGCATGGCATGAAAGTTTAGCAAAAATGCCGGTATATTGTCATTCTGACCTCCTCTTCTGATTACCTTCCAGTATATATCTCAAAAAAAGCGCCCGTGAAGCGGCATATCTTCCCATCTCGTTATCAGGAGCTACCTTAAGCTGTCTTATGTATTCGTTGTATGCTGAATAGGCATCATGCATCTGCTCATAAGACATCCCCAGCACAGCGTGTATCTCGGGGTGCTGCGGCTGCGCTTCCGCGAACGGCTTCAAATACCGGACTGCCTGACTGTAGTCCCCTGTCTTGAAATAACTCATACCCAGGAAATAATGAGAGAGCACATCCTGCGGAAAAAGCGTGAGGCTGTGCTTCAGGATCCTTATGCTTTCGTTATAGTCCCCTCTCGAATACCGGACAGCTCCCAATCCCCGCAATGAAGGCTCATAGGCGCCATCGAGGTTGAGCGCACGGTTAAAGTTACTTTCAGCCCCGGAGTAGTCCTTCTTCTTCAGCAGTATAAAGCCTTTCAGGGCATAAAAGGGGGGCTGGTCCTGGTTCACGCTTATGGCCTTGGATACGAGGGAGTCGGCCTCTTCGAGATTGTTCTTTTGAAACGCCTGCGCCGCTTTATCAAAATAACCGGAATAGACCTCGTTGACCTTCTTCAGCCCTGCAATCATGTCCTGGAACCGTTCTCTGTACTTCCCGTCACCCGACACCGGAGCGGGCGGTGTATTTCTGATTATATGCTCAATCTCCCCGATCCTCACCGATGTCCTGGGATGGGTCGAAAGCAAATCCTCAAAAAGACTCTTTTCATGCGGGTCCTTGCCCAGCGATTTAAGATATTCCTGCGAGACCCGTTCAAGGTTCCTGTGAGCGCTGACGGCATTCCACGGATCGTACCCGAGCCTTGTCATATAGAGAACCCCAAGCCTGTCCGCTTCAAGCTCATGGGTCCTGCTGTATTTCAGGAGCACAAGGCTGCCCCCGATTGAACCGAGATTGAGCGCCGCGTCTGAATAACTTTTACCGCCGAGGCCGACACCAAGACCTGCCAATCCCACCTGCATCAGCATGGACGAAGTCATCTGCTCAGCAGAATGCCGCGCTGATACATGCCCCATCTCATGTCCCATAACAAAGGCGAATTCGGCCTCGCTGTCAAGCGCTGCAAGCAATCCCCGCGTGATGACGACATAGCCGGGTATTGCCCATGCATTGGGAGTCGAGCTGTTCTGGATCGCGAAAGACACGGGAAGGTTGGGCCTGTGGGACACGCCGTGTATCCTGAAAATGATATCTCTTAAATAAGACCTCAGCCTCTCGTCCCTATACTCACCGCCGCCGCCCTCCGCGCCCCAGAGGGCATTAGGATAAAGCTCCTTCCCCAGCGCCACTTCCTGCGCCTCGGATACGAGCATTAACTCCCTCTGCCCGGTTACCGGGTTTATGGCGCAACCCGAAAGCAGCAACGAGTAACAAGCAACGAGCAAACCTGAAAACAGCGACAAGCAACGAGTTAAAAGTAACGGGTTAAAAACAAAATATTTATTGCGAAAAAAGGAGCTCTTGTCTTTCATATTTTTACCTGTCATGTTTTTACTTGTCACTCGTTACTGCTTCCATGTATCTTTCAGGATTCTCCGTAATGCACTTCATTACAACATCCCTGTCAAACCCCGCCTCAATGAGCATTACAGAGGCTTCGGAGACCGTCATGCTGCCTCCCAGGAGACTTCCGTGGATATCGGTTACGCCCTGTCCCTTTGTAAACGGCGTTGTTTCCTTCACGGTATCGGAAATGATAATAATGCGTTCAGCCTTCTTTGTTTCGAAGATCAGCTCAAGCGTTTTGGGATGCAGGTGATGGGGATCCGCAATAACTTCGATATAGATATCCTTGTTCATAAGCCCGAAGCCCGCTATGCCGGGCTCCCTGTGGTGGAAACCGCGCATCGCGTTGAAGATATGCGTTATGCCTTTTGCACCTGCATGAAAGCCGGCTTCTGCTTCGGCGTGCGTTGCGTCCGAATGCCCCATACTGGCGATGATGCCCCTATCGGTTATCTTCCTGATAAGCCCCGGAGCCCCGTTCAGCTCAGGCGCGATGGTGATTATCTTCACCATATCTTCAAAACCTTCTATAAGCTCTTTCAAGTGGTATTCAGTGGGCTCAAGAAATGTCATCGAGTTCAGGGCGCCGCATTTCGAGAAATTCAGGAAAGGGCCCTCGAGGTGAACGCCGGCTATAAGTGACGAGTGACGAGTAACGAGTAACGAGTTTTCGGATTCTTTCTTATTCTTTAACTCGTTACTTGTAACTTGTAACTTGTTACTGTCTTTCTGGCGTTCCATCGCCTCCCTGACCACTGCCATATTTTCACGCATTACTTTAATGGCAGCAGGATATATGGTGGGGATTATTTCCGAAACGCCCTGAGAGCCGTGTATTTCGGCAATCCTGAGTATATGCACGGCATCTGTAGTCCGCGTATCATAGCCGGCAATGCCGTGGGTATGGATGTCGATCACCCTCATGGATGTATGATAACACAGAGAATAAGCGTGAAAAAACGCCTCATATCGTGCGTGCAGGGAACAGTCCCTATTCTACGACTCCGTCCGTAAATAGGGACAGTCCCCTGGGTTATGCTCAATTTGCCATAGCCGGCTCTAAAAGGGTATCGTATTTTATGGAGCGCGAGACGATCATTTTAGGCGGATGGACTGAAGATAAGCTGGATCATATCCTCCGCGAAGCGTCCGAAATCCGGGAAGCAGGCGAGCGGATAGACTTTATTTCAAAGCATTTTCTGGGCATTGATTACAAGGAATCAACGCTTACCGGCGCTATAAACAGGCGGGAAGAGCTTGTCATGAACCTTGGGGGAATCGATTGCTTTACCTTCATCGATTATGTTGAGGCCATGCGGCTGTCAGCGTCATTTCCCGAATTCAAAGAGATTTTAAAAAAGGTGCGGTATCGATCAGGAGAGGTCGTCTTTACGAACAGGAATCATTTCTTTACCGATTGGGCTGAATTCAATTCAGGCTTTGTGCGTGACGTTACCGGACAGCTCGGCGGGCGAAAAGCGGCAACAGCGCACAAGGAACTGAACAAAAAAGAGGATGGGACATGCTACCTTGAGGGAATCCGGTCCAGGCAGAGGGAGATCGGATATATCCCTTCCGATGCGATTGACAGGTCGGTTGCAGATAAAATCAAGACCGGAGATTATATCGGGATTTATTCAATGGCACAGGGCCTTGATGTCTCCCACGCAGGAATTTTCATAAGACATGGTGAAGAAACCTGTCTCAGGCATGCCTCGTCAGCAAAAGAGCACAGGAAAGTCATCGATCAGGATTTTAAGAGTTACATAGCCGGCAAGCCGGGGATCATCGTATTAAGGCCGGAATAAAGCAGCTCTTAACCGGTGCTGTTTTTCAAAGCAGTGATCTCGCTTCTCAGCCGCCAGAGCATCCACAGCCCGGGCAGCGCAGAGAGGGCAGCTACGATGAAGAAGTCGGCCCAGCCAAGATAATTGACAATGTACCCTGATGTAGGCGCAATAAAGATGCGCCCCAAAGCGGCAATTGACGACAAGAGCGCATACTGGGTAGCGCTGTAGCGGTGATTGCACAATGCCATAAGCAGCGAGACAAAAGCAGCGGTCCCCATGCCGCCGCACAGGTTTTCGAAGGCGACCGCAAAAATCATCATCGGATAACTTTTGCCTGCCCATGCGAGAACCATAAATGACAGGATAGATCCCGCTTGCAGTATCCCGAATAACAGAAGCGACTTGAACAGACCGAAGCGCACCATAAGCGTGCCCCCGAACAGCGCGCCCACAATCAGGGAAATGAGCCCGAGACCTTTATTGATGGCGCCGACATCGGTAGGCGTGAACCCTAACCCCCTGATCAGAAACGCCGTAGTCATAGTCCCGGCATAAGCATCTCCCAGTTTATAAAGCATGATTAAAAGCATAATGGCAACCGCACCGCGCCGGGAAAAGAAATCCCGTAAAGGGCCCCATACAGCCTCCTGCAGACTCCCGGGGTGAGCTATGTCATCCTCAGGCTCCGGCCCCCACAACGTAGTGATAACCCCTACTGCCATTAAAGCGGCCATGAACAGATAGGTGTTATGCCAGCCTATACGGTCGGACAGGATCATCGCAACAGCGCCCGATACAAGCATCGCAATGCGATAGCCCATAACGAATACGGCGGAGCCCACACCGCGCTCTTTCTCGTGCAGCACATCGGTACGGTACGCATCGACCACAATATCCTGGGATGCGGAAGCAAAGGCAACTATCAAAGCAAGGGTGCCGAGGAGCAACGGTGCGCTGTTCGGTGAGCTGAACGCCATAGCCGCTATACCGGCCATCAGGCCGAACTGGGTGAGCACTATCCAGCCGCGCCGCCTTCCGAGCCAGGGCGGCACAAAACGGTCCATAAGCGGAGACCAGAGGAATTTCAGGGTATAGGGAAGCCCGACAAGCGCAAAAACGCCGATAGTGCGCAAATCCACCCCTGCCACGGCCATCCATGCCTGGAGAGTGCCGCTGGTCAGCGCCAACGGCAGCCCCGAGGCAAAGCCAAGCAGCATAATTGCGGAAATGCGGCGGCTGCGGAATACTTGAATATAAGGAGCGATATCAACGCGCATAATATCCTTTTACGTGCAGGGGACAGTCCCTATTCTACGACTCCGTCCGTAAATAGGGACAGTCCCCTCGACTCCGTCCGTGGTAAACCACCTACTGTTGGTAAATAGGGACAGTCCCCTTGGTTCTTCAGGTCTTATGCTCTACGAAGAGCGCCTTTAAAACTATTTCTATTTGCTGGTAGGTCATCCAGTTCTTATCCAGGAAAATCTTTCCTATAACTCTATGGGGATTATTGATCAGGTCATCATCCACCTGCTCGGCCAGGGCCTCTTTCAATTGACCGGGAGTAATAAAACCGTAGTCGGCCGCAATTTTACCGAAACGGCTGCAACGCCTTTTCACATGCTCTTTGTTCGTATTCTTCTCCACAGTATACCTCCTCCTCAGTGAGTCCGGGCGCGGGCATCAAGCCTGACAGGAAGCCGTCCTTTAAAGTCCGCCTCCCCTTGCAGGCGCTTTATCACAGCCTCCTGGGCCTGCCCGGTTGCATCATAAGCGGCAACCAGTATATCAGCTTCCGGAAAATGACGCAAAACATAGGGGCTCCCGAAAGAAATTACGATGGATTTCTTCGCTCCGTCTATAAGCCCGGAAAGCTTCTGCCTCTCGGTGCTCTCCATCCCCGAACTGCCTTTCCACGCGGCAACGCCGGTAAATACCGCGCATACCGCCGTCCCCTGCCTTAATTCATTTATATCTGCAAGATTAACGGTATCCTTAAAATGACCCCGCAGCGGGGAGTGCTCAAAGTATTTCCTGTCACCGGCGAATATCAACTGTGTCCCGTCGTCCGAAAGCGGCATCAGCCCGGCTTTATTTTTTATAAGTGTAATCGCCCTGCCGGCAATCAGGGATGACAGTTCTTTATGGCCTGAATAGTCCGCTTCCGCAGCCCCGGCGCTTTGCAACCCCGCCTTCACCTCCGCAATGCGGCGAAGTGAGGCATCTATGCGTTCCTCCGCTATTTTCCCGGATCCGGCTGCAGCCATAAGCTCCCTGACGGTCAAATCGGCATCAGCAGGATGGAGCAATATATCAGCCCCTGCACGGATACATTCGACGGGGACATTGCCGGTTGCGCTCAGCGCGTTCATATTCAATGCATCGGTAAGTATCAGGCCGCCGAACCCGAGTTTCTCTCTCAGCAGGCCGTTAATCACCTTTTTCGACAGGCTTGCGGGCCTTGAATCGAGCGCGGGAACAGTCAAATGGCCGATCATGATACTGCTCGCCCCTGTTTTGATGGCCTCGACAAACGGCATTACATCAGTATTCATCAGCGCACTTTCAGACTTGTTGATGACGGGCAGAGCGATATGCGAGTCTATGGAAGTGTCGCCGTGCCCGGGGAAATGCTTTGCGCAGCTTATGAGCCCGGAGGCCTCCAGTATTTTTATATATCTTGAACCGAACCATGCCACATCCCGGGGGTTGTCCGAAAACGCCCTTGTGCAGATAATGGGATTGTCGGGGTTCAGGTTGACATCCATGACAGGTATGAGGGGCATATTGATTCCGATATCAAGCGCCTCGGCAGCTACGGCTTTTATTGCATCCTCAAGGAGGCCGGCGTCTTCCTGCCTGTTCCTGTCGATGGCCGCGGCCACAGCCATCTGGCAGGGGAACGGGGTTGCCCCTTTGATCTGCTGCCCAACGCCCCTCTCGATATCCGATGCTATGAACAGGGGTATCTCTGCAATGGATTGGATTTCAGTTATGAAACCCTTTATTGCACTTCTCATACCGCCGAAAATTATAAAGCCGCCTATGCCTTTCTTGACGAGCCCTATTATTCTCTTACGGTAATCCTCATTCTGGATATTATCGCCATCAAGCCTGCCGATTACTAATTGGTAGAGTTTTTTTTCGAGGGAATCGAGGCCGGACATACTGTTTCTAAGCATATGAAAGTTTATCAGATCGCTACAGATAGAGACAACAAACGTTTATCTCATCTCAAAGCCTGCAGAAAAAAATGGTTGTATGCAACTGTTGATTACACCCTGCTAACAAGCAGGTTTAAATCAGGCCTATCTTTGCAGGGCTGCGCATCCCGCAGCGGGAATGGTGCTTTTTAGTTCTATGCCGTATTCCTTGAATTTCTTGTAAATGGCCCTGTTCATCTCATCTATGACCCTGCCCCTCAGGTACGGCTCTTTAATCCAGAATAAAAGCTCGAAATGCAGGGAGGCATCACCGAATGTGGTGAACAGCGCCCTCGGAGCAGGATCGCTGACAACATTCTCGTTCTGCATGGCGAGATCGACCATAGTCTTTTCCACAAGATCGATGTCGCTTCCATACGCCACGGCAGCGGGCAGGCAAATTCTGAGGTAGTGAGTCCGCACGCTTTCATTGACTATCTTCGTGTTTATAATCACGGCATTCGGGATGGTTATCATGATGTCTTCCAGGGTCCTGACCTTGGTGCTCCTTATCCCTATCGCCACCACCTCGCCCCTCTCTCCCCTGTCGAGGACGATAAAGTCGCCTATTTTAAAAGGCTTGTCAACGAACAGGCTTATACCGCCGAGGAAATTGGCAATCGTATCTTTTGCCGCAAGCGCAACAGCGATACCGGCAATTCCGGCTGACGCCAGGATCGGGGCGATGTTTACCTTCCATAAGGACAGTATCACCATAAACCCGGCAAGGACAACGACCAGCCTGGAAACATTTTCGACAAGGGGAATTACATCCTTTCCCAGGCCGGTAACATCGGAGACCTTGAAGAAGGCGTTCTCTATAATGATGTTTCCTATCTTCACGGCTGCGACCATCCATATCACGGATATAACGGTGTAGAGGCTGCCGTCGATATAAAATACGATCTTATCGGAGAGCCTGAGATAGGTAAAGGCAAGGCTTATGCCGAACAGTATGATAGTAAAAAAGACCGGCCTGTGGACAATATCTATGAGGCTGCCGCCCACTTCGGGCTTTGTAAATTGCGCGAATCGCCTTATAACCTTATCAACGAGGAAGTCCGCAATCCTGGCCACTATGATAAATGCCAGGATTATGACTGCAGCGTTCACATAGGCAGATGACGAGATATTCAGCGACTCCAATATTTTTGTCATACGTCAAACAACTCTCAATCCGAGACTCCTGTCGTACAGTTCTTTCCTGCTGAGCCCGTACTCTTCGGCCACGATCTTCACGGCCTCCTTGCGCCCCTTCCCTCTCTTCATCAGGACCTTAATTTCCTCCAGGGCCTCGTCTGCTGTCAAGCCCGCTCTGCTTTTTCCCTCTATCATGAGTACGTATTCCCCTGCAATAACCCGGCTCTCAAGGGCTTCGAGTATCCCGGCCACAGCGCCCCTTATAACCTCCTCGTGCATCTTTGTTATCTCTTTGGCAAGGACGGCGGTCCTTTCACCGAATATTTCGCCCACATCGGAAAGCATCTCGACTATCCGGTGCGGGGCCTCGTAGAATATCAGCGTTCTGGGTTCATGCTGCAACTCATGAAGTCTCTTCCGCCTCCGGGCGGCCCTGGGCGGAAGAAATCCTATGAAGGTAAACTCCTCTGTGGAGAGACCCGATACGGCCAGGGCGGCGATAAGGGCCGAGGGTCCGGGAATCGGGATTACTTTCACTCCCTCCTGCAGGGCTGTTTTGATCAAAACGGCGCCGGGATCGGATATGCCGGGAGTCCCTGCATCAGAAATAAGGGCCACCGAGAGACCCGAGCGGAGTCTCTGCATGACCTCCTCTGTCCTGACCTTTTCCCGCTCGCCCCAATAGCTGATAAGGGGCTTTGATATGCCGTAATGGCCCAGCAGCTTGAGGGAGTGCCTCGTGTCCTCTGCGGCAATCGCATCCACCTCTTTGAGCACCCTGAGCGCCCTCAGAGTTATATCCTCAAGATTGCCTATCGGCGTCGAGACAATATACAAATTTCCAGCCGGCATCTTAAAACAGTAACGAGTTACTATCCTTTCGTGAGCGTGCTCTTGAATGCGTTCAGCCACATGATGTGGCTCTTTTCCTCGTTGATGACCTCGTCGACGACATCCTTTTCCTTTACGGCATCCCTGACACCGTAAAAATAAAGGAGGGTCTCCTTCTCAAATCCAAGCGCATAATTCACCGCATCCGCTGCGGTCTTTATCCCATCCATGGACGGAAGGGACTTATTCTTGCCCAGGAAAAATTCCGACTCGACGATGGCCCTCAGGTATTGGGCTATCTCCTCCCATCCGGCAGGCTCGCTGTCGACGATCATATCTTTCAATTCAGAGTATGTCTTTTCATGTCTCAATTCCTTTTCGGCAAGTGTGGTGAACAGCTTTGCAAGCCTTTCTTCTTTCCTGAACCTGCCGGCCATAGAGGTATAGAACTGGTACCCCAGCCTTTCCGTCTGAACGGCCTGTTCAAGCACCTCTCTGATCGTGAATTTCTCCATGATGCCTCCTCTTGATAGCGCCGGTGTCAATGTCTCGTGTCAGTTATAAGAAATTGAAGAAAGTCTTTGTCCGATACTGAGACTCATCACTGGCACTTTCTTATTCAACCTCAAGCAGCTTTCTCAAGCGCTTGTCCGCCCTGGCGATCTCATCGGGATTGTCCCCGGTAATGTCCCATTGGTACTCGCCTTTTGCAGTTCTGTGGAGCTTTATTTTAACCGGCTTCTTCGGCTTCACCTGCTGAATAGCCTGATTCCTGCCGAATTGAAGCGCGGGTTTTTTATCGGTTACCGCAGCATGGGCATTGAAGGACAGAAGCCAGATGACAGGAATCAGAAAACAGACGGCAGAGAAAAGACGACGGACTATTCTATCCTTCTTTTCCAGACCGACGCCCATTCTCTGTGCTCTGTCCCCTGTCTTCATCACCAGCTTCTATACCTGTTCGTTATCGGAAATCTCCTGTCCCTGCCGAACGCACGGGGTGTTATCTTGATTCCCGGAGGTGATTGTCTTCTCTTATATTCACTGTGGTCTACCATGTTGATGATGCTCTTCGCGCGGGCCTCATCGCAGCCGAGGCCGATAATCTCATCAAAGCCCTTGTCATCCTCAATATATGCCCTGAGAATAGGATCAAGGACATCATAGGGCGGCAAGGTATCCGTGTCCTTCTGGTTGGGCCTCAATTCCGCTGTCGGCTCTTTGGATAATATCCTTTCCGGGATAACTGTCCTGCCTTCCATCCTGTTTTTCCAGCGGCATATTCTATACACAAGCGTTTTAGGCACGTCCTTTATGACCGCGAACCCTCCGGCCATATCGCCGTAAAGCGTTGCATAGCCCACGCTCATTTCCGATTTATTGCCCGTTGTCAGGACAAGCCACCCGAACTTATTGGACAGGGCCATAAGGATGTTCCCCCTGATGCGCGCCTGTATATTTTCCTCGGTAATATCCGGAGGCATATTCTCAAAATTCGGTTCCAGCGTTTTCAGATATCCCTCAAAAATAGTGCTTATAGGCGACTCGAGCACTTTTATCCCGAGGGTTTCCGAAAGCGCCTGCACATCTTCCCTGCTCTCCGCCGACGTATAAGGGGAAGGCATAAAAACACCCGTAACATTCTCTTTTCCTATGGCATCAACGGCAACGGCAGCAACAAGCGCCGAATCCACTCCCCCGCTCAGGCCGATACAGACCTTTTTGAAACCGTTCTTCCCGACATAGTCCCTTGTTCCAAGAGAAAGGGCCTTGTAGGCCTCCTCCTCTATGGGAAAAACAGGACAGCCGGCAGGCGCGGGAGCGCCGAATCGGGGGAAGGACGTCCGCGACTCAGGACTGCCCGGCTCCCGGGCAAGGGCTATTTCCTCCACCAGCTCTCTTCTTAAACTCATCGCCTGCTGTCTCCTCCGCGGATTGTGCAGCCTCTTCATAAATACCGCTTCGAGGTCCAGATCGACTATGACCATATCTTCTTCAAATGCCTTTCCCCTGGCAATGATATCGCCGTTGTGGTCCAGCACAAGGCTTTGCCCGTCGAAAACAAGCTCGTCCTGGCCCCCCACGGTATTCACGTATGCAATAATAACGCTGTTGTCATTTGCCCTTGTGGAGATCATTCTCTCCCTGAACCCTGACTTGCCGATGTTGTACGGAGAGGCGTTTATATTGATGATGAATTCCGCGCCTGCCAATGCCTGCACCGTGCCCGGCCCCTCCGGATACCAGATGTCCTCGCAGATGCTGACCCCGAACAGGACGTCATCCATCCGGTAGACGGGATAGCGCATCCCTGCCTGAAAGTACCTGAATTCGTCAAAGACTCCATAATTGGGCAAGTGCATCTTATGGTAAATATCAACGATTTCACCCTTATGGATTATCGCCGCGGCATTATATATATCATCCCTTCTATCTACGAAACCGGTTATTACCACACAATCGCCCGCAGCTTCCTGAATTTCTCCCAGGGCGCTTATGTTGTCCCTTATGAATTGGGGCTTCAGGAGGAGGTCTTCAGGGGGATAGCCTGTAACGGCAAGTTCCGGAAAGGCCACTATATCGGGATTGTAAGCGCCGGCGTCTTCGATGCACTTGATTATCCTTCGGGCATTGCCGTTAAGATCGCCGACGGTCGTGTTGATCTGGCACAGAGCCAGCCGTATTGTTTTCATCTGAACTCCTGTCCTCTCTTCGCAATACTTCCACCAACGTATTGATACCGTTTCATTTTACCACATTTCAGGCTGATTGTTTCTCCCGGAGCAATCAGATATTCAAAAAAAACCGGCATGTATACGGCGCGGGGCTTTGCATTTTAAAATAAACTCCTGAGGTGAGAGGCATGCAACGCTTTACGGCGGGGTATTGTGGTGATTATATATACTTCAGCCCGACCTTGTACTTGCTTCCCGCATCAAGCGCCCACATTACAACACATGGCTTGATGTTGCTGTTCCGGTTGAATTCAAGCAGCATGCCCGGTTCCAGCAGGGTATCGGTCATGAGCCCGATGCCGTTCTCCGATATGTCGACTAGCGTGCCTACCCTGTCAGGCTCAGGCCAGAACTCCCTGAGCCCGTCAAAGGAGCCCACAACAGAGAAGGTCACTACTTCTGCAAGGGGCGCCCGCTCATGCTGTCTCTTATCCCTGTTTGGGTCTTTCATTATCCGCCCTACGGTTCTCTCTTGATTTTCAGACCGAGCCTCTCACCCGCTGACAGGCTTAAGGGTTCCCTCAACTCAATAATATATTATCCATACTTATTTTGGTAGTCCCCCTGCATTATCAATTGAAAAAAGTCTCCGCAGCCCGGCTTACAGGAAAGCTTCCGCGCTCCCGCTCCGTGAGCTGTCAGCCGTCAAGGTTCCCCTGCAAAAAATATATCGCAACACTGTATAATCTCAGTATGTGGAATATACGAATGAGGGCATCGAGATCAGCTCAGAGGCGACCTTCGGCCAGGAGCCGGAACAATACTCAAAGCCCGGGGTCCGCCGGGGTGCACATCTCAGGAGCAGAGGGCATATATGACGACACGGAAATCACGGGCATTATCAGCGCATACGCCAGGAGGGCCCTCCGCCATCCGCGGGGCAGGCCGGATGAGATAGTAATAACTATAGAAGCATTGCACCGAAAGCCTGGTAAAATCCCTTTATTGCCTATAACAACCCTGGAGTGCAACGCCCCGGACGAAGCATACGTGCTTATCTTCAAAGCGCTGTCGGACCTCGGCATCTCATCAAAAGCGATCAGCGCTGCCTTGAGGGTCCTGACGGCAGAAACCTCAATGCGGGGCGCTTCGCTTATACGGATAAGGTCAGGTCGGCGTGCGGAGCCCGACAGGATTCGCGGGGTAAGGGTTTCAGGACTGGGAATTGAGAGGGTCTCCGGCAGGAGGCTGAGCCAAAAGCTTTCAAGGTTAAATCTCGATACTACGACAGTGGGGGAGGCCCTCGTCCTTGCGTCGAAAGTCGCATCCTGCCCCGGCATAGCAGCGGAGATCTGTATCTCCGACGATCCTGACTATACAACAGGGTATATTGCATCGAGGGAATCGGGATACTTGAGGATACCGAACATAAAAAATCATGGGGAGATGTATGGTGGAAGGGTGTTCTTTATCAGAGAGGATGCCGCTATTGAAAAACTGATGGACTATCTTGAAAAGACACCGGTGATTTTATATTAGAACCAAAGAGCATCGGAGCGCTGAAATCCCGTAATTCAGATTCCAAATTGCAAAACAGGTCTATCCCTTCAGTTGTTATTTGGAATTTGGGACTCGGAGTTTATAGTTCTTGCATACAGGCAAGGACTTCGTGAGGAGCGTGGTTTGAAAAACATTGTTCTAATAGGCAATCCCGCGGCAGGCGGCGGGGCGCTTAAAAAAATAGAAAAGGCGGCAAGTATCATCAGGGACAAGGGCTTCGATGTCCGGGTTCTGCTCACCGGCAAGAGGGGTGATGCCGAATCCTTTGCCAGGGAGATCGCATCTAATTCCCCCACCTTTAAAAAAGCGGGGCAGGGGGGGATTCTGGTTATGGCCGCAGGCGGCGACGGCACCTATAATGAGGTGGCTAACGGCCTGATCCATTCGGATGTGCCCATGGCCGTACTGCCGTTAGGTACCTCTTCTGTACTCGCAAAAGAACTGCGCCTACCCGGAGATATAGATAAAGCTGTGCATATTGCTTTGAACGGCTGCATACAAACTGTGCACGTTGGGAAAATAACATTAAAAGACAGTGACAAGCTACGAGTTACGAGTAACGGGTTAAAAGATAAAAAAGACACAGAAGATTTGTCGCCCGTTACCGAGAATGTTACCCGTTACTTCCTCCTGATGGCAGGCATCGGCTTTGATGCCGAGACCGTTTTCGGTATTAGCGAGAGAATAAAAAAATATACCGGGAAGGCGGCTTATATACTAAGCGGCATTGAAACAGTCATGAAGTATAATCCTTCACCGCTAACGATAAAAGGATACGGATCACCGGTCGCAAATCATGAGAGCAAGGGTTCCGGCCCCCTTGCCTTCCGTCCCTCATCTATTGTCCTGACCGGATATACCGCTATTATCGGCAAGGCATCATGTTATGGCGGCAATTTCAAAATCACGCCTGATGCCAGTTTGACGGACCCCCATTTTTATGTCTTTGTAACGCACAAAAAGAGCAGATCGTCCCTCATCAAATATGTAGCGGGAATAGTAAAAGGATTTCACCTTGGCTTTAAAGATATAAGTTATTTCAGGGCAGCGGAGATTGAAGTGGAAGGGAACGCGCCTATACAGATCGACGGCGATTATGCAGGCGCTGCTCCGGCCAAAATCGAGATCGCACGGGATGCGCTGAAAATAGTAACCGCCAAAGACCCCTGTATTCAGCAGCTCTGATCAACCGATAGCTTATCTCATTGCTTAAATCCCTTATCATTGACAGGGCATCCGGTAATTTCCGGGTTCTTTCCCTTACCGTTTCCTCAAGATTCCTTTTATAATCCCTCTCCAATCGAGAACGGCAGTTAGGGACGGTTCTGCTTCTTCATGCGTTTCTGCTCGTACATCAATTTGTCGGCTTTTTCCAGAAGCTCATCAATGTTGCACGGGTCTTCAGGTCTGTAATGAGTAATACCGATACTTAAGGACAGCGCGTACGGCCTGTTTTTCCCGGCATTGCAGGCGGCGAGATTTTCCTGCAGGCGGCTGATTATAACCTCATCGCTGAACTCCGACTCTTCCAGCGCAATAACGGCAAATTCATCGCCTCCCATGCGGGCAATGACATCCGATTCCCGGAAAGTCTCTTTAAGGACCTCGGCGGTATCGGCCAATGCCCTGTCGCCTTCGAGGTGCCCGAAGGTGTCGTTAATCGATTTCATGCCGTCCAGGTCCGCAAAGAGCAGCAGCAGCCCCACTCTCATACGGTTGGCCATCTTCAACTGCTGCTGGGCAAGGGTCATGAAACCCCGGCGGTTGTATATGCCGGTCAGATCATCGGTAAGCGACATGGCCCGCAGCTCCATTTTCATCCGCTGCCGCTCGATGGAATAACGTATGGTGCGGATAAGCAGGTTCGTGTCGATCTGCCCCTTGACGAGGTAATCCTGGGCGCCGCTTTGTACGGCCTTGACAGCCATTTCAGCGTTGTCAAATCCGGTCAGGACCACAACCGGAACATCGGGTGCTTTTGCAAGCACATCAAGCAACGTGCCGGGCCACGAACTGTCGGGCAAGTTTAAATCAAGCAGGACGACATCCGTACTTTTATTATTCAGATGTGAAAGCCCGTCTGAAAGGCTGCCGACGTGGACCAGGTCAAAATTCACGCTTTCCGCGTCCTTGAGCGTCTCCTGTATCAAACGGGCGTAACCGGGGCTGTCCTCGATGAGTAAAACCCTGATCACCCTTCCATTGAACATAGCTGTCGTGCCTCCTATCCTAATTCTAACATTAAAAAAGGCCCCTGCAATTCCTGCAAGGGCCTTTTTACGATTACCGACCGCTTGTAACTCTCGATTTATTCTTTAGGGGCGAAGAATGCCTCTTCCTTCAAGAGCCTTTCCCAGTACGCGTCAACATAGTCCTGCGCCTGTTTCAGAAGGTGTTCGTTTTCAGGGGCAAAGAGGTGCTTGAACCTGCCTTGCGGTTTAAGGAAATCAACAAGGGGCTTGTGCTCCCTGGGTTTTACCGTGACCCTTGTGACCCCGTCCTCGATCTCGAAGAGCGGCCAGTAGCAGGTCTCCACAGCGAGCCTGCTCAGGAGAATGGCATCATCGGTCCTCGACCTCCACCCGCGGTTACAGGGTGCAATGATATTCATGAATTTCGGGCCCTTTATATCGAGCGCTTTTTTCACTTTTTTCATCAGATCCGACCAATGGCTCGGGGATGCCTGCGCAACGTACGGTATGCCGTGGGCTGCCATTATCTTGGTGAGGTCCTTCCTCTGCTGGAGCTTGCCGGGGACGACGCTTCCCGCCGGGCAGGTGGTTGTATCGGCGCCGAACGGTGTCGCGCTGGAGCGCTGTATGCCGGTGTTCATGTATGCGCCGTTGTCGTAGCAGATATAGAGCATGTCGTGTCCGCGTTCCATCGCTCCCGAAAGGCTCTGGAACCCTATATCATAGGTCCCGCCGTCGCCGCCGAAGGCAATGAACTTGATGTCCTTGTCTATCTTGCCCTGTTTCTTGAGGGACCGGTACATGGTCTCAACACCGGAAAGGGTAGCGGCGGCGTTCTCAAAGGCGTTGTGTATCCAGGGAATCTTCCATGCGGTATATTCGGATATGCAGGTGGAAACCTCAAGGCAACCGGTTGCATTTGACGCTACGATCGGATAATCGGTCGCGAGCAGCGCCATCTTTACGACTATGGGAGCGCCGCAACCGGAGCACATACGGTGTCCTCCCGTAATCCGCACCTCTTTTTTGGAAAGTTCCTTTAAGCTCAGTGGTGTCGCCATATCACTCCCTCACTCCTATATATTCTTTGAAGGTTTTTACTCTTCCTGTTTTCGCTACCTCCGCAAGCTCTGCCAGTACGAGCTCGGCGTGCTCGGGCATATAGTCCCTTCCTCCGAGTCCGTATATTTTGTTGATGAGCAGCGGCCTGTCCTTGTACGGATAGATGCCGGAGGCGATATCCATAAAGAGCGGCCCGTACGAGGCGCCGAAGGCATCGGCCCTGTCCAGTACGCAGACGGCTTTGAGGTGTTTTAAGGCCTCTCCGATCTCTTCGTAAGGGAACGGCCTGTACAATCTCGGCTTCAGGAGTCCTGCCTTTATCCCCTTGTCCCTGAAGACATCAACCGCATCCTTGGAGGTGCCTGCCGCAGAGTTCAGGATCACCAGCCCTATTTCAGCATCATCGAGCCGGTAGGTCTCGAACAGTCCATACTTCCTGCCCGAAATCTTTTCGAAGTCTTGAGCCACATCCAGTACCACTTGTGAGACCTTCGACATGACTTCAGCATGCGCCCTTCTGTATTCCATGTATAAATCGGTGAGTATCAAGGGACCGTAGCTTACCGGATGCTCTATGTCGAGAAGGGGGTTCAACTGCTTGAATTCCCCGATAAAGTTCTTTACGACAGCATCGTCGAGGTACTCCATTCTCTCTATGGAATGGCTTATGATGAAGCCGTCCAAGCATACCATTGCAGGCATTCTTATGTCCATGTGCTCGGCGATGCGAAACGACTGTATCATGTTGTCATACGCTTCCTGGGCATTTTCGCTCCAGAGTTGTATCCAGCCGCAGTCACGTGCGCCCATGCCGTCGGAGTGGTCGCCGTGAATGTTGAGCGGCGCGGAGAGTGCCCTGTTGACCAGGGTCATTATAATGGGCAGCCTGGTGCCGGATGCAATAAACAATTCCTCCCACATGAGGGCAAGGCCCTGCGATGAAGTGGCGGTGGCAACCCTGCCCCCTGCCGCAGATGCTCCGACACAGGCGCTCATGGCGCTGTGCTCGCTCTCGACGAGGACCATTTCGGTCTTGACTTTGCCGTTGGAGACAAAACCGGTAAACCGCTGCATGATATCCGTCGCAGGGGTTATGGGGTACGCTGCACAGACATCGGGGTTTACCTGCCTCATGGCCTCTGCAACCGCTTCATTTCCGGTAACCGCAACAACTCGTGCCATTATTTGCCCTCCTCTTCCATAACGATTGCCTTCTTGCCTTTCTTTCCGGGACATTCGAGGGCGCAGATGCCGCAGCCCTTGCAGTAGTCGTAATTGAACTCGCCCCTCTTGCCGTCCTTTGCCCTGACCGCCATATCGGGACAGTATGCCCAGCAGAACATGCATTGAATGCAATTCTCCTCAATCCATCGAGGTCTAAAGGCTCTCCACGAGCCTGTTTTAAACTTCTCGGCGCTTCCGGGTTCGGTAACCACGGCGCCCGGTTTCAGTTCTTTCCATCCCCTGGGTTTCATCCTTCCCTTACCTCCCCGTAACCTTTCCGTGCAGCCTCAAGGTTGCCGTCTATTATCTTCTGGGAAAACTTTTTCCCGAAGCTCTTTTTTACATCTTCGAGTATCTGGTCCAGGCTTATAAGACCCGATACCTTTGCCAGCACCCCTACCATCGGGGAGTTCGGCAGCGGCCGTCCGATGCACTCCAGTGCTATCCTGGTGGCATCTATCGTAAACACCTTCTGTGTCGGTTTTGCCTTCAGTTTCTCCCTGATCTCTTTGGGGTCCTTTGCGGAATTGACAACAATGACGGCGTCATCGGGAGCGCCTTCCATGACGTTGATGCTGTCAAGCAGGGTTGCATCCACAACCGCGACAATGCCCGGCCTTAAAACAGGGCAGTGCATCCTGAGCTCCTTTGAGCTGACCCTGTTATAAGCCCTCAAAGGGGCGCCCGATCTTTCAGGGCCGTACTCGGGAAACGCCTGTACATGCCTGCCCCCGCTCAAACACGCATCGGCAAATACCTTGGCGGCAGTAACGGTGCCCTGACCTCCCCTGCCGTGCCATCTGATCTCAACCATTTCAGCCATTTCTATCCTCCCCTACGCGGGGACAGTCCCTATTCTACGACTCCGCTTCTGCTTCGTCCGTGGTAAACCACCTACTGTTGGTAAATAGGGACAGTCCCCTGTGTTATTTCGTTTATTTCGTTAATGTAAAAGGTAACACTGAATCCACTTAGGATAACTAAAGTTTCCATTGTTTTTCAACAAACCAATGTGTCAATTAGTAAAATTAATAGGCGGGATCCAGGATTGACTTCAAGGTATCCAGCTTCAGGACTGCGATCTTTCCGCCCTCGTCATTGATAAGGCCCAGCCTCTTGAACTTGCTCATGACCCTGATGGCGGTCTCCACCGTAGTCCCGACCATTTCGGCGATGTCCTGTTTGGTGAGCCTCATGTTTATAACAACCGCACCCCCGTCCGTCCGGTCGCCTGTTTTGTCCGCAAGCTTCAAAAGCAGCGCGGCTATCCGTGCCTCCACCTTTTCGAGGGCTATATTTTTAAGGGTATCGTGGAAGTCCCGTATCCTCTCGCCAAGGCTCGAGGTTATGTCGTACATGATATTGGGGAACCTGTCGATAACCCTCATCAGGTTGCTTCTGGAAATCTTCAGGACCTCCGCATCTTCCATGGCAACGGCATTTGCGGGATAGGGGAACCCTTTCAGGACGGCGAAGCCGCCGAAGAAGTCCCGGGGCGATATCACCTCCAGGATTATTTCCCTTCCATCGTGGGACAGCTTTGTTATCTTGATCTTTCCGCTCAGGACCACATAAAACCAGTCAGGGGGGTCTCCTTCGGAAAAGATCTCCTGCTTCTTTTTGACCGCCTCCCTGACGCAATAGGGCCGGATCTCCTGTATCTCGTCATCGCTGAAGGTGGAAAACATCGGAATTTTCTTTAAATCTTCCTTATCAAAATTCATACGCATCTCAAAATTGGTTTAATAGTATCAGCATACCATGGCCGGTATATATACAGTAAAGGCCCTCTTGACACTTGCTCCATCCCCACTTGCTCAGGGGACAGTCCCTATTCTACGACTTCGCTGCTGCTTCGTCCGTGGTAAACCACCTACTGTTGGTAAATAGGGACAGTCCCCTGAGTCCCCTGTGTTATTTGGGGACAGGTAAATATATGGCAACTATCGTTCCGAACCCTGCTTTACTGTAAACGGTGATTTCACCGCCATGGTCTTTCACTATGCCGTACGAGGCAGCGAGGCCGAGCCCTGTTCCCTTTCCTTTTTCCTTGGTGGTGTAAAAAGGCTCGAAGATGTGAGGCAGGTGCTCTTCGGCAATTCCGGTCCCCGTATCGGAAATGCGTATAACAATGAATTGCCCCTCTTTTATATCGGCATGGAACCCCGGACCGCCCTGCAGACCGCTATTGGGCAGACTGCCGGGCTTGACATTGACAAGACCCGTGGATATGTCGATTTCACCGCCGTTGGGCATCGCATCCCGTGCGTTGATGACCAGGTTCATTACCACCTGGCCTATTTGTGTCGCGTTGCCCATGATAGGGACAATGGTTGCATCGAGCTTTTTCTTGATGATGATCCTGGGCAGGATAAGCTTGGACACCATAGCCAGCGTATTTTCAATGACCTCATTCACGCGCAAGGGGTTAAATTCATTCCCGCCCCTGCGTGCAAAGCTCAGGAGCTGCGCTACCACCTGCGACGCCTGGCGGGCCGAGGATTCTATCACCTGGAGGCTTTCCAATGCGCCGGTTGACAACTGCTCGGTCGCAAGTATCATATCGGCATGGCCGAGAACAGCGGTCAGGATATTATTGAAATCATGGGCCAGTCCCCCGGCCAGCGTGCCTATCGACTCCATCTTCTGCGAATGGAACAACTGGGCCTGGAGCCGCTTTTTTTCCGTTATGTCCCGGTAAAACGACTGAATGGTCATTCTGCCATCGACCTCTATGGCTTTGGCGCTTATTTCAATCGATACCTTATTCCCGCTTTTCGTGTAGTACTCGGTCTCAAAGAGTAATTGCTCCCCGTTCAGCAGTCTTACCATCCGGTCCTTCCAGAGATACTTGCTTTCCTCCGCCTCAAAGGTGGTGATCTTTTCACCCTTTAACTCCTCTTTCGCATATCCCATCAGCTCGCATGCCCTCAGATTGAGATCGAGGATGACCGCATCCGTGTTCATGATTATGATGCCGTCGTTGGCGTTCTCGAACAGCTCCTTGCGCATCCGCTCGGTTATCATGAGCTCTTTTGTGCGCTCATCAATAAGCTCTTTCAATTCGGCATGCTCTTGTTTAAGCTCCTTCGCCTTCTTCCGCTTGTGCATCCCCCTTTCAACAACTTTTATTACGTCATTCCTGTCGAAGGGCTTCATCAGGTAATCAAAAGCGCCGTATTGTATTGCCTTCCGTGCCGTATCGACACTGGCATATGCGGTCACTATCAGGACCTCGGAATCAGGACATATTCTCTTTATTTCCTGGAGCGCGGTGATGCCGTCCATGTGGGGCATCCTCAAATCAAGGAGGACAACGCTGAAATCGTCTTCGGACAGGAGTTTCAGTCCTTCGAGGGCATTCGGCGCTGTCTTAACCGGGTATTTATCCTTGATAATCATCCGGAGAGATTCTCTCGGACCTATTTCATCGTCAATGATCAAAACTTTGCCGCCGGAATTCATAAGGCCTCCTTCACTATATACCGTCATCCGGCTATATCGCACGCTGGGATTGAAATCACAACGGAACTCCCCGCATTAACCTGCTTTATCATTAAACTGCCTTTATGCCCCTCGGCTATCTTCTGGATCAAAGCGACATCCAGGTCCTCGCTCGGCGCTTCGGAACTGAATGTTAATGCGCTCCCGACCGGCCCCTCTATGAACCGCGTATCAGGACAGGTTACGGCTATCTCGATATGGGAAATCTTGTTGCCTATGGTGTTCGCTTCCAATATTATGGAATCGCCCTTTTGCAGCCTCTCGGCGCACGATACTATTAAATAGTAAAGCCCCTTTGAAAGTAAAGGCCTGTCGGCATTGATGAACGCGGGTTTCTCCAGTTTGTTTACAACCAGGTTGACGCCTTCGGGCATCTCCTGGTTCACCGCCTCACCCACCTCTTCGATTATCACGTTGACATCCTGGGCTTCGGCGGCAAACTCCAGCGAGTCGGACAGGAAAAGGATTTTGTTTATAAGCTTGTTCAGCCTGTCTACCGATTGCAGGACCGTTGTCTTGTAGAATTGCCTGAACTCCATATCCTCGAATTTCTCCTCGAGCAACTGTGTAAAAGTCATTATCGATGAGAGGGGATTTTTGATGCTGTGCGCTATCTGCCCGGTGATAAGGTGCATCATCCTCAATTTCTCGGCCCTCCTCTTTTCCTCCTCGAATCTCTTGAGATCCGAGATATCGGAGAAGATAATACCGGCCCCGGCCACATTCCCCCTCTCGTCATCAAGCCTGTAGCTGTTTATTCCCAGTTGTATCCTCCTCGGACGGAGGAGCGCCTCGTGCCTTTCGTAAAATATCCCGTCAACCATGGTCTCATACAGAATATCCCCGAGGGGAGAGGGAAGATTTCTCAGATCCTTTCCGATAATATCCTCAAATCCGATGCCCAGAATCTCCGAGGCCTTCGGGTTGAAGACGCGTATCGTTTCATCCTTGTCTATGGTAATGACGCCGCTGTTCATATTGGAGAGTATATTCCTGATAAAATCCTTCTGGCTTTGTATCTGGTGGTACAGGTCGATGTCCTTGATCGCGGCGGACTGATAATTGCACAGAGTATAGATTACCTCGAGCTCGTCGTTATAAAAGGGCTCGCCGGTAATTTTCTCGCCTATGTTCACTATCCCCTCGAGCCTCCCCTTATAAATCATCGGGAAGGAGAGGATGCACTGCAGGCGGCCCATTTCCTGGAATATCCTCATCCTGTCCACGTTTTCCGCCGTGGCCGTCCTCTGTATGATTCCCCCGTGCTGGGCCAGGTGGTAAACAAGCGTGCTCTTCAAGTCGAGCTTGAGTTCCCGGGCAAGATAGGGGTCCAATCCTTTCTGCGCCTTTATTACAAAAACATTCTTTTCCCTGAGCATTATGGATATCTTGTTGACCTTTGCGATCTCCGCAAGCGATTCCATAAAATGGCTCAGCAGCTTGTCGATATCAAAATGAGCAGTCAGCACTTTTGCGAAATTGACCAGTACGTGCCTGTAAAGGAAATCGCTGCCGGGGAGGTCCCTCTTCGCGAAAGCGCCCGGCGGCTTTTCCGGAGTCCGGGAGGCAGGTTCCCTGTGAAGGATCGCGTTGTTTTGATTGCGGGTGTTTTTCTTGTTGAGCAGCAGTTCAAGGATGGGCTGCAGCTCCAGGTGCATATTATCGGCTTTGATCTGCAAGGGAAGGCTCTCGAGCCTTTGCGCATCGAATTCCGGATGCGTGAGCAGGACTATCGATTCCCTGCCGAACAACCTGATAACGGTGTTTATCTGCGAGGTCTCGAAGGAGTCCGAATCAACGATGCACAGGTCGAAGGTATAATTGATCAGCGACTCTTCCAGCTCCGTAAGGTCCCTGATGGCATGGACAGTATAGTTCTTCAGACTGTCCTTGACGGCCTCCGCCCTTTTAGGACTTTTGCAGAGAAGCGCTAAGAATTCCATAACAGCGGTTGCTCTCCTTTATAGTCCTCTTTTACATCGTCTGCGGGCTCGAATGACAGGGTGAAGGCAGTGCCTTCGTTCTGCCTGCTCGAAACGCTTATACTGCCGCCGTGATCTTCTATTATCTTCTTGCTGATCGTGAGGCCGAGGCCGTTGCCCGTCGCCTTTGTAGTGAAGAAAGGCTCGAATACCCGTTCGATGTCCTTCTCGTGAATCCCCGCACCGCTGTCTTCAATATTGATATTAATCTTATCGTCAAATACGGTGGCTATCTTGAGGACCCCGCCGTTTTCCATCGCCTGGCAGCCGTTCGACAGTATATTTATCAAGGCCTGTTTGATCCTGACCCTTTCGCCTTTTATGTACAGCGGTTCCGAATAGTCTTTTATGACTTTTACATTGCTCTTCCGGAATTGATCTGAAAACAGTTTCAGGGAATCTTCGATCAGCGTGGTGATCTCGATCCTTTCCATGTTTGACGAGGGAGCATTCCTGGTAAAAGTGAGCAGCTCGGTTACCAGGTTATCGATCCTCTGTATTTCACCCGGCACTATCGCTGCGAACGTGTCCCTGAATTCCTCGTCAGCGTATTTTTCAGGCAGAAGCTGGGAGAAGGTCTTTATGGATGAGAGGGGATTTTTAATCTCATGCGCAAGCGTTGTGGCCGTCATGCCGACCGTTGCAAGCCTTTCGGTACGAAGCTTTTCCGCATAAAGGGAGGCGGTCTTCATGCTCAGGGCCGTCTCATTCGAAATAGTCCTGAGGAGATTGATATCCTCGTCAGTGAAGATATCCCCTGACTGCTTGCCGCCCAGTATCATTATTGCCTCCAATTCACCGTCGCTTATTATAGGCGCCGCAGCCTCTCCGCTGAAGGGCGCCATATCTGCTGCAATGGCCTCCGCTCTGTCCGACTCAATGAATCCGGGCAATTCCTCTCTGATGATGATATCCCTCCTGTCTTTGAGAAGCCTGATCAGTTCGGAATCATTTCTTATTCTCAGCCGCTTGTACGTGCTCTCATCAGATGACTTATCTTTAGATTTCATGTGATATACTGTAACATAATATTTTCCCCCGGCCAATAAGAAATGGGCGTCTTTAATCTTCAAGGTATCTGCGATGAGCTCAACAATAAACTTTTGAATATCTTTCAGATATATTTTTGCCGAGAGCTCACGGCTTGCCTTTTGGATGACGGTATAATAGTTGTATGATGTCTTGTGGAAAAATTTGTTTATGATAATCTGAATTCTATTATTCAAAGGTGTAAAGAGAAGTGCGATTATAAACGCTGAAAGAAGATTGATCTTAAAGGACGATATCTTTGCAAATTCTGATACAATACTCGTTAAAGCAAATACAAGGGCAACATATAGACCTGTAAGGGTTCCTACTAAAATGGAGTAGGCCATTGTCTTTTTGATGACAATGTTGATATCGATAAGCCGATAACGGATAACTGCGTAAGTAAATGACAAGAAAAAGATTAGGACAAGAGGGTTCCCATAGGGAGGGATTGGAACGTTATACCATAGCGGGAAGTTTGTTGCACCACCTGCGAATCCTATAGCACTCCCTAATAGGAGATATTTGGTATGGTTCCGCCTGTCCCCTGTTGATTTTTTGAATTCTCTAATCAAAAGAAAGAGGGCATATCCCACAAGGGAGAAAAACATTATAAGAAAGAAGTGGTAAAGGGGTCCGGGCTCAGGCCAGAATTGAAAAAATAATTTAGGTACGACATCTCGAACAAGGAGTGGTGAGAAATTAGCTACAAGAAATAGCAATCCGAAAGCATGACTTATATAAAGAATGCCTTTTTTCTGATGGTCAATGACATTTAAAAAAGTAACGATGAAATAATAGTAATAAATGGGAATGAGAATAGAGCCCGCTGTAAAAAACCTGCTCCAAAAAAGAGCGTCGTGCTTGGTAGTCGACATCAACCACTGCCAATAACCATAGCTCCAGAATGCAATAGACCAGCTGTAAGCGAGGTATGCTCTGTTTAGGCTCCGCGAGGTATTCTTGATGTAAACGAAGAAGCCGAACAAAGAGGATACGATAAAATTAATAAGCCCGCTAAGCGCAATGATTTGTAACACTAAACTCCTCTCATTTTATCGCAACAGCCAGGTTTGCCTGGTTGCCAAAAGATCGGATACAGCGAATATTTTTAAAACCAGCTTTTCTCAAAAGAAGAGCTATTTGCTTCTCGCTGTAAAAGCGATAGTGCCCCTGACTTTCTTTGATCCTTATCATACCCGCGCTGCTCAGCAGCTTCTTTGCCTTTTCTATATCTGCTTTCTTACGTATTTGTGAAACAAAGTTACGGTAGATTAAAGAAAGGTCGGCATAGGGTTTTAACGACGATACAACAAGAATTCCGCCAGGTTTGAGTATTCGGAAGCACTCTTTTAGAAGAAGGGATGGTGACTGCAAATAGGATATAAGCAGACTGCAGCAGATTTTATCGGCAACCCCCTCTTTGAAACAAATATAGGTACCATTATGATGTTGCCTTTTGGAAAAGTCTACATCTCCGCTTAAGTAATGTAACTTGTTGAGGTATTCATGTTTTCCCATTTTCTTGAGGATATCTGCATGGCCTTTCTTGGCACTTTGTAACACGGCATCAACAATATCAACCCCTATATATGTCGGGAAATTGTCGATATTCTTTTCCATTATCCATGTTCCAAAGAAACCAGGTCCACAGCCGAGATCTAGGACGATATCCTCTTTGCCTATTCCTCCAAAAATATTTATGACATCTTCCATATAGGCACGGAAATCAGGAATATGATCAATAAACGAATATTTTGTCAGGTACTTTTTCCAGAACAAGCTTTCTTGCTCTTTGATTATCTCACATGTCCTTAATCTCTTTTTTTCGAGGCGCTTTTGTGCTGCCTCCACACTGAGAGGAGGTTTTATTACATCTTTGTGATCGATCCTCTCCTTGTTGAGATATTGTTTACAGCTCGTCACCGTCTGTCTGAATATGCACAGTGCTCCTAACGGGTTTTCGTTTATCTGGTGCAAGACATTTCGGATGATGTGAAGGCCAGATATTGCATGTCCGCTACTCATGACCTTTTTAACATCTTCGATTTCCACCCATGCATCGTTATCAGCAAAGAAATAACCGGTAGGAATCCTAAGTTTTCTAAAATCGTTCAAAGTGCTTCTTATACTATGATAGTTATTAGTAATCGCATCTTCCATGAAATTAACACTTATTTGATAGCCGAAAATGTCAGAGAACTTCTTTTTTTTGAATTTCCCTCTTTTTACGAGATCTACGAGGTCCTCCCGGTATATGGACTTAAGAGTAGCTTGAAGGTTGACTATCCCGCCTATCCCCAACAGATATTTGATCCTCCTGTCTTCAGTAGCGGCTTTCAAGGAGTATCTCCACGATAGGGATTTTGCGACAATGCCGATTGTTGGAGGATGAAAAGTCTTCGATACAAAATCAATGCTCGCTATAAGGTCTTTTTTCCCTCCGCTCAAGGTGAAATCGTACATATCACCGTCGCTCTCCCCCGGATGGCTTGTGCCATCATAGCGCAGGACATCGAAGCCATTCATAGCTAAAAAATACGATAGCCCGACTGAATCACATTTGGTCTCTCCAAATGCGCTAGGAATAATGATAAAAGGCCTTTTTTTATCAGCAGGAGGGATGTGATCACATGCAGCAATGATTGTTTGCCCCGAGGGGGTTCTGTATGAAACAAAATCGGTTTTAATCATTTCGATATATTTCTCATGCTCTTATAAACGTAATCCGCAGCATCTTTTACGGTTACAAGCTTGGGGAAAACGGCACTTTCTTTGATGAGCTTGATATCAAATGCTTCTTCAATTTCCTGTGTGATCTCCAATATACCATAGGAGTCTAACCCGAGTTCGTCAACAAGTAGAGTAGATAATTTGATCTGGCCCAGAGGGATATCTAGGCTTTCAGATAAGATGTATCTTACCCTCTCCTCTATTTCCCTATGTTTCATTATTATTAAATCTCCTCAGCACCATGCAGGCATTATTATTGCCCACCCCAAAAGAATTCAGCAATACAGTATCAAGACGCGCTCTTCTTGCCTTGTTAGGAACATAATCCAGGTCGCATTCCGGATCAGGATGCTTATAGTTGATTGTCGGCGGTATAAGATTACTCTCCAGCGCCAGTACGCAGGAAACCGTTTCAATAGCACCAGAGGCCCCAGCGGTATGGCCAATCATTGATTTTATAGAGCTGATGGGTACATTGTAAGCGTGTTCTTTAAATACCGCCTTTAACGTCTTTGTTTCGGCCTTATCATTAGGTTGGGTAGAATTCCCGTATGCGCTGATATAATCAATCTCGTATGGCTTTATCTCGGCTTCCCTGAGAGTTGCTCGCATTACTTTTGCAGCCTGCACTCCTTCCGGCTCGGGCAGCACCATATGATATGCTCCGCAGTTAAAGCTGTAACCCGCTATCTCAGCATAAATGTAAGCATTTCTTGTAAGAGCATGCGACAACTCTTCCAGGATGAGAACTGCTCCCCCCTCTCCAAGGACAAAGCCGTCCCTTTCCTTATCGTAAGGTCTGCACGCCTCTTCAGGCACATCATTCCTTTTAGATAGAAGCTGCAAGTTGCAGAAAGCGCTAAAAGTTATAGGAGTTATAGGGGCCTCGGCTCCACCGGCAAGTATGACATCTGCATCATTATTCTGGATAAGCCTGAATGCCTGACCGATAGCATTAGTGCCTGAGGCACATGCAGTGGAAATAGCCAAATTCGGACCGGTTAAATCATGCATTATTGAGATATTGCTCGAAACGGCGTTAGTACTTACTTTTGGGATACTAAGGATATTTACTCTGTTAAATCCCTTCTGGTATCCAGTAATGATTTGCTCCTCATGAAACAACACTCCGCCGAACACAGAGCCTATACTTATACCTATACGATTCTTATCTTCTCTCTCTAAATTTATACCTGAATCCTCTATCGCCATTTTTGCTGAAGCAAGGCCGAAATGAACAAATCTATCAACTTTTCGAACGGTGACTTTAGGGATAAAATTTAAAGGATCAAAATCATGCACTTGTGCGGCAATCTTTGTGTCTAATTTCGATGTATCAAAATCTTTAATAAGGCTAACACCTGATCTGCCCTCGATGTTTGCCCGCCAGAATTCATCCTTGCCTATACCATTTGGGGCAACGACACCGAGGCCTGTAATCACCACTCTACGACGCATCGTACATATTAATTAATAATTCCGTAAAAATTCAATTGTTTTTATGCTATAATAGCGGTTTCAAATAGCTTGAGGCTGGATTAATCGAATCGTAAAGCCTCGATAAAGGATCTGGAATGAACCTTTTAGGAATAATCGGGTATCCTTTATTCTTTGTTGCTGCCTCAGAGATATTACTGGGATTCATCTTCCTTAAAAAAAATCCACGCAACAGCCCTGTAAATAAAGCTGTTGCAGCATTATCTTTCTTTTTATCTTTATGGTGCATGTTTGCGGGTATTGTATACGTCCGTGCATCAATGGGACTGGATTACGATATTTTTTACCGCGCATGCTGGATAGGCTGGCTTGCCGCACCGGCAGCATTTCAATTAGTCTTCTATTTGCGAGACGAAAAGAGCCGGAAAGCACGCTTGATAGGCATTATCCTTTATCCTTTTTGGTTCATAATGTTTATTTTATGCCTTGTCACAGACCTTGTTGAAAAAGGCGCTTATTCACTGATTCCCTTTGTTGTCCGCCGAGGCCCTCTTGGAAATCCGGCCCGTTTTTTAGGGGCTGTCCTCCTCATATGGTTAACTTACGAGGTCTTCAAATTAAGAAAACAGAGCATGAGCCTAAAAAGAGCCCAGCTTAGTTATTTTCTTTTAGGGACCATACTACTGGCCGGAAGTGCAGCATTAGTGGAAGGCGTATTTCAAGTATTTGGAGGACTGGGGGTTGAACCCAAAGTAGCCTCTTATGTCAGCCTCCCCTGGGCGGCTCTCACCTACTATTCAATTGGGCGTTACAGATTATTCGATATCCAGATAGCAATCTCGCGCACATTAACAATCGTACTTTTTCTTACCGGGGCGGTAGCTGTCCATATCGGCTTGTTTAAACTACTGGAGCCCGTAATAGGCTCGATACCGGCAATTCTCGTCTCACTCTCGATTATCTTTTTTATTTTCCTTAAAACTCCATTAAAGAAGAAAATTGAGACCCTCATAAATGACATTGTTTTAAGGAATAAATACGGCTATCAGGAAATTCTTAGAGAGTCCACCAGGGCCGTGGCAACCATTTCGGACCTGAACGAGCTGTTGAATTACATAGTCGTTATTATAGGAAAAAGCCTGAAGGTGGAGAGCATATGCCTGTTCATAAAAGAGGAAGACGGCTTGTATCATGCACATTGCAGTTGCGGGATCGATAAGAAGACGGCATCTGCGTATAAATTGGGGAGTGGCATTATCAACTGGCTCATGCTGACAAGGCAGGTATTTATCCGGGAGGAGCAGGAGATGTTAAAGACCCCCGAGAATTTCAGCGCAGTCTACACAGACCTGGGAAAAATAAGCGCTGAATTGGTTATACCCTTGTTTCACAAGGGGGAGCTTGCCGGCATCCTGACCTTGGGATACAAAGGGAACAGAGAAATATACGTTCAAAGCGACATCGATCTTCTGGAATCATTGGCCGACCAAGCCGCCATTGCGATTAAAAATATCAGGCTCTCAGCGGAAGCCATCACTGACGGACTCACAGGGCTCTACGTCCATAAATATTTTAATATAAGGCTGCAGGAGGAAATAGAGCGCGCCAAACGGTACAGACATCCCCTGAGCCTGCTCCTTATCGATGTCGATCATTTCAAGAGAGTAAACGATGCGCACGGCCACCTTGCAGGAGACAGGATATTGAGAGCAATTTCAAGATTGTGGAAAGATAATATCAGATCAGGCGATGTTCTATCCCGGTACGGCGGTGAGGAGTTCGCAGTCATATTGCCCGAAACATCAAAAGCGGATGCGGTAAAAGTAGCCGAAACCTTGCGATCCTATACCGAGAGCGCGAGAGTTGACGGGATAAGAGTGACCATCAGCATCGGTGTTGCATCCATCGGGGAAGGGGATTTGGATTGCGATCGCAATAAATTAATCAGAAATGCCGATAAAGCGCTCTATCTCGCAAAGCATAAGGGAAGAAACAGGACTGAACTTACAGACTGGTAACACCGGGCTCATCGGACCTCCGGGCACTGGAAGGCCTTTATGTCTTAACTGCCTCCAATTCATTCAATCTATTCACGAAGGCCCTGTAATTTTCCTCCGGCCTGCCGTGCTGGTACATTACGCTTGCATCAGCTTGTTATCCATTTGCGATTTTCCCGCTCAAGCAGTTGATAAGCCGCTGCCGGTCCCCAGTCGCCCGCTGCGTAATTCGGGAAATCTTCGGGGGGATTGCCCTCCCATCTCGAAAGAATAGGATCGACGATTGCCCACATCTCCTCAACCGTGTCTTCTCTTACAAAGAGCGTCAGGTCCCCTCTCATGCAATCAATCAGCAGTCTCTCGTAAGGGGGGTGGACCTTCATTTTGAATGTTTCGTTATAATTGAAAACCATATTCACATGGTAGATATGGCTTTCGGAATATGGGTATTTCACCCCGAAGCGCAGCGCTATCTTTTCATCGGGCTGGATGGTCAGGATAATGATATTGGGTTCCAGGGTATCGCACGTACGCCCGAAGAGCTTTACCGGGAGTTGCTTGAACTGCAGGCATATCTCGGTGATGCGCGTGGGCAGCCGCTTTCCTGTACGGATGTAAAACGGCACCCCAGCCCACCTCAGGTTATCGATATAAAATTTGCCGGCGAAAAAAGTCGGGGCATTCGATATTGGAGAGACATTTTTCTCTTCCCTGTATCCGGCAACCGGCCTGCCCCGTATCGTGCCCGGCCCGTACTGTCCACTTACCATGAACTTATCTAGGTAACCCTCATCCATATGGTGGACGGCCCGGAGTATCTTTAATTTCTCATCACGAATGAAATCGGCCTTAAAGGCGATCGGCGGCTCCATCGCGATCAAACCGAAGATTTGCATGATATGGTTCTGGACAATGTCCCTCACAACACCTGCTCTCTCATAGAATGCCCCTCTGTGCTCGATCCCTATATCCTCGGCAACGGTTATCTGTACGTTGTCAATATAGTGCCGGTTCCATATCTCTTCGAATATGGTGTTGGTAAAACGGAAAAAAATAATATTCTGCACGGAATCTTTGCCGAGATAGTGGTCAATGCGGTATATCTGGTTCTCATCAAAGGCATCCAGCAGGATTTTATTCAATTCCTCTGCCGACCTCAGATCATGTC
Source organism: Nitrospirota bacterium (assembly GCA_023476565.1). Taxonomy (GTDB): domain Bacteria; phylum Nitrospirota; class Thermodesulfovibrionia; order Thermodesulfovibrionales; family Dissulfurispiraceae; genus JAMCVZ01. The sequence goes on from JAMCVZ010000053.1 coordinate 34,321, forward strand.
CGAACGGTTTCTCGACAATGATCTTCGTCCTGAACTCCCCTTTGGCGAGATTGTGCTCTTTCAGCTTTTTAACCACGAGCGGAGTAACCTGGGGCGGAAGCGCCATGTAGTAAATGACATTTTTATTGCCGTTTGAATCGGGAATTGCAATCTGATCAACTCTCTTGCGGAGCTCCCCGAATTTTTCATCGTCTTCCAGATCGCCTGATAAAAAATTCAGGTATCCGCTGAATTCGTCCCACGTGCCCTCATCAAAAGGTTCCCTGCCGAACTCCCTGACCGCCCCTTTTATTACAGTGCGGTATTGCTCATCGCTCAACCCGGTCCTGTCGAATCCCAGAAGAGAGAACCCGCCGGCAAGAACATTTTCCCGGAAAATATAAAAGATGGACGGCAGGAGCTTTCTCTGGCTTAAATCACCGGCCCCCCCGAAAATGACCATAGTAAAGGGCTCAATCCTTTTCCCCTCAACAGGGATGTCGCACGTCTGCAAAAACCTGCTGTACATCATGTCGGGGCTTTCCATGACAGACATAAGGAGTCCTTGCCTCTCTCAACCTTCATCCTTTGCTAAAATCCCTCTCCATATCTTTTACCTTTTCAAGCCTGCGCACATGCCGCTCAGCGCCGGAGAACCGGGCAGAAAGAAAACGCAGCACTATTTCTTTGGCAAGCTCAGGTCCTATAACCCTTTCGCCGAGACTGAGCACATTCATGTCATCATCCTCAACTCCCTGATGCGCGGAGTACGTATCATGGCATACGGCTGACCTGATACCCGGGAATTTATTCGCCGCAACCGAGGCGCCGACGCCGCTTCCGCATACCAGGATCCCCCTCTCCGCCTTTCCCTGGAGTATCGCCTCTGCGACAGCCTTTGAGAAATCGGGGTAATCATCGGATGCCTCCGGGCCGTATGCGCCGAAGTCGAGCACCTCAAAGCCTTTGGACTCTAAAAACGGCGCTACGATATTTTTAAGGGCAAAACCGCCGTGATCCGCTCCTATCGCTACTTTCATGAGATGGACCTTTCGCTTTACAGTGTCAGTTGAAGGAGTTTTTCCAATATTATTTACCAATCACTGACACTGATCACTGACACCGGCACTCATCACTGTTTTTACGTGCGCGCCCCCGCAGGTTGCCCTATGAGAGAATTCCAATCTTTTGAGAAATTTTCCATTCCTTTTACAGTCAGGTCGTGGCTGATATCATAGTCCTGCCATTTTTTCGAAAGGTCGCTATCTTTGCAGGGAATAGTTCGCAAGCCTTTTGAATCATACCTGTAGTCATCGCCGGGCATCGGGAGGCCCTTCTCGCCCCATTCCTTCAATATCTCAAACGGAACGGTAATAATATCCGAACCGAGCTTTATCGCATACAGCAGATGATCCATATTCCTTACGCTTGCGGTCAGGACTTCCACATGGCCGTCGCCTTTCCGGTACATCCCGACGATATTCGATATCAAGTCCATGCCGTTTTCCCCCCTGTCGTCAAGCCTCCCGATGAAGGGTGAGACAAACACGTCGCCTCTCTTTGCGCCACGCGTTGCGGCGTAAACCGCGGCAGCCTGTTCCTGGGTGAAACAGAGGGTCAGATTCACACGCAGGCCGCTTTTAACCGCCTGCTCCGCAGCGATTAATCCCTCTTGGGATGCAGGGAACTTGATCTGGGCATTGGGAATCCATGAAAACATTTCCCTGCCCTGCCGCAGCATCTCATCAGCCTTCGTAGAAAGGTCGGCATATACCTCGATCGATACAGACCCCCGGGGGATCAGCGCCGATATTTTCTTGACAACATCCCTGTAATAATTATAGATATCCTCCGAGGTAAATCTACCGCCGCGCTCAAGATGCTCGCGAACCCCCGGGGTTTTTGCAATCAAGGTAGGATTTGTCGTCTGTCCGTCAAGGAAGCCCAGGAGCTTTATAATTTCTTTCGTTTCATCGGGATTGCCCCCATCCAGAAATATTCTCGTCTTAAGATTGTGCGGTCTCATAAAAACTCCTTTTATATAATCTCTTTCACCTTTTTTATGATCGCATCCTTGGAGATGCCCTCATAATCGAGGAGTTCCTCCGGCGTTCCGCTTTTCGGCATCTTCATCACCGACAGGGAGTGGACAGGTACATCGAACTCGGCCATCGCGGTCCTTACCGCCTCTCCCATGCCCCCCTCGAGGTGGTGGTCTTCAACGGTAATGATCGCCCTGGTAATGCCCCCGGCCTTTCTGAGAGTGGCCTTGTCGATCGGCTTGATACTGTAGAGGTCTATCACCCGGATCAAAGTACCTTCCTTTTTCAGTTCCTCATAAGCCTTCAGCGCCTCGTGGAGCGTTATACCCGCCGCAGCAACCGTGATAATGTCATTATCCGTCTGTTTTATGACTTTGCTCCCGCCGATCGGGAACTCCTCGCCTGCATCATATATGATAGGGGTGTCCTTCCTGGTCGTACGTATATAGACGATCCCCTTATGCCCGGCAGCCTCCTGAACCAGCTTTTCGGCCGATACCGCATCCGACGGGTACAGCACCACACTGTTCAGGACCGTTCTGAACATGGCGAGATCCTCAAGCCCCATCTGAGAGGGCCCGTCCTCACCTATGGATACCCCGGCATGAGAGCCGGAGAATTTGATATTGGAATCCGAATACTGGCTCATCCTTATCTGGTCGAAGGCGCGGGTGAAAAAGGCGGCGAAGGTCGAAACAAAGGGAATCTTGCCCCGGCTGGACAGCCCCATCGCTGCATTCACCATATTCTGCTCCGCGATATACATCTCAAAAAAACGCTCCGGATAGGCCTCTTTGAATATTTCCGAATAGGTCGAATTGCTCACTTCCGCATCCAGGACCACCATATCGGGGAATTGGGGGTATATCCGTTTCAATGCATTGCCGTAGGCTTTCCTCGTTGCAACAGGTTTGTCGACCGGATAAGATACCCCTTTTGCAGCCCTGGGAGACTGCTTCCCGGGTTTCAGATCTTCCGGCGCCGCTATCTCCCCCCGCACCGATTTATCGACCTCTCCCATATCCTTAAGCGCCTGCTCAAGCTGCTCTTTATCAAGCGCCTTGCCATGCCAGCCGTTTTTATCATCAGCAAAATAGACACCTTTACCCTTAATCGTCTTGGCGATGATCATTGCCGGCCTGCCCTCAGTCAAAAAGGCCCTTTCATAAGCCGCAAGGATCTCGTCATAGTTATGCCCGTCAATCACGATGGACTCCCAGCCGAAAGAGGCAATCCGCCTCTCATAGGCTTCAACATCATACCCGTACATCGTCTCGCCCCTCTGCCCGAGGCGGTTAACATCAATAATGCCGGTAAGATTGTCCAGCTTGTAGTGCTCGGCAACCTGTATGGCCTCCCACTGAGAGCCTTCCGACATCTCGCTGTCACCGAGGAGCACATAGGTCCTGTAAGGGAGCTTATCGATATATTTGGCGTTCAATGCCATTCCAAGCCCGATGGGAAGCCCCTGTCCCAGCGACCCTGTTGCGACATCGGCATATTTGAAGGCAGGAACCGGATGTCCTTCCAGCGGGCTGCCGAATTTCCTCAATGTCATCAACTCCTGCTCGCTCACCTTTCCGGCTGCAGCCCATAAAGCATACAGGAGCGGCGATGCATGGCCTTTGGAAAAGATCAGGCGATCGTTATTCGGGAAATCCGGATTATCGGCATTATATCGAAAGAGCCCGCTGAACATGAGGGCGGTCATCAGTTCGACAGCAGATAGCGAGGAGGTCGGATGTCCTGAACCGGCCTCTGTTGTAGAAACGAGAATATAATAGCGGATCAGCCTGGCAAGTTTCTCCAGTTTCTCTTTATCAACCGTGATCTCCTCCAATTGTGCGGATTTCGTCTTGTAATTAATTTCATTTACTTTCATTTCACATCCCCCCACGTACTCTCGGATTTTATAAATGGATTTGGTCATTGCCGGGATTTGTCCGGTTCGGGCTACAGTCGAGTTCTAATTTAATTCTATCAATCTCAGGGGCATTGTCAACTGCCTGCAATTTACGAACTGCGGTGAAGGTCTTGTGCAGTGGACTGCAAAGAACTTGCCTGCATGCCGTCTCCTGCAGCACCACTTCAGCGCCATGAATTGACAGCAGATGTCTTTGGTGATATCGTTTAGGCATGAAGGCGATCAGCACTGAGGAGAAGACCTTCTCTCTCATGCTCGCCCGGCCGGCGCCTCACCAATGGAGTTTTCTAAAATAACACGGGGGCTTCCGCCTTATATTACCGGTAGCGCGTCAATAGATTATGATACCCAAAAAGTTCCAACGTGTTTTATATAAGTCTCGCAACCGTCGTCTGGAGCATTCGTATGAAGGGTGAAGGATAAACCCCGAGCCAGACCAGCAGCAAGGTAAGCACCGCCATTACAATCCCTCCCGCTAAGGACAGATGAGGCGCGGCAACTGCCTCTTCCGCGAGTGAGCGCGCATATAAAGCAGCAACAATCCTCAGATAATAAACCAGGCTGATGGCGCTGTTCACCGCCAGGACTAGGACGAGCAGCCATAATGCCGACCCCACGCCCGCGGTTACAATATAGAATTTCCCTATAAACCCTGCTGTAAGCGGAATGCCGGCCAAAGAGAGCAGCATCGCGGTAAATATCCCTGACAGCCAGGGCCTGCGCCCGGCCAGGCCCCTGAATTCATCTAAGGTATCGGCATCCTTCACCTTGCCGGACATAAGGGTGATGACGCCGAATGCGCCGAGGATAGCGACAAAATAGGCGATCAGGTAATAGCTGACTGCGGCAACCGCGAGAGCGCCGCTTGCGAGGAAGGCGACAAGCATGTAACCCAGGTGCGCTATCGACGAATAGGCAAGGATGCGTTTGATATTGTCCTGGAACAGCGCGAGCAGGTTGCCGGTGAACATCGAGGCAATCGCGATTGCCGTGAAAACCGGAAATAACGGCCCGAAGGTCCGTATATCCACCAGGGTAAAGTAGCGCAGCAGGAGCGCAAGCATAGCGCCTTTGGAGACAGTGGCGATGAAAGCGGACACCGGGGCAGGGGCGCCTTCGTAAACATCGGGGGTCCACATATGGAACGGCGCCACAGCGAGTTTGAATCCTGCGCCGACTGTTATCAAAATAAGTCCGGCCAGGAGCAGTGCGCTGCGCATATCCGCGGCAGTGCTCCTTTGAGCGATCAGGGAGAATTCCATTGTGCCGAGCTGGGCATAAACCAGCGCCATACCGAAAAGCAGGAATGATGCAGAGGAGGCGGCCAGGATGAGGTACTTGATACCTGCCTCATTGCCGAGCTCACTGACACGGAAATAGGCGATAAGCACATAGAGGGATATGCTGAGTATCTGCAACCCCAGAAAGAACGAGGCGAAATGGTTGCTGCTGACCAGCACCGCCGAACCCAGTGTAGCCAGGAGCAGGAGGATATAATACTCGTCCTGCCTGCCTTCGCGCCCTTCAATGTACCCGTAAGACAGGATCGTCACGACAAAGCTTGCCGCAAAAATCAATCCCATGTAGAAAAGGGCATAGCTGTCCATGATGATGAGCGGCGTCACCTTTCTCGGCACGACAGATGCAACCGCGAAGAGCGATATGAAGGCGATTGCGAGACCGCCCAATGTCAGTTGCACGGTCAGCATATGCTTCCGGTAAAAGGCGACGGCCAGCATCACGACAACCGAAGCCGCTGCGATCACCAGTAAGGGCAATAAAGCCAATAAATCATCAGCGCCCATTCACTGCCTCCATAGGGACACCGGGGACAGTCCCTATTCTACGACTCCGCTTCGCTTCGTCCGTAAATAGGGACAGTCCCCGGCGCGTGTCCCCGGCGCGAGATAAACGTGGTTTTGCAATTTCAATTATGTCCACACTCCTTTGCAGATTCCCCAGCGCCTGACCGGCCTTGTTGAAAACCGGCTGAGGATAGAGCCCCAGCCATACGATAACGATGATCATCGCCGCCATGATGATCATCTCCCGCCCCCTGAAATCAGGCATGCGCCAGTTGAATGTATTCGGGCCGTGAAAAACACGCTGGATAATCCATAATGCATAGACCGTCGCCGCAATAAGGCCTACCGCCGCCACCGATGCAGCAGCGATATTCACCCTGAAAGAGCCCAGCAGAACGAGGAATTCTCCTATGAAGTTCCCCAGTCCCGGCAATCCGAGCGAGGCAAGGGCGAAGAAGAGCGCGACCCCGCCTATCCTCGGAGCCGTTGCCCACAGCCCCCCCATGCGGCCCATTTCACGGGTATGGATGCGTTCCTGGAGCGCGCCCACCAGTATGAAAAGCGCTCCTGTGGCGACCCCGTGGCAGATTATCTGCATCACCGCACCCTGGAGCGCAGTCTCGTTCCAGGCAAATATGCCGAGGAGCACAAATCCCATATGGCTGATGCTTGTATACGCTACAAGCCGTTTGAGATCGGTCTGGGCAAAGGCAAGCACAGCTCCGTACAGTATCCCTATGACAGCCAGCACAAAAGCGATTGGAGCGAACTCAAAAGCCGCGCGGGGGAACAGCGGGATCGTAAAACGCAGCAGGCCGTAAGCCCCTGTTTTAAGCAGGAGCCCTGCAAGGATTACGCTGCCCGCGGTAGGCGCTTCGGTGTGGGCCTCGGGCAGCCATGTGTGCACCGGCACTACCGGCAGCTTGACGGCAAAGGCAATGAGGAAGCCCAGCATAAGCCAAAACTCGGTTGCCGGCTGCATGTACGTGCCGAGCAGTTGCAGGTAATCGAACGTATAGACGCCTGTGTTCCGCGCGTGAATAAAGTACAACCCCAGGATCGCTATCAGCAGCAGCAGGCCGCTGACCTGGGTGAATATGAAAAACTTTACGGCGGCATAGAAGCGGTTCTCATGTCCCCAGAGCGCAATGAGAAAATACATGGGGATCAGCATCAGCTCCCAGAAAAAGTAGAAGATGAAGAGATCCATGGCCAGGAATACTCCAATGATGCCCGCCAGGACCCACATCAGGTTCAAATGAAAAAAACCCACCCTGTCCTGTATCTCGGTCCATGAAGATGCAACGGCGGTAATGCCGAGAAAAACGGTGAGCAGGACAAGCAGGAGGCTCAGCCCGTCCATCGCAAGGTGGAGGCTTATTCCCAGTTGAGGGACCCAGCTCCGGTCCAGCTCCGCCAGCCACATTGTACTGCCCTGCACCAGGTTGCCGGCGGGGGGCAGGACTATTCCGGGCTTGAACCATAAGGCAAGCAGCAATGCAAAATCGAAAGTGAGGGCGATCAACGAAATCCATCGCGGCAGCGCCGTATTCAGACGGTCGGAGTACCACGCGATAATGCCGCCCAGAAAGGGTATTATGATAAGCCAGATCAGTATCATAAGAACACCATGGCCGACAGTGCCAGGATTGCGCCGATTACTATACCAACCGCATACCACCTTACTTTTCCTGTCTGGGTATGTACAAGGAGGCGGTTGACGCCCTTGCCGGCCCATATTGTCCCGAGATAGGGAAGGTCCAGAAAATCGTTTTTATCTATGCGTGCAAACCACAGGAAGGGCCTCACGATGATCCTGTCGTATATCCAGTCGAAGCCCCAGCCCGAAAACCAGAAGCGGTGCAAAGCCGAACCGGACGGAGTGCTTGCAAGGCGCCCGGTATAGCGGGGGCGATACAGGAAGAATAGATACGCAATGAAAATGCCGATAGGCGGCGCCAGGGCAGCCTCAATCTCCAGGATGAACTCCCCTGTTGCCGGTAGGGGAAGATTGACTACGGGGGGCAGTGCGGTGTACATGAATTTCGTAAAGATATGGAGCCCGCCCAATGAAGCGGGCGTCTCTACAAAACCCCCTATGATGGATAAGACCGCCAGGATTATCAGAGGTATCTTGATCTGCATTCCGGGCTTGCGCTCCACGCGTGTCTTTTCCTCCCCGAAAAAGACAAGAAATACCATCCGGAAGGTATACAGCGCCGTCAACAGCGCTCCAGCCAATCCTGCGGCCCACAGGAGCGGGCTGCCTGCTTCCGAGGCCCATGCGCTATAGAGGATAAGGTCCTTGCTGTAATAGCCCGCGGTGACAAGCGGCAGCGCTGACAGAGAAGCAGCGCCGATAAGAAAGGTCCAGAAGGTCAGGGGCAGTTGCTTGCGAAGGCCTCCCATTTTGAACATATTGTGTTCGTTGTGAAGCCCGAGGATTACCACCCCGGCTCCGAGGAAGAGGAGCGCCTTAAAAAAGGCGTGGGTCATGAAATGAAAAATGGCTGCGGACCAGGCCCCTACCCCGAGCGCCAGGAACATATAGCCGATCTGGCTGATGGTCGAATAAGCCAGAACACGTTTTATATCACTTTGCGTCAGCGCGCTGAATCCGGCAATGAGCAATGTCACAGCGCCTATAACGGCAACTGCGGCCTGCACAAGAGGGGCCAGCGAGAAAAGCACGTGCGTACGGGCGATGAGGTAAACTCCTGCCGTCACCATGGTCGCTGCATGGATAAGAGCGCTCACGGGTGTCGGACCTGCCATTGCATCGGGCAGCCATGTCTGGAGGGGAAGTTGGGCGGACTTGCCGAGGGCGCCGCCGAGCAGCAGGGCCGCTGCTGCACCGGCCATAACGTTGCCGGAACCCCATTGCTGTAATGCACGCTGCATGAGCTCCTGGATCTGCAAGGTGCCGAGTACGGTAAAAAGCAGGAAAAGGCCTATGCCCATTGCCGTATCGCCGATACGTGTTACAACAAATGCCTTGCGCGCAGCATAACCGTTATAAGTATCTTTATACCAGAAGCCGATGAGCAGATAGCTGCAAAGCCCGACGCCCTCCCACCCGAGGTAGAGGAGCAGCAGGTTATCGGCAAGCACCAATGTCAGCATCGAGCCGACAAAGAGATTCATGTATGCAAAAAAGCGGCTGTACCCCTCATCACCGGCCATGAATTCCGATGAATACAGGTGTATGAGAAAGCCGACTGCGGTTACGACCGTGATCATCGCCAGCGACAGCGCGTCGAGGCGGAAGGCGATTTCCGGCCTGAACCCGCCGACGGACATCCATGTCCATAATACCTGCACATATGCATTACCGGGCGGAGGCGAGCCGATAAACCGTATGCCCGTCAGAATGGTTATAACCATCGACAGTCCTGCCGAACCGGCGCCTATGACCGCTGTCCGGGTACGCGTAAGCCGCGAGCCTGTGAGCGCCAGGATAATAAATCCGGCAAAGGGCAATGCAGGAATCAGCCATAAAAGTTTAAACATAATCATCCCCTCATCCTGCTGGCGGCATCCGTGTCCAGTGTCCTGGTTTTGTTGTAGAACTGGAGAGCGAGGGCCAGGCCTACGGCGACCTCTGTTGCCGCCATCGCCAGGATAAAGAAAAACATTATCTGTCCATCGGGCTGGCCCCAGCGGTACCCGGCTGCGATAAAGGCCAATCCTGCGGAATTCAGCATGACCTCGATGGACAACAGGATAAAAATGATATTCCTTCGCACGAGCACCCCGAGCAGCCCGAGTATGAAAAGTATGCCTGCCAGGATAAGCCCGTATTCAACAGGAACCGATGCCATGAAGACCTCCTGAAATAAGGGCGATAGGCAATAGGCCATGGGCTATAGGTAAATCAAGAAAACAGGATACTTTGCTGATTCCCATTGCCTATCGCCCCTCGCCTATTGCCTGCTGTTTATCCCTTCGCCCCAGGTGAAAGGCGCCTACAAGGCCGGCAAGAAGCAGCATGGACGCCAGCTCCACACCGATCAGATAGGGGCCGAAAAGGGCGATTCCCACCTGCCTGGGCCCGACCATTGCAATACCCGGCATCCGTAGAGCACTGCGCGCAAGCGCGTATACCAGTTCTGCCATTAAAATGATGACCAGGACTACCGGGCCTATCCACATGCCGGGGCTCAGCATCCATTTCTCCTGCTCTGCCGATCCGGGACCGAGATTGAGCATCATGATTACGAATACAAAGAGCACCATAATCGCCCCTGCGTAGATAATCACTTCGAGCGCGGCAACAAAGGGGGCGCCGAGCGAATAAAAAACCAGGGCTATCGCCAGCAGTGAAATAATCAGGTACAGGAGCGCATGTACCGCATTCAGCTTGGTTATCACCATTACCGTAGATAGAATCGCCACCGCAGCGGATACATAAAACAAATCGTTCATAATAACCACCTCAATCGTAACGCGTGACCTAAAGACCGTGACCCGTGATCCGTGATGAGCCGGGAATTGTGTCGGTTTTTATCTGATCACGGATCACGGGTCACGGCATTAAACTCCGCACATCAACAGGAGGCGCCTCATTCCCGGCCTCTCCTTTTCCTTTATCCTTTATCGTTAGACCGGCAACCTTGTAATAATTGTAGTCGTGGTACTTTCCTGTCCCGTCGATCAGCAGGTCCTCCTTCTCATAAACCAGCGGCTGCCGGGTATACTCGCACATCTCATAATCGGGTGTGAGCTGGATGGCATACGTGGGACACGCTTCTTCGCAATACCCGCAGAAGATACACCGTGAAAAGTTAATGCGGAAAAATGCGGGATATCGCCTCCCGTACTCGTCCTCGGCCGCCTGCAGGGCGATGCAATCGACAGGGCATGCAGCCGCGCAGAGATAACATGCAACGCAGCGCTCCCCTCCGTCGGGGTCGCGCGATAGTATGATGCGCCCCCTCCACCTCGGCGGGATGTAAGACTTTACCTCAGGGTACTGGATGGTCACCCTCCGCCGGAATGCATGCAGAAAAATATCCCATGCTGTTCTGATCAGACTGAACACGGCATCACCTCATCATCTGTAATCACATAACCACAGAGGCACAGAGCGAAAATAAAAAATTCAAAAGGTAAAAGGCAAAATTCAAGATTGCGGAGCTCATTGATTTAAAATTTATCATTTTGCAATTTGCGTTTTGCATTCTCTTTCCCTGTGTCCTCTGCGGTTTTCTTAAGCATTATTTATCCCGCTGCCAGCAAAATACCGCCGGTTACCGCCAGATTCAGCAATGCCGCAGGCAGCATCACCTTCCAGCCCAATGCCATCAATTGATCAAATCTCGGCCGCGGATAGGAGGCACGGAGCAGTATGAACAGGCAGATGAATATAAATGTCTTGAGCAAGAACCAGACGACCGGCGGAAGCACCGGCCCGAGCCATCCCCCGAAAAACAGAGTGGTTATGAGGGCTGAAATGAGCGTCATCCCGAGATACTCTCCCACAAAGAACATGCCGAATTTTATCCCCGAGTATTCGGCATGAAAGCCGGCCACCAGTTCATTTTCAGCCTCAGGCAGGTCAAACGGCAGCCGGTGCGTTTCAGCGACCCCTGCAATAAAGAAGATAACGAGGCCGGGGAACTGCGGGATACAGAACCACAAGCCCCTCTGCGCCTCCACAATATCCCGGATATTGAATGAGCCTGCAAGCATGACCACCCCCATAAGCGACAGGCCCATGAACACTTCATAGCTCACCATCTGTGCGGCTGCCCTCATCCCGCCGAGCAGCGCGTACTTGCTGTTCGATGCCCATCCCGCCAGCACTACGCTGTATACACCGAGAGCCGACATTGCCAGGAAAAAGAGCAGGCCGATATTCAGGTCCACAACCTGTATGCCAGGAGTAAAAGGGATTACCGTGAAAGCCATGAATACAGTAATCATGATGATGGCCGGGGCAAGTACAAAGACCGGTTTATCGGCAAAAGGCGGGATCCAGTCTTCTTTTGAGAATATCTTAATCATATCGGCAAGCACCTGCAGAAGGCCGAAAGGCCCGACGCGGTTCGGACCGTAACGGTCCTGCCACAGGGCGAGCAATCTGCGCTCCAGCCATATAAGCCCAGCGCTTATGGTTGTCAGCGCGAGCAAGACGCCTGCAATTATCACCAGAGGGATTACAATGCTGTTCATCATACCACCTCAACCATCCCGGATGTTTTCGAGAGCGAGCCCCATGCAGGGAGTGTTGCCTTGTGGACTCCGGGCAGACCGGCAGGCAGGCCGGCAACCCCCGCAGGCAGGCCGGGGACATGTCTGACCGGGAGTTGATACACGGCGCCGTTTACATTCACCTCTATTTCCTCCCCTGCACTCACCTGAAGGTTGTTTGCCTCTTCGAGATTAAGGCCCAGATACGGCCGGGGAGACAGTTCAGCAATACCCGGCGATAGAATGCTCATTTCCTCAGACCCGAATAGGTGATAGACAGGGATAAACAGCCATTCGCCTTTGCGGGAAACAAAGGCCCCGGGAATTGCCTTGAAGAAAGGTATCTCTTTCACTTCCGCCGGTTCGAGCAGCCGCTTTCCCGGATCTCCGCCGTGCAGCGGGCCGCCTACCTCGCTCTGGAATTTATTTACAGCCTGGACAGAGTTCCAGCCCGGCGACCAGAAACGAGGGATAAGGGGTGAAGGCGGCCGGCCCTGATACCCTTCCATGGTGAAGGAAAGGGGCGAGTCAGGATCTTTGGGGGGCCTGGGTTCAAATACGGTTATATCCGCAAACATGGCAGTGCGCCCGCTGTATCTCTGGTGTTGCCGCGGTATTTTCATACCGGCGATACGGAACCCGGCGGGCGGCGCTATATCCTGTATCTGTTTGAATACGGGCAGCGCTTCTGCCAGGGCCGCCATGACCGCATCCGGATTCTCCCATTCACGCGCATATGCGCGCCGGGTGGTGATCATGATATCCCGCAGCCAGCGCCAGCTCTCCTGAATGCCGCCTTCCGGTACAAATACCTGATAAAAGCGCTGGGCGCGGCCTTCGCTATTCACCAGTGTGCCGTCAGCCTCTGCAAAGGCAGCGGCTGGCAGCGCTGCTTCTGCTTTGTGCGAGGTCGGGGTGGTGAGGTGATCGATAATTACAGCGTGCTTTACACGGCCCAGGAAATTATTCACCGCCCCCTCATCTGCGCGGCGATAGAGATCGTTTTCAAGGATTATGACCGTATCCGCTGCTCCTTCCTGAACGGCCCTGAACGCCCCGTCCAAACTGTGACCTCCCATAAGACCGAGGCCGAGGCTGTTGCATTCAGGCGCCGTGAAGCAAAGGTCCGCTCTCCGGCCGCCGTTGCTTAATGCCCATGCAATATCGGCGGCGGCCTGTATGACGGCCTCGCTGCCGCAGCCTGTCCCCGAAACGATAAGCGGCCGCTGTGCATCCTTTAAAGCACCGGCGATAGAACCCGCCAGAGAACGCACCTGTTCCGGCAATCCCTCAACATACGGCAACGCTTTGTTCAGCTCATGGGCAACTGCAAAGCCCAGTCTCGCAAGGTCATCAGGCGCCGCGTGATAACTATGAGCAGATAGGTCCTCAAGCCGTGTGCTGTATGGCGCGGCAATGTAAAACGGGCCCTTGGCATCCTGAATAGCGTTCCTGGTCGCGGCATCGTCCCAGCAGGGAATGTGCTGCTTCCGGGCAGCTTCCATAGGCTTCTGACGCGCCGACCGGCGCAGGGCCAGGGCAAGCACCGGGGCCGTATTGGTCACATCCTCTCCCAGTACAAATACCGCATCGGCGGATTCCACTTCAAGAAGCGAGGGTGAACGGGCAGGCCCCTTGCTTAAAATATCGATGATCATCGCAACCAGGCGGGAGTCCGTATCCGACGTTCCTGAATAGAAATGTTCAGGCCCGACCAGGGAGCGCAAAGCAAAATTCGCCTCGAGCGAGGCACGCGGCGAACCGATGCCGATAACCCCGGCGCCGAAATAAAGGAGGTCCGCTATATGGCGCAGCGCCTCTTCGCCGGCAACGGTACTCTCCCCGCCGCTACTATCCCCGTCGTGAGGGGTCGGCCGTAAGAGCGGCCGGCGAATACGCCGGTCGCTATTCACAAACTCATAGCCGTATCTCCCCCTGTCGCAGAGAAAATAGCGGTTGACCTCCCCGTTATACCGGTTGCGAATCCGCCGCAACCGGCCGTACCTTTCTCCGGGAATGGTATTGCATCCCACGCCGCAATGAACGCAGATCGACGGCGCTGTCTGTAAATCCCATTTGCGCGTATAGTGCTTATTGAAGGTTTTGTCGTCAAACACGCCTGTGGGGCAGACTTCCACGAGATTGCCGCTGAACTCATTCTGCAGCACTCCGTCTTCGTGCCGCCCGAAATAGACATGATTATGCGAGGCGAAAACATCAAAATCGCGCCCGCCGGCGTAATCCCGGTAAAAGCGGACGCAGCGGTAACACTGGATGCAGCGGTTCATTTCGTGGGTAAGAAACGGGCCGAGATACTGGTTATTATAGGTGCGTTTTTTGAAACGGAACCTGCGGTATACATGCCCGGTCATTTGCGTCATGTCCTGGAGATGGCATTCACCGCCTTCGTCGCAGACAGGGCAGTCGTGCGGATGGTTTGTCATGAACCATTCGATAATACTCGCCCGGAACGCCTTTACCTCCGGGTCATCAATCGATATGCGCGTACCGTCGGAGGCCGGTGTCATGCAGGACATGACGATCCTGCCCCTGGTGTCCTTCTCATCCTTAAACTGCTTCACCGCGCACTGCCGGCAGGCGCCGACCGAGTGCATGGCAGGATGCCAGCAGAAGTAAGGCACATTGAACCCCAATGACAGGCATGCGTGGAGCAGGTTATTCCCGTCCTTGACTTCATACGGTTTATTGTCTATGTATATCGTCGCCATAATAGATCAAAATATACGTCCATTTCCATAAGGGCACCGTTTCTCATTGATGTGCCTTTCAAAATCCTCCTTGAACAACTTCAGGCCGCTCCGCAGGGGCTCCATGGCTCCGGGCGCCAGAGCGCAATAGGTCTTGCCCAGCCACAGGAATTCACCATGCATTTCCAGCTTCTCAAGGTCATCGGGCTGTCCCTGTCCCTCCTCTATTGCCTTGAGAAGCTTTTCCACCCACGGCAGGCCCTCGCGGCACGGGGTGCACCATCCACATGATTCATGTGCAAAGAAATGCTCGAGATTGTACAGGACGCTGATCGGGCATGTCTTATCATCGATGATTATCATGGCGCCTGTGCCCAGCCTGCTGCCCGCTTTCATTACCGAGTCGAAGTCCATCTTCACGTCGAAATGCTCCCCGGTGAGGAATTCGGTCGAAGCGCCGCCGGGGATAAGACAGCGGAATTTGTAGCCGTCCTGCATGCCGCCCGCATGCTCTTCGAAGAGCTCCCTGATGGTTGTCCCCATCGGGAGCTCCCATAATCCCGGCCTTTTCACCCTGCCGCTCACTCCGTATATTTTCGTGCCGCCGTCCTGCGAACGGCTCAACCCCTTGTACCACGCAACCCCGTTTTTGACGATATGGGGCACATTGGAGAGCGTCTCGGCGTTGTTCACCACGGTCGGCTTTCCCCATAGCCCGCTCACCTGCGGATAGGGGGGTTTTGTGCGCGGAATGGCGCGCTTGCCTTCGAGGGCGTTCAGAAGCGCGGTCTCTTCTCCGCAGATGTAACGGCCCGCACTGGTATGGAGATGCAATTCCAGATTATAGCCTGATCCGAATATGTTTTTGCCGAGACAATTGTTGTCGTAAGCCTCGGATAACGCCGCAGCAACCCTCTTTGCCGCAGTTCTATATTCATCCCGCAGGAAGATATATGAAATACCGGCCTGTATGGCAAATGCGCTGATAATCATACCCTCGATCAATTGATGCGGATTCCCCTCCATGAGCATGCGATCCTTGAAGGTTCCGGGCTCCATCTCATCGGCATTGGTTATCAGGTATTTCGGACGGGGCGCGTCATCTCCCATCGGCACAACGCTCCATTTCAGTCCCGTATTGAACCCTGCCCCGCCGCGTCCCCGCAAATTGGCGTTTTTCACCATTGCCTGTATCTCTTCCGGGGCCATCTTGAGCGCCGTGCGCGCTGCCTGGTAGCCGCCGGTCTTCTCGTACTCCTGAAGACTCAATGCCTTTCCGTCGGGCCGCATATGCTGTGTAAGCGGACGCTCCATCAATCCCTCTCCCAACTGTATTTCCCGAGTATCTCGTCCATTTTTTCAGGGGTAAGGTCGCCGTAAAGCTCGTTATCTATCATCATTGCCGGCGCCTGGTCGCATGCCCCGAGACAGGGGACAGGGAGCAGGGTAAACCTGCCGTCGGCGCTGGTATCCCCGAGGCCGATGCCCAGCCGCTCATTCAGGGACCTGAGCACCTGGTTGTATCCCATGACCCAGCAGCTGATGGTGTTGCAGATCAGGATCACATGCCTCCCCACCGGCTTTCTGAATATGAGGCTGTAGAATGTCGCAACACCGTCGAGTTCATCCGGGGTCATTCCCAGTATCCCGGCAAGATCATGTATCCCGTCGTCGGAGACCCATCCCCGGCTGTGCTGCATGATCTTAAGGGCCTCAACGCATGCGGCCCGCTTGTGCTCATACTGCTTGAGCTCCGTCTCGATTTCATTTTTTTCTTTTTCAGACAGCATAATACCTCATTAGGCAACAGGCGATGGGCAAGAGGCAATAGAAACAAAAGCAACTGCCTGGATTTCCAAAGCTCCCGCCTATAGCCCGTTGCCTGTTTTATTCACCTGTCCACATCCCCCATAATAAAATCGAGGCTTCCCATAATAGCTATAAGGTCCGCAACCTCCAGGCCCCGGCTCATTTCAGGGATTACCTGCAGGTGCGGAAAAGACGGGGTGCGGATACGCGTGCGATATGACACTGTATTTCCGTCACTGACAAGATAATAGGTGTTATTGCCTTTTGCCGCCTCTATCCCGAAAGCCGCCTCACCCGCCGGAATGACCGGCCCCCAGCTCACATTGAGAAAGTGGGTTATCAGTGTTTCGATATCATGCATGGTATGCTCTTTGAGCGGCGGGGTGGCCAGCGGATGTTCCGACTTATACGGTCCGTCGGGCATGTTCTTCATGCACTGTTCGATAATCCTCAGGCTCTGGCGCATCTCCTGAACGCGCACGGCAGCGCGATCATAGCTGTCCCCGTGTGTTGCGGTAGGGATATCGAATTCGAACTGGTCATACCCGGAATAAGGCCGCTTTTTCCGGAAGTCCCAGGCAAATCCGCACGCGCGCAGATTGGGCCCGGTGATCCCCCATTCGACAGCCTCATCCAGGGTCAAACTTCCTACACCCTTGGTCCGCGCCTTTATAATGCGGTTCTGCATCACAAGCCTGTCGTATTCGTCCAGCCGTGGCGGGAAATAATCCAGGAAGTCACGCACGAGCTTGTCCCATCCCCTGGGCAGGTCGTATGTTACACCGCCGATGCGAAACCACGCCGGATGCAGGCGGAAACCGCATATGGCCTCTGTTATGGAGTAGATGTGCTCACGATCGGTAAAGGTGAAGAACACCGGAGATAATTGTCCAAGGTCCTGGGCAAAAGTTCCATACCATACCAGATGGCTTGCGATACGGTACAATTCAGCCAGCATGACGCGTATCACCTTGGCCTTGTCCGGCGCCTCGATGCCGGCAAGCTTTTCTACAGCCAGCACATAAGGAAAGTTATTCAAAACACCGGCAAGGTAATCGATCCGGTCGGTATAAGGGATATAGGTGTGCCATGACTGGCGCTCGCCCATTTTTTCAGCTCCCCGGTGGTGAAAGCCGATATCAACCACCGCATCGATGATCTCTTCACCGTCGAGTTCGAGTACGATGCGGAGTATGCCGTGAGTTCCCGTGTGGTGCGGGCCCAGGTTGAGGAACATGAAATCCGTGCCGTCCCTGTGGCGGGTCATACCCCATTCCCCGGGATGGAACTGCTCCGCCTTTTCCTCTCTCTCATCTTTCTCTTCGGTCAAAGTGAATCTGCCCAGTTCGGTACGCCGCGCAGGATGCTCTTTGCGAAGGGGATGGCCCTTCCACGTGGGGGGCATGAGTATCCGCCTGAGGTTGGGGTGCCCTTCGATAGTGATGCCGAACATATCCCATACCTCCCGCTCATACCAGTTTGCCGACTGCCAGATATCGGTTATGGTAGGGATTGACGGGTATTCCCCTTTCAGGGGCACTTTAATTCTGACATCCTCGTTCCGATCAAAGGAAAGGAGGTGGTAAACAACGGTGAAGTCGCTGTCCGGCTGGTTCTGCCTGCCGTTGCGCACCCGTTCATCGATAGCCGTGAGGTCGTATAACATTTTGTACGGCTTAGCGGTATCTGTTTTGAGGTAGCGCAGGACGTCATGCACTTTGTCCTTTGTCGTCCATAGCGTGGGGATATCATCATGCGTCGGTTGAGGTGTAAGCTCCGTCTCGCCGAATAAGCTCTGCAATTCCCGGGTGATAGTTGCATTAGCGGTCATCATATTTCATCCGGGGGGCGCAGTTCGGTTGCCCGCTGTCTTCGGGGCCGCTTGATATCACGCATCACCGGCATGGGGGGCCGCTCAACACCTTGAGGACCGATCACCCAGCTCAGGGGACGACGCTCCTTGCCGACAAGGTCCCGCAGCATCAGGAGGCCCTCCATCACCGCCTCGGGCCGCGGCGGGCAGCCGGGGATGTACAGATCCACCGGCATAAATGAATCGACGCCCTGAACAACGCTGTAAATATCATACATGCCGCCTGAATTGGCACAGGATCCCATCGAGATCACCCAGCGCGGCATCATCATCTGTTCGTAGAGTCTCTTGATCATCGGCGCGGCTTTTATAAAGACAGTTCCGGCTATGATTATCATATCGGCCTCTCTCGGCGTACTGCGGAGCACTTCATAGCCGAAACGGGCTATATCGAACCTGCTCGTGAGGCTGGCGGCCATTTCTATGTAGCAGCATGAGAGCCCGAAATTAAAGGGCCAAAGCGAGTTTTTCCTGCCCCATGCCAGGACATCCTCCAACCTTGTGAGGACGACGCTCCTGCGTACGGCCTCTTCGACAGGATCAGCTACGGCCAATGCCGGCGTTTCCGGGTTACGCAGTGACCGGTTCATAAGCTGTCTCGCTCTACCGTGAACCTGATCCCCCGCCTTAGCCTCCCCGGAGTCCCCCAGTCAAGCGCGCCCAGCTTCCACAGATATACGAGTGCGGCGGTAAGAATGCCGATAAAGATCAGCGCTTCGATATAACCGGCCCATCCGATTTCACGGGCGGCAACGGCCCAGGCGAAAATGAATACGGATTCCAGGTCGAAGATAACAAAAAACATGGCTATGAGATAGAACTTGATGTCGAAGCGCAGCCGGGCAGAGCCGGTAACTGGCATACCGGATTCGTAAGGCTCTCCCGTCAATCGTTCTTTGTGCCGCTGTCCCAAAAAATAGGAAAAGACCATCATTGATGCCACCATCAGGACTACTGCAACGAAGTAAACCGCCAGGGGCCAGAGCGCTGTTGTATACGCAGACGGCGTATTCATGGGGTACCACCTCCCGCCATATTAAAACCTTACCACACCAAAAAATTAAGTCAATGTCGATGCGATGATGATAAAGATACTTCTTTTCATTTAATCCCCGAACAATGCCGCAGCAGATGTGCACACAAAAGCCGGGAGCCGTATCCCCGGCTTCCTACCTGTTTCCGGTCTTTTTAGACGCTCTGCCCTTTTCCTTTATAACGGCGTGGCCGCCGAATTCTCTCCTCAAAGCAGCCTGAAGCTTGTCGGAAAAAGATTCTTTCTCGCGGGAACGGAATCTCTCAAACAATGAGAGCGCGGTGATGGGGGCCGGCACAGCGCTCTCAATCGCCTGATGCACTGTCCAGCGGCCCTCTCCTGAGTCCTCGACATACCCCTTGATCCGGGAAAGGTTCTTATCGCTTCTGAACGCGGCTTCGGCAAGCTCAAGCAGCCAGGACCGTACAACGCTTCCCTGGTTCCAGAGGTGCGCTATACTCCCCAGGTCCAGCTCTTTCGCGTAGGACGAGGAATGCAGTATCTCGAATCCCTCCCCGTATGCGGCCATCATGCCGTACTCTATTCCGTTATGTACCATCTTCACGAAATGCCCTGAGCCGACAGGGCCGCAATAAAGATATCCGTCCTTCGGTGCGAGCGACCTTAGAACAGGCTCAATACGCTTGAAGCTTTTTTTATCCCCTCCGGCCATAAGACAGTAGCCTTCCTTGAGACCCCATATGCCGCCGCTCACGCCGATATCCATATAACCGATCCCCATGGCGCCGAGCTGCTGCTCGTGCCGGATATCCTCTTTGTAAAAACTGTTCCCGCCGTCGATGAGGAGATCGCCCTTCTGGAACAGCCCCTTAAATTTTTCGATTGTATCGTCTACAGGCTTGCCTGCAGGCAGCATAAGCCATGCTGTCCGGGGCGGCCTCAGCAGTCCGGCCACATCTTCAAGAGAATACGCCGCCTTCACTCCCCTGCCCGTCTTTACGGCCTCCCTGATCTTTTCAGCGGACCTGTCATAGACAACTACCGTATGCCTGTCCTTCAGCAGCCGCTTCGTCATGTTCATTCCCATCCGTCCGAGACCGACCATACCTATCTGCATATACCCTCCTGAAAGCAGGCAAGGGGCGGGGGGCTATAGGCAAGGGGACAAATTTTTACCCATTGCCTCTTACCTATAGCCCATTGCCGTTTTCATGAAATGTTCCTTCTGATCCTGATACCCCCCTGCAATAGAATAATCAGGACGTACACAGCCGTTATCAGTATGAAGAAATTGCGGGGCCGCATGCCCGGATTAATCAATTGTGCGCGGTCCACCCCGTTAATGCTCAGAATATACGCCTCAATATTTGCGATCTCCTGCTGTGTCAGTGTTTGACCATCTCCGAAAGCCGGCATGCTGAGCGAGGGTTTGCTCCCGGCAGGCGCCGAACCGTGCTGTATAAAGCGGCCGATATTTCCGGCAAACGCCCTGGGGTCCTTGTTATACAGCCTGCGATCTATAGGATTGAGCTGCGGGACCGTGCCTCCCGTTGAACCGGGGTTGGGAATATTCCCCGTGCCTTTCTGCCCGTGGCAGGAAGTGCAATACAGGGCAAATAACGCAGCGCCCCTATCGGCACTGCCGATGATGCCTGCCGCCTGTCCGGTGTCCTGGCTCGAAGCAGGGCCTGCCTGAGCAGGCGACTGCTTCCGACTTTTCGCCTGTGCAAGAACAGGGGCTTGCTCCTGTGATCCCGTCCCCCCGCTTTGACTTGTCCGGGGATTGGCTTGCGATGGGGCAGCCCCGGCGCTTCCACCTGTAAGATAAGAGACTATCTCGTTCATCTGCTGGTCCGGCAAGGAGGCAAAAGCGGGCATTATTGAACCGGGATTGTGCGCTTTCGGATTGCGGATCTGCTCAACAATCCATTCCCGGCTTTTCCCCTTGAGTGTTTCTCCGGATAATTCCGGGCCTGTCGTCCCGCCCGTGCCGCCTACGCGGTGGCAGCCCGTGCAGCCTGCTGTTTGGAATATACGGGGTGCAGGTTTTCCGGTACTTGCCGCCTCTGTCTGTGCCGGTTGTGATGCAGCGGGTTGCGAAGCTGCCTGCGGCGGAGCGGTAGAGCCCGCTGAAACAGGGGCTCGCGCAAAACCGGGACTGTAATACCCTGATATGGTAAGTGCAGCCAAAACTCCGGTAAACAAGAGTCCGCACAGCATTGCAAACGGGCGGCGGAGGGGGTTTGTTTCCGGGTTCCTGTCGATAAACGGAAGCAGGACGAGAAGCAGTACTATGACTGTGGGGACACCGATAGTGCCTACAGGCTCAAGGGGCCCCTGAAAATATTTGAGGGCCTCATAAAGGAAAAGAAAATTCCATTCAGGTTTCGGCACATAGGAAGTGTCCAGAATATCGGCTGGACCGGCAAATCCAGGAGGCACGTATACAGATAAAGCGATTAGTATAAAAAATACGCCGGTACTCACAAGTGCATCTTTATAAGCCTGGTCCGGCCAGAACGGTCCGCTGTACCTTCTCTTGAGGGCATTCCACGGTCCAACGCTCCCGAATTTCCTGAACGCAATGATATGGAATCCGAACAGGGCAACCAGCAGCAGCGGGAATACGGAAGTATGCATGACAAAGAAGCGGGACAGCGCCAACTGGCCCATCTGCTCACCGCCGCGCAGCAAGCGTTTGACCAGATCTCCGATAAACGGGGTGGTACCGGCAATGCTTGTGCCTACTTCACCTGCCCAGTATCCTTTCTGGTTCCATGGCAGCGGGGTTCCGGTGAAGCTCAAGGCCATAGTTGTCAATACCAGGAGTACGCCTGCAAGCCATGTCAGTTCGCGCGGTTTCTTGTATGCCCCCCAGATAAAGACGCGTATCATGTGAACGACTACAGCGACGATCATCAGATTGGCGCCCCAGTAGTGGAGACCGTGCATCAGCCATCCGAACGGCGCCTCTGTCCGCAGGTAACTGAGGCTGTCGTATGCATGATCTATGGTAGGCACATAGAAAAAGAGCTGCATGACGCCGGTTACCGCCTGCAGGATAAATATAATCAGGACAGCGCTGCCTTCGGTATAGGCGAAACTGGAGCCGCCCGGGATCTCTTCATCCAGAGTCAGATTGATCAAGGGAGAAAAAGGCCATCTCTCGTTCAGCCACTGCCATATGCGTGAGCCCACAAAACCTCCTATACCGTAATTTTTTGAGGTATACCTACCCTGAACCGTTCCCATTGGACAAGCACTGTCCCGTTGTCAACTTTGACAGGAAGCGTATCGAGAGGGCGCGGGGCGGGCCCTCCGAGCACTCTGCCGTCAAGGGCAAATACGCTGGCATGGCAGGGACATTCAAAATGCCCTGTTTGCGGATCCCATAGATAATAGCAGCCAAGGTGCGTGCAGATTGGAGAAAAGACGGTCACCTCCGAGGGGGAATGCCTTATGACCCAAACGGAATGCAGGACCTTATTATGAAAATAGGCATCTTCGGATTCGCTCTGGAATCTGACGTTCACCGGCTTTCCCTGGGGAAGCAAGCCCATATCCGCAACTTTGGACCATTCCTTCTTTTGTGCCCGCAGAGAAGAATCGGCCAGGGCTTTGAGAAACGGGACAAACACTATGAGACCGTTAACAACTGCAATAGAGCCGAGGAGCCATTTAAGAAACTTTCGACGTGTCGTTTCAGCCTGCTCAACTGTTTGGGGCTCAGGACTGTCTTCCATGGGAATTCCTCCTCATTTGAGAGCCGGTCTCCAGGGCTGCGGAACAAAAGCGAATAATGAAATATTCCCGGTGCTCCTTAATAATTCACCTTTCCAGACGCGGCTTTTATTCCTTAATGATAATGCCTTACCATCTATTGCCGTCTAAAAAAGCTTATCACTTTTTTAAATGACACGCAAATTCTTCAAACCCTGCAAGTTCATTCAAGATACGGGCGCACCCGGGCGTGGTTGACTTTTTACGGCGATATGATAGATTGAAATTAAGAGGCGTAATTAAGAGCACCGGAGCTGAAATCCGGCGGCCGCAAGCAATTCCGGAGCTCTCAGTGCGAACACGCAAAGCAGTTTTCAATGGTGATTGTTTGACCCCCGGATTTATTCAAGTGCTGTAAAACAATCTCTGAAACGGAGGAATGGAAATGAGAAAGGTCATATCCATATCTGCCCGGCTGATGCTTAAAGAATGTTCGACTGGTTGAGCGCCCGGAACCGTCAATCAGCGCTCCTGATGAAATCAAGGTGGTGTTGCAGTGGGCTGCGTGACGCAGCCGGAGCGCAGGCTTCTGCGCGATTTAAAAACATAACCGGCCTGTGCAGGTCACGGGAAGGAGGCTGTTATGAGTGTATCAACACAACAAGAGTTCCAGACTCAGGAACGAAGGTCAAGGGGAGTGCTGGCGGCCGGCACCGCAGCAGAAGGGATCGCAGGCATCGGAGCTATCGTCCTGGCAATTATCGGCCTGGCAAATACATTGCCTAATTATATGCTTCCCATTGCAACAATAGCTGTCGGGGCCGCCTTGCTCTTCGAAGGCGGAGCTGTTACGGCACGGTATACCAACCTGCTTACGTCGGCCAGAGGCCGCGTAGATATGAGAGAGTTCGGGATCGGCATGACCACAGAGCTTCTCGGCGGCGGCGGCGGGCTGGTACTCGGGATACTGGCGCTCATAGGGATATTCCCGCTCGTTCTGGTACCTGTTGCAGCGATCGTATTCGGCGCCTCCCTGATTCTCGGTACAGGGGTAACATCCCACCTCAACTCACTCTGGACTTCAGCAACCGAAGAGCGCGAGATGGTAAGGGAGGTAACTAAAGAGGCAATAGCAGCAGCAGCCGGTGTTCAGTTCCTTGTCGGATTGGGCGCTATCACCCTTGGAATCCTTGCTCTTATCGGCATCAATCCTATGGCTTTAAGCCTGGTTGCAATGTTGAGCCTCGGCTTTTCCGATCTCTTGAGCGGGACAGCCATCATGAGCAGGATAATGGGGATATCCAAACGCCATAGTGTTTGAAAAAAGTCCCGGAATTTTCAACAATTGAAGGGGTAAAGTATATCCTTTGTGCAGAGGTTGCCTGTAAAGGTGGCCTCTGCATTTCCAGGGTATGCCCCTCCCCATTGTCAAGACAAAAAATTGCCTTCAATAAGGTGGATTAATTCATCCGCCTGTCCATCGTTATTTCTGCCGTCGCCGGAATACACCTCATGCGGTGTCCGGTATCCCAGAGACTCATGGAGCCTCTCCCTGTTGGGGATTTCAGGACTGGGCAGACATACAGGCCATTGTGGAAATGCTTGGCGATGAGCTCGATTGGAAGCGGAACTTCAGGGTCAGACACCAAAATTGACAGAAGATGTGATCCTGCAAATAAGACTGTGCGATTGAGGAGCGTGGGAATAAAAATCAGAAGACTGAAATCCCCGACCAGGACCCCTGTAATTCTCCTCATAGAGTTCCTTGTCGTCCTACGGAAGTATCACAAGCACCGCGCCTTTCGGAATCCTATCGAGCACATCCGGGTTCTCGAAGGTGTACTTCATCCACTCTGCATGAAGGTCCAGATTCTTTTTAATCACTTCTTCTTTTGTCATTTCCTCAACTCCTTTTCGAGGCAAAAGAAAACCCCTCGAATCTATGTTTTTCTTTTAGATTAAAGGGGTTAATTGGTCGGGGCGATCCGATTCGAACGGACGACCTCTCGCACCCCAAGCGAGTGCGCTATCCAGGCTGCGCTACGCCCCGAAACTTGATTTTAAAAGATTTTCAGACTTCCCGTCAACAACTTTGGCGGACACCGTAGTAAAATCGTAGGAATTCGTCGGGTTTTGCTCTTTAAAAGAGGCATTTCCTGACATCAAAAAATCCAGCTTTTTTACGCCTTCAGCGAGATGCGCCGGCGATAGATGGCTGTACCTCAACGTCATGGTAAGGCTCTTGTGTCCCATGAGCTTTGATACAGTTGTCAGATCCACTCCGGCCATGACCAGGTGACTTGCGAACGTATGCCTTAAATCGTGGAAGCGGAAATCGGCTATCCCCACCCGCCTGCACGCGGCCTTGAAGCTCTTGGTGATCGACTTGTACGGCTTGCAGGTCTCCAGGTCGAAAAACAGATAGGGGACATCCAGCCGGACGGATCTCCGCGCTCAATCCAAAATCCCGAGGCAATTGAGGATTTGTGGCTACTTTGCATTGCATAAATGCAGAGGGTCAATAAACACTGCCTCAAGCGGTAGTGTGACATCGGCCCCGGCCTGGCTCATGGCCTGGCCGATAGCCTTAATAGCCTCCTGATCTTGCCGATCGAGTCCCGTGATCGAGGTCCTGGTGCTTTTCTTCCCCGCGCTTTCTTTCCTCTCATTGCTCTTTTTGAGGCTCTGGCTCTGCTCCTTATCGGCTTTAAGGGTTTCCCCGGAGTCGATGGACGTATCCAGGGCGTAAAGAGGAGATACGCCGATTTTTATTTTTCTAACTCTCATTTTTTCTCTATCTCTCTGCAAATATCCTCGACCGTCTTGCCCTTAAACAATTTTTTCTTAATCTCCGTATAGTCCCCGTAACCGGACTCATACTGCAAGATGAATCTTGTTGCGTTTACCAGTCCCATGCTTTTTACAAGCGCATTCCATCCCGCCTCCCTTAACGCGGTCCCTGTCAATGTCTTTTGGGCGGTTTTAAGCACTTTTAAACACCTCCTTCAAAACAAACTCTAACGGATTACATACTTCAACCTTGAACATCCCTGATTTTCTCCTGACCTTTCTGATAATGCCGGCATCACAAGTAATAAAAAAATCGGCATTTGATTCAGCACAGGCAAGGTGTAATGCGTCAATAGGGTCAATGCCTGCGCTCTCTATTTCTTTAGCCCTTCTCTTTACCGCCTCGGTTATGCGAATAAATTTTGATGCAGCCGATAAATAACTCTCAACCCTTTCTTTGCGGTCATAGAAAGGATTATGACTATTCTCATACAGCAAAACAGACGAACTAACGACGATTATCGCCTTTGAAATGATCTTTTCTAAAATTGAAAGAAACGCCTCAGTCTCAAGTCGTACTTGCGTTTGATTCTGGTTGTCAAACGGTCTGTTATAAACGCTTGTATCGAGATAAACTCTTATTTTTGCTTTTACGCCCCTCATTGTGTGATTATATCACAACCGTAGCAACCGTAGTAAAATCGTAGTAAAATTATCACAAAACTTGGAGTTACTAACATTATTATATAGAATTATGGAAGGTAGGAGAATCCCCGCAAACCCGGTACTATCGCGGGTTTACGGGGTATTTTCAAGCTCTTGCCTATGTCCTCTTGGGTCGCACCCCAAGCGAGTGCGCTATCCAGGCTGCGCTACGCCCCGAAATGATGATTGAGCAAATCCTTAAGCTTTGATTTTACCATTTTCAGCACATCTTCTGTATTAACTTTTTCAGCGCCGGCTTTCAATCCGGGATTGCCCGGTTCCATTCCGGCATGCCCCACCGCATCCGGCTGCTCTGCGTGGGTCCCGAATTTGCGCCGCACACCGTCAATCGTATATTTCTCCTCATAGAGGAGGTGCTTTATCTGCACTATCAGGTCAATATCGGTTTTTGTATAGACACGCTGCCCTGCTTTGCTCTTCCTCGGGTTGAGAAAGGGAAATTCTGTTTCCCAGTATCTCAGAACGTAGGATTCGACACCCACAATCCTGCTGACTTCCCCTATCTTGTAAAAGAGTTTCTCAGGGAATAATTTCAGCGGTTGAGGCGATTTGTATGCATCGTGCATTTCTTTTTTTGTCTCAAATGCTGCCCCAAAATTTATCTGAAAAATTTTGCAAGAGCTCCTTTATATTTTTTCGATAACTTCCTTGAGCTGATCGCTTGCCTTGAAGGTTATGACCCTGCGGGGCGTAATCTCGACCTCCTCTTTCGTCTTCGGGTTTCTCCCTATGCGGGAATTTTTCTTTCTCACATTGAAGGTTCCGAAGCCCGATATCTTGATGGATTCACCGGCTATCAGCGTCTGCTTGACGGAATCAAAGACGATTTCAACTATGTTCTGCGCCTCGTTTCTCGGGAGCCCTACTTTTTCAAACACATAATTTACAATATCAGCCTTTGTCATAAGTTATCTCACCTCACCTTACTTTTATTAATTATTAATAAGCATCCGGCCAACACCCCAATCTGCAATTTTATATTACCGTCTTCCCTACTTGTCAAGTTTCTCCATGCAAACAAATATTTCCGAACAATCCTCGCCTGTAATAATTTTATAAATTTTTACCCTATTGTCAAGTATTCTTTGCCGTTTCAGCCGTCCGGGTGTCATGCTTATTTGTTTGACTAAATGCCGCTTTTCTGCTATCTTATTTAAATATAGTTTTCATCCTTGAACTAACTTAACTACGAGGATTGGATATGAAAGGCAAAGACAAAATAAAAGCAGAGAAGAACCTCTCACAGAGGGAGAAGAAGCTTCAGGAAATCAAGAGGAGACTCAACGAGCAGAGAGAGGCGCTCCTTTCGGGTGCAGGAATCACGCTGAATAATCTACCGGATGAAACCCTGTTTCCGGAATTGGGAGATCAGGCCTCGGCTGAAATCGACAGGAATTTCACCTTACGGTTAAGGGGAAGGGAAAGAAAACTGCTCACGAAGATCGACGAGGCGATCGAGAAGATAGACAAAGGCACTTATGGCACCTGCGAAATGTGCGGTGAAGAGATCAATATAAAAAGACTTGAGGCGCGGCCGGTTACCACAATGTGCATCGAATGCAAAACCGAACAGGAAGAAGAGGAAAAGCTGAGGGAGAGATAGTCAGCTCCTCGAATCCTTGACTTCATACCTTTCTTTCAAAGATTCACCAACAAAATTAAAACAAAATACCGCTATTGACAGCGCCATGCCCGGAAAGAGAACCGTCCATGGCGCTGTCAGTATATAGGCCCTGTTTGCGCTTATCATCGACCCCCACGTAGGTGCCGGCGGCTGGGCTCCGAGGCCCAGAAAGCTGAGCGTAGCCTCCGTGAGCATGAACCCGCCGAGCTTGACGCCCATCATGACAAGGCTCAGGGGGATGCAGAGCGGGGCTATATGCACAAGCATAATTCTCAGGTTGCCGCATCCCACAGCCCGCGCCGCGTCTACGAAAGCCATGTCTTTAAGGGTCAGCACGTGGCCCCTTACCAGCCGTGCGAAAGATGTCCATCCGACCGCCGACAGCGCGATCATCACCGTATAAATGCCTGGAGGCAGAATTACCGAAACGGCGATCGCGAGGAGCAGCGAAGGAAAGGAAAGGATAAAATCCACTATGGACATGACAACGGCATCAAAGCGGCCGCCGAAATATCCCGAAGCAAGGCCCACGGCAAAGCCGATGACCGTCGAAACGAAGGCGGCAAGGACAGCGACACCTATGGATATCTTGCCCCCGTAGATAATCCTGGAGAAAACGTCTCTTCCCTTGCTGTCTGTTCCAAGGGGATGATCCCATGCAGGCGGCATTTTTAAAGACTCAAGCTCAATTTTGTTGGGATCGTAAAGGGGCAGCAGCGGCGATAAAACAGAGATAATAAACAGGAAGGCGATCACGAAGAGAGGCAGCAGTAATTTCAGGTTGCCCGGGAAAAACCTCTTCAATGGGCTTCCCGGTCTATTTTTATTTATCATCGGCATGAAGCCTTATCCTCGGATCGAGATAGTGATAGAGCAGGTCCGTAATCAGGTTGACGAAAACAAAAACCGCCGTACCGACAATTATGCATCCCATGATCACCGGGTAATCCCGCTTTATTATCCCTTCCATCGTAAACCTGCCTATGCCGTCCCAGCCGAATATAGTCTCGGTAACGACTGCGCCGTTGAGGTAGCTCCCGAAATCAAGTCCGATAATAGTGACTATGGGGATGACGGCGTTCTTCAGCACATGGCTTATATGTATCCTCAGCGACGGCAAACCCTTTGCCCTCGCCGTGTTTATATAAGGCATCTTCAATATATCCGAGACGGTTGCCTTTGTGATTCTTATCAAGGCCGACATCGCGGGTATGGACAGGACAAACGCGGGGAGAGCGAGAAACCTGATGTCCCCGGTCCCCGACGGAGGGAACAGTTTCAGCTTGAGGCTGAAGATTATCATTACGATTATCGCGCTCCAGAATACGGGGATACTGAGGCCCGCAAGGGAAGCCGCATTAATAAACTTTTCGATAAACCGCCCTTTCCTGTGGGCCGATAAAAACCCCAGGATTATGCCGGAGGGGACAGCTATGAACATCGCTGCAAAGGCAAGCCTCATCGTGTTCGGAAATTTCAGGACAATGTCCGAAAGCACGCTCCTGTTGGTGTAATATGATCTCCCGAAATCCCCGTGCAGCAACAGCTTCAGGTAACCTGTATATTGCTTTATGAAACCGCTGCCGGCGCCTATCTCTTTCCTTATGCTTTCGATCGCCTCGGGGCTTGCGCGCTCCCCTACAAGGCTCAGGACAATATCACCCGGCAGCGATCTGAGCAGGAAGAAGGCAAAAAGGGTTATCCCCAGCAAAAGGGGGATTAAGAGGATGAGTCTTTTGAGGATATACGCTCTGATGTCCGGCTCCGCAAAAATTGATTCAATCTTATATTATCATTATTGCGGATGCGCTATCTATATTGAAACCAGAAAAAATGCACGAGGCATACTCACCCCCACCTCTCTATGACATTCCCCTTTTCATCAAATTTGCATAGAGAGAGAGCCGGATCGTGATAGAAAGTGAACCATGCATTCTCTTCAATTGCATTCCTCTCCAGAATTTCTTTTTGCCGTATCACATCCATCGGGAAATTATCATATGCCATGATCCAGAGGGGGTTGTAATGAGTATGCAAAGGAAGCAGGTCCGCCATATGCAGCGCCTTTTGCCCTCCTGATTCCAGTATCACTATCTGATGGCCTCTGGTGTGTCCACCCGTATGCCTGACCCTCACGCCTTTTACGATCTCCTCTTCCCCGTCAACGGGCAGCAGATTACCGCTGTCCTTCAGCGCCTCATAATTTACAGGCCAGTAGGTGTGCTTTGACCGCATGTTGGGATTCAGTACGTCCTCCCACTCGTTTTTTTGCACCACATGCTTTGCGTTTGGGAAGGTGAGGGACAACTCTTCATTATAGCTTCTCATTACCACCCCGCTCGAATGATCCCAGTCAAAGTGGGACAATATCACGAAATCGATGTCCTCTCTCCTTATGCCCAGGGATTCGAGGTCATGGGGCACCTGCCATTCCTCTTTCAATCTGAAGATCTTTCTCTGCTTCTCATCCAGCTTGTTCCCCAACCCCGAATCTATCAGGACCAGCGCATCGGAAGTTTTTACCAGTATGGGCGAGGCGGTAAGGGGAATGTAGTTTTCCGCGTCGCCGGCGACCTTCTTTGTCCATAAAATCCTGGGCACCACGCCGAACATCGCGCCGCCGTCCAGCTCGAATCTCCCGCCGTTGAGCCACGTTAATTCAAAATCACCCAGCTTAAAACTTTTTTTCATACCACCTTCTTAAAACGGCATCAGCGAGTGTCGGTGGATAAGGTCAGGAGAAAAATCCCCAACTGACACTGACCACCGGCACTGTTTCTATCCTTTCTTCGCGTATCCCATCCCCTTTAACGCGTCCTCTATCTCCCCGAGCGTAGCCGGGTCATCGATGGTTGACGGCATGCGGTACTCATGGCCGTCCGCTATCTTCCGCATGATGCCCCTCAGTATCTTGCCTGAACGGGTCTTTGGCAGCCTTGCCACTACGCATGATTCCCTGAAACAGGCGATCGGTCCTATCTGTCCCCTCACCATCCGGACAAGTTCCTCTTTGATCTTGTTATTATCCGTATCAACCCCTGCTTTAAGGACGACAAAACCCAACGGCAGTTGCCCTTTCAGCGAATCCGCGGCCCCTATTACCGCACATTCGGCAACAGCGGGGTGCCTGGCAATGACTTCTTCCATTGCCCCTGTCGAAAGCCGGTGGCCCGCCACATTGATGACGTCATCAACGCGGCCCATAACGAACGTGTAACCGTCCTCGTCCCTGTAGCCTCCGTCACTTGTGAAATAATACCCGGGGAACATCTTCATGTAAGATTGTAGAAACCTTTCATCAGCCTGCCAGAGTGTCGGCAGCGTGCCGGGGGGCAGGGGAAGCTTTATTGCGACAAGGCCCTCCTGGTTCGGCCCGAGCACAGCGCCGTCAGTATCGAGTATTTTCACATTGAATCCAGGGACAGGTTTTGTAGAAGAGCCCGGCTTGATAGGGAACCGCTCTACGCCCATGCAGTTCGCCGTAATCGGCCACCCTGTCTCCGTCTGCCACCAGTGGTCTATTACAGGACGTTGCAGCAGGTTATGGGCCCAGTGGTACGTATCGGGATCAAGCCGCTCCCCTGCGAGGAAAAGGTACTTGAATCCCGACAGGTCGTATTTCTTGATGTACTCACCCTGCGGGTCCTCTTTCTTTATTGCCCGGAATGCGGTCGGCGCCGTAAAAAGGGCTTTCACGCCGTGCTGGGAGATGACCCTCCAGAACGCGCCGGGATCGGGGGTGCCGACCGATTTCCCTTCGTAGAGTACCGTGGTACAGCCGGCCAGCAGCGGACCGTAGACGATATAGGAGTGGCCTACAACCCACCCTACATCGGATGCGGCCCAGTATACATCGCCGGGCTTTGTATCGTAAATATGTTCCATGCTCCATTGCATGGCCACGGCATGGCCGCCGTTATCTCTCACAATGCCTTTGGGCATGCCCGTTGTCCCGGATGTGTAAAGGATATAGAGCGGATCTGTGGCCTTGACCGGAACGCATTCAGCGGGTCCGGCGTCTGCTGTCAGCCCGTCCCAGTCGAGGTCGCGCCCTTTCATAAGGTCAGCCTTGATCATCGGCCTCTGGAAGATTACGCATTTCGAGGGCTTGTGAGAGGCAAGTTCGATGGCCTTGTCGAGCATGGGCTTGTATTCGATGAGCCGTTTCACTTCAACAGCGCCTGAAGCTGAAATAATTACTTTCGGCCGTGCATCGTCAATCCTGATAGCGAGCTCGTGGGGGGCAAACCCCCCGAACACTACAGAGTGCGTGGCGCCCAGTCGTGCGCATGCCAGCATGGCTACAACGGCCTGGGGTATCATGGGCATGTAAATTATGACGGTATCGCCTTTTTCGACTCCCAGTTTCCTGAGCGCCCCGGCAAAATGGGATACCTGGTCGAGCAGTTCACGGTAGGTGAATTTCCGGATCGTGTTCGTCACCGGGCTGTCGTAGATCAACGCCGCCTGGTCCGCCCGGCCGCCCTCCACATGACGGTCGAGAGCGTTGTAGCACGTGTTCAGCTCACCGCCGGGGAACCAGCGGTAGAACGGCGGGTTCGTATCATCGAGAACATTGTCCCATTTTCTATACCAGGATATTTTCTCGGCAGCAGCTCCCCAAAAACCGCGAGCATCCTGGATACTCTTCTGGAATACCTCCTCGTACCTGCCCATTGAGCCCCTCCCTTTTTTTATGAATATGCAAACTGCCAAGATCAAAACACGAGATTGCTTCGCTACGCTCGCAATGACGAAAGAAGCACTGGTACAAATACTGTCATTGCGAGCCCCCAATCCCGGGGCCGGGATTCTTTCTCAAATAACACAGCGTGTCGTTAGGAGCGCAGCGAAGCAATCTCGTTGTTAAAGCGATTGTCCCTCATCGAAGCGGCGAGTATGCGCCTGCCCTCAAAACGCTGTACTTGCCCGCATATATTCCCGCGAGCTCCGCTATCATCGCTAAATAATATATATAGCTGTAAGCATCGAAATCAAGGGGCAGAAGGATACCTGCCGTGAGAATGAAAAGGGGCGCTACCAGACCTGTGACAAGAGCCCCTCCCAAAAATACTCTGGAGAAGTTGCCTGTTGTCAGGAAAGCCACAGAAGTCTTCTCAGCGCCGCCGTGCATTGCCTTTATAATAAGTGCAGACATGAACAGGAGCAGCACGACCTGGAGAATAACGAAGTTGGCCTTGATCACGATGTCGCCCGCATATCCCGGCATCGGCATGAAGGACATCAGGAGCAGTTGGAGCGCGAGGCCGCCCATGACCCCCTGCAGGAAGAACAGCACCGGCTCCAGCAGAGAGCGCCAGAAAGGAATGGCCTTTACTATGGACAGCATGAACCCGGGATATGCCGCAAACAAGACAGCGGATACGGCGCTCATGAGTTTGAGGAGCGTTTTTACCGCCGGGTCGCTCAGAACGGGCAGCGGCGCTGTCTCGGCCAGGGCATACAGCAGCCCGAAGAGACTGAACATGGCGTTGAAAACAAATCCCCTGCTTATCCATGAGGTCCTCACATTGAGCACAGCCCTCCAGAACCGCTCCATCTTGCCGAGGAAGAGCAGATGGGTTATGCCGTATCCTCCAAAATTAAGGGCCAGGGCCGCCCAGTAGCCGGGGACATAATTCGAAACCAGGGACGATATAAAAAGGCCCGGGCATATTGCCCCGAAGAAGATCGCGGGAATAAGGAGGAAATCCCTTATGCCCCTTTCGCCTTTTCCTGTCCACTCCTGCTGGAATATGAATTGCCTTTCTATTTTAATCATGTATTACCTCCTCCTTGGCAAATAGTAGACCGATGGTTCCGTATTGAGCTCCTGCTTGAGAGTGAAGCCTTTCCTTTCCCTGATAAGGCCCGATACACTACTGCCGGGATCGTTAAGATCTCCGAAGTAAAGGGCCTTGCCTATGCACGCGACAACACACAGGGGGGTTGCCGCCGGATCCTTGCCGGGCTCCAGCCCTTTCGCGATACCCTCATCGATGCGCTTATGGCAGAAATCGCACTTTTCTACAGTTCCCACCTGGTGTTCGCCGTACCGCAGGCTCTCCCATATGTTGTCATCTCCGGAGAAATACCTCTTCTCAATTCCGAGAAACGTCCTCGCCTGGTAAGGACATACAAGGGCGCAATACCTGCAGCCCATGCACTCATCCTGGTCAACGGTTATGATCCCGTCGGATCTCTTTTTCGTCGCCCCGGTCGGACACGCCTTCATGCATTCAGGTTCGTTGCAATGCATGCATCTCAGGGAAATGAGCAGCCTCTCCACAGCGGGGAAACCGCCGACCTCCTGCTCGACGACGCGGCAGCGTGTAACCCCGGGCCCGAGGCCGTGGTATACCTTGCAGGCGAGTGTGCATGTCTGGCAGCCGGTACATTTTTTAAGATCTATCACCATTCCCCATCTCTTCATGTCCTATTCCTTATATATCTTCACTTTCACGATATCACAACTGCTCCCCCCCGCATCGAAGAGCTCATGGTCAGGCTCTATCAGCTCGTTAATACTGGGTATGCCCAGGTCCTTCGCAAAAGGCATCGCCCAGTTGCCGAACTGGCCGGTAAGCACAACGGTATCAGGCCTTATGCCCTCCCTGACAATAGCGATGCATTTCTTTTTCTTGATGGGGGATTCCATGATAATGGGATCCCCGTCTTTGATGCCCTTTGCCTCTGCAATCCCGGCATTAATGACAACCCCGCCGAAACCGGTGACATACCCGGCCATTTCAGCAAGCACCGGCAGTGAGGTGTTGCTTCCCCATGCAAAGTGCATACTCCGTGTATTGATCAGGAAGAACGGGAAATCCGCGGGGTTGAGTCCCTTTCTGCCCAGCGCGTGGTCCCATTTCTTCGTATAGTCATCGCATTTCGGAAGGGCCTCATACTCGCTGAGTTGTTCCGCCCACCATTTGACGCCCTTTTCCTCAAGCCGCCGCCCCAGTTCTTCTCCGATAACTTTCAGCCTCCCCTGGTACGGTACCTCGTATCTCAACCCCCATTTCACCATAACAGGGTGCAGGAAGTGCCTGATAAGCGGATAGGGCACCGTAAAATATCCGTTCTCTTTGAACCATTCGAGGTCATGCTCCTCCTTGCCCCCGGTAAGCAGCCTGACCGATGCCCTGCAGAGCCTGTCCCATATTTCATCTCTTGTATGTTTCCTGTCAGGTTCGAGCAGGTAGTTATAGCCCTTCCCCTGGAGCCGCACGCTTGAAATAATGCCTGCGTTAATGGCGTCGTTATATTCCTTGAGTATGCCGGTCCGCGAACAGAGCTCCGTGCAGATATCGGTCATGTCCATAGTGTTGTAGGGGGGCTCTCCGCCGGGCTGCCTCAGGCCGAACCCGTATTCCTCCCAGTACGCCTCGGAGTGCGTTGACGGGCCCAGCCTGAAGAGCTGGAGGCTTTCAAGGTCGCTGCTCTCGGGAAGGATGATATCGGCATACCAGTTCGTCTCGTCAATGGTGTACCCGAAAGCGACAATGTAGGGGAATTTCTTTGTCGTCTCGAGCATCAGGTCCGTGTAGTACATCGACATATTCGGGTTTACCCGGTAAATGATCCAGACCTCCGGGAACGTCGGCTTGGGCCAATTCTCCGGCGTCTCATTGTACCAGAGCCATGCATGCGGCACCGGCGAAAGGAAGGGCGACCAGCCGGTATTGCCGACAAGCGGGACAAGCTCGGTATAATGCGAACGCGTCTTCTGAAGTTTTTCCCTGCGCTCCGTGTCGGTCGGGTTCAGGAAATTCTGGAAAAACCCGTCCTCTCCAGGCCAGACACTCGACCACCGGTCATGATGAGGACGGTTGAGGCGCTGGGAGGCGCCGACAGTGCCTCCGGGCACTTCGAGAGAACCCGTCAGCATTGCAAGGATAGTCCTCGCCCAGCATGACTGGTATCCTCCGGGGCCGTTGTTCACGGTCTTCCCGAGGCTTATCCCGACAGGCCGGTAAGGAAGTCTCTCTCCGCATAATTCGATTTCCTCTCCGATACGGGCGCTTTCGACGAACTCCCGTGCCATCTTCCGGATTGTTGCAACAGGGAGATCGCATATTTTCGCGGCCCACTCGGGCGTGTAAGGTTTCATATGTTCGAGGAAGAGGTCAAATGAGGGGCGGCAGGAGACTTCATCATATGTCCACTCCTCACCGTCAGGCCCTTTCTCCATGGCCCTCGACGCTTTATATTCCCCTGCAAGGGCATAATCCCTGACCGAGGGATCATCGTACTCCTTTGCGCAACCGGCAGCAGCATCCCATACGAGCACCTTTTCGCTTTCCGCAGCCTTCAGGTAATATCCTTTAGGGCCGACTAAGTAAGGGCTGTTCGTCCTCTTTTTAATGAACTCAAGGTCGCAGACCCTTTTCCAGTTCAGTTCGTAGAGGATCGAATTGATCATGGCGTACATAAAGGGCGCGTCCGATTTGGTCTTGAGCGGTATCCACTCATCCGAAGTGACCGCACTTACCGAGAGATGCGGTTCAGCCTGTATCCTCTTGTATCCCCTTTCCCGCGCTTCGGCATGGCGCATCACCCCCGAGACCCCGGCAGAAGCATTGGTGTTATGCCCGAAGGAAAGCGTCCATTTGTTTCGCGGCGTATCGGAGACAACGATGAAGCCCCTGTGCCAGAGCTCCCCGTAGAGGTGTTCGGAATGATAGCACTTTGACCCCTCGCCGCCGCCGAGGGTAAAATCAACAGCGCCCCACGCGGAAAGAAAAGCGGGGAACGTGCCTCCATATGCGGCAGGAGCGCCTGCCTCTCCCATGGAAACAGCAAGGCGTGGGTATCCGGCCCCGTCGATAAGCCCCTTCCGGCGCAGGGCTTTCAACTTATCGGATACCATGTTCAATGCCTCTTCCCAGCTTATCTCTTTGAACCCGGGGTCTTCTTCCTTTCCCTTTTTGGGATTGGTCCTTATCAGGGGGTTTTTGATCCTGTTCGAATTGTATGTCTTTTGCACAAGCCCGTAAGCCTTGACGCATACCCTGCCCTGCCCCGGGCTGAATCCCTCACAGGCGAAATCCGGTTCGATGCTTTTCACCATGCCGTCTTCCACATTCATGATGAAAGGGTCGGGACCGTTATAGCACTGGTTACAATACGTCTTAACCTGCTTCATTGGATTATCTCCTTTTTATTCGTCGCCCATCACGCATTACGCGTTACGGGGGCTGTACACATTTCTTGCAAAAAAGCACGCGGGTAAGGCGCATACTCCAGCAGATACGCAAAAAATCCCATCAGCCCGGTCTTCAGCATTTCTCTGAGATAGATAGTTGAAAGAAAAGCGGGCAGTTCCTCCTCTTTTCTGCCGGATGCGCGGATGATATCAGCCCGTAAGCGCTCGACCATCTGCTGGAATTCAATGTTCTCCTTGAACATGCCGGTGATCTTTTTCTTTGTATTCTCCACTGTCGCTACCGATGAATCGATAAAATCATCCCAGCAGCCCCCCACCTCGCCGTAATGGGGCAGCAATATCTTTTCCGCCTTTATGGATTTGAGCGCTGTAAGCGACGAAAGCTGTTCCGCGAGATCGAAGATCGGGGGACTCCCCGCAGGTATCGGAACGTAATTGAGATGGGGGTACTGAAGGCACGCCACATCGCCGGTAAAGACGGACCTTGAGGCTTCCTCAAAGTATGACACTTCATCAGGGCAATGACCCGGCGTATGAAGGACCCTCACCCTGATACCTCCGCCGAGGTCTATGCTATCTCCGTCAATAACGGAAACCACACTTTCGTGAGGCACATCGCGGGCCTCTCCGAATTTTTTGACAATCTCCGGCCTGAACACCATGCGCGCTCCACCGACGATTTTCCCGAAGTTCCTGACATAAAAAGCGGCCCTCTTGTGGATTGCCACCTTTGCTTTGGGTGAATCCTTCAGAATCGCACCGGTCCCCCCGCTGTGGTCGAGGTGGAAATGGGTGAGGAGAACATAATCGATATTCGCCGGATCAAAACCGTTGGCTTTCAGCTTATTCCTGATAACAGGCGCAGAGGAAGGGAACCCGGGGTCGATTATCGCTGTCTTGTCCCTGCCCTTTATGATATAGGACGCGACGATCTTGTCCTGGCCGAATGCCTCTGTATCTATTTCGTAGATGTTCGGGGTTATGGCTCTCATCTGACCTCCCTTTGGAATGATTGATGGTGACTGTGATTGCTTTGAATATAAAGTTATATCAATTGCCGTACCAGACGATAGGTAGTTAAGAGGGTCTTGGAATTACCGGCTTTTTTGAAAGCCGGCAGGATGCGTGATGATTTTACAACTGCAAGATATTGCGTAAGCTGCAAGACATTGCGTGCAGCTTATTGCATATGTTGAATTCCTTATTATATCCCATACTTTTCGAGCTTGTAGTAAAGGCTCCGAACAGCGATGTCCAGCAGCCCGGCGGCCTTCGTGCGGTTGCCTTCCGCTTTCTCGAGGGCTCTTAAAATTGCGGCGCGCTCAGCCCCGGCAAGGACCTTTTCCAAAGGCTGGACAGTATACACGGCAGATGCGGGAATATCGGGGCCCTTTTCACATTCCAGCGAAGGGATATGCTCCGACTCCATAATTGTTTCCTGCGGCCTCATGTTGATCATGGCCCTGCCGAGCACATTCTCAAGCTCCCTCACATTGCCGGGCCAATTATAATCCAAAAGGCGCCCCAGGGCGTCTCCGGATAACTTCTGCACCTGCCTCCCGAATTCCTGGTTGAGCCTGAAGATTATGTGTTCCGCAATGGGCCTTATATCTTCCTTGCGCTCCCGCAGAGGCGGAATGTACAAGGGGATCACGTTCAGGCGGTAATAAAGGTCTTCCCTGAATGCGCCTGAGCGGGTTTTCTTCTCGAGATTGGCGTTGGTCGCGGCTATAACTCTTGCGTCCACCGGAACAGCCCTGCTTCCGCCCACACGGACGATCTCTTTTTCCTGGAGGACTCTCAGCATCTTGCTCTGGAGCGATGGGGTTATCTCCCCTATCTCATCCAGGAAGATGGTCCCGCCGCTCGCCTCTTCAAAAAGGCCTTTTCTGCCACCCTTTAACGCGCCGGTAAACGCGCCGGCCTCATAACCGAAAAGCTCGCTTTCCAGGAGACTCTCGGAGATTGCAGCGCAGTTGACCCGGATGAACTGTCCCCTTCCGCGCGGGCTTGCATTGTGAATGGCATGGGCGAAAA
Source organism: Nitrospirota bacterium (assembly GCA_023476565.1). Lineage (GTDB taxonomy): Bacteria > Nitrospirota > Thermodesulfovibrionia > Thermodesulfovibrionales > Dissulfurispiraceae > JAMCVZ01. The sequence continues at coordinate 73,713 of JAMCVZ010000053.1, forward strand.
GTTCCTTGCCTATACCGCTCTCTCCCCTCAGAAGAACGGTGGCAGGCGTCCCGGCGGCCCTCTTCGCCTGCTCTTTGGCGCTCACGATTGCCGGGCTGTTGCCGATAATGTCCTCCCATGTATAACGGGCCTCCAGATGGCGTATCAGTTTTTTCGCGCGGGCGAGCTCCTTGGTCAGGGCGATGATTTCGGAGATGTCATGGATCACGCCGACGCTCCCCCTGATTTTCCCCTCTATGAAAATGGGCGCAACATTTACTATCACTTCCTTTTTCAAGGGCCCCACTTTCATTTGCACATTGTGCACCGGCTTTCCTGTCCTGAGGACTTTCATGTGCATGCTTTCGCCTTCAGCTATATCTATGGTGACCGGCTTGTTGATGACCGCCTCTTTCGGAAGCCCGGTGATCCTGGTATATGCCTGGTTGACGATAATATTATTGCCGTTTCCATCAGCAACGGATATGGCATCCCCGGTTGCTTCTATAACCGCTTCAAGAAGGCTGCGCGATTTCCAGAGGTCGGAGACCTGCACGGTCAATGTCTTGATTTCCGTAACGTCCCGGAATACCGCAACAGCGCCTATAACCTGCCCGGCCCCATCCCGGATCGGCACCCTGTTGGTAATGATAACGGTATGTGCGATATTCTGCTGCCGGTTGAGCTCTGATTCCCCCGTTGAAAGGACAATGTGGAGGCGGGTGTTGGGAATCACCTCGACAGCCGGCCGCCCGATGATTGACCCCGCATTCAAGCCGGTAATACGCTCCGCAGCCCTGTTGAAGATGGTTACGATGCCTTCCCTGTTGACGGCGATCATGCCGTCGTGGGTGGAGTCGAGGATGGTTTCCATCTCTTTCCTGCTCATGGCATCAAGCATGATACTAATTTAACTCCAACGGGGTTCAATTATCCATAGCCGGGAATTGCCGGGCAAAATCACCCGGCCTTTTGTGCTCACCTCTTCCCCGTTATCTCAATCCCGGTCCCTTTGTCCATCGAATAGATCGGATACACCTTATACCCTTTTATCCACGGCTGCTTGACCAGGAAATCGGTCCTGTGCCAGAAAGATACCCACGGCGCATCCTTGATAATAATTTCTTCCGCCTTTTTGTAAGATCGAACTCTCTCTTTCTCATTCAGCGAATACCGCCCCTTCTCGATCAGGGCATCCACTTCCTTATTGGCATATCTCGTCCTGTTTCCAGCGGGCCCGAAGTTGGAGGAGTGGAATAACGGGAAAAGGAAATTCTCCGCGTCGGGATAGTCGGCCCACCAACTGAGCCAGAACATATCGGGCTCGCCTTTGTTGATCGCCTCCTTGTACGCGCTCCATTCCAATTGTTTTATGTTCACAGCGATCCCTGCATCCGCAAGATACGACTGTATGATCTCGGCCAGGTCCACCACATCCTGATCAGCGGTAATATACAGGGTGACCTTTATCCCCGATATCCCTTCTTTCCTGATTATCTCTTTGGCCCTGGCCGGGTTATATCCATAGAGTTCCTTTACCTCTGCATCCAGGTCCCATTTCCTGAGCGGATCGGGAACGGGCCCCATTGCCAGCCGCCCCCTGCCTTCATAAAAGGTGTCAAGTATCTTCTTCCTGTCGATTGCATAAGAAACGGCCTTCCTGAGGTAAGCCTTATCAAAGGGCGGCTTTGACGAGTTCAACCCGAGGTAATAGGTATTCAGCCCGTTGAGAGATACGATATGCTTATTCCATTTTTCGTCTTTTTTAAATTTCGAGTATGCCGATGCGGGGAGGGAGATCACGTCAATGTTCCCCAGCTCGAATTCGGTGATCGCGGTCAAATCCTCGGGGATTATCCTGTAAACAATACCTTTGACCTTTACATCACCCTCAAAGCAGCCTTCTCTCTTATCCAGTATCAATTCCCTGTTGGGCAGCCATTTTCTCAAGACAAACGGTCCTGTGCCGGACGGATGGCTCGAAAAATCCATCCCCCACTTTTTCACATCTTCCTGCGGGACAACATAGGCGGGCGTCATGGTGAGCATGCTTAGAAACGGCGAAAACGGCCTTTTGAGCCGTATCTCAAAGGTATAATCACCTATCACCTTGAATCCGGTTACTTCCCCTGCCTTCTTCTCGCGGAATTCCTTTACCCCCTCGACTTTGTCGAAGACCCATATATCCGGCGATTTCGTTTGCGGGTCCAAAATCCTCTCGAACGAAAATTTGAAATCGCCCGCCCTGACCTCGCGGCCGCCGGAAAACCTTATCCCCCGTTTCAGGAAGAACCGGTAGCTCAGACCATCCTTCGACATCTCCCATCTTTCCGCTATATCCGGCGCTACGCCGAGATCCCCGTTCAGCTTTACCAGCCCGTTAAAAAACTTTGCGGCTATCGACGCACCGGGCACATCCGTAATCAGGGCGGGATCAAGGGTGGTGGGATTGGCATTCAGCCTGTAGTAGACATAATCATAAGAGCGGTCTGTCGATGTGCAGGAGTGAGAAAAGAGAAGTATAAAAAGAAGGAAAATAAAAGGAATTTTAAACCAAGTCATTATGAATTATATCACAAGCTAAAAAATCCGAGAGAGCAGGTGAACATTCTCATGCACTACCCTTGAATTCAGTTCAAAACCTCAGGAACGCTCCTATCCCCCCATACTCCGCCAGCCTCTTGCTGTCGCCGACCACCTCCACTGCCGCGCCCTGCTGCACCGCCAGTTCACCCGCAAGGTCGGCCATATAATCGACGTGCTCCACTATGCCGCCGCACGCCGGGCAGGGTTCCACCTTTTGGGCGCTTAAAAAACCGCAGGCGCCGCAGATACAGCCGACAGCCCTGTAGTCTTTCAGCATGACGAGTTTCATCACGCTCCGCTCCTGGAGTGCGTCTATGACATCGGCCAGCCCCAATACGGCTTTCCCCCCGCTGCTCAGCGCCTGCGTGATCAGGGCTTCAATGGTCTCTTCCTCCTGCTTTTTCCCGTAAGCCTCAACGATCGGCATTGTTGTAGCGAGCACCTCGTTGACGCCTGCAAACATCTCCACCTTTGCCATCCCTATCACCTTCCCGCGGATTGTATGGGGGAGCATGGCTTTGGCCGCCGCTGCAGCCTCATCAGACCCGCCGATTATCACCCGGCTGATACGCTCCCTCTCAACAAACGAGTCCAGTCCTTTTATCGCGTCTTCAAGGTGAATTCTTATATGGAATTCTATATGCCTCTGGTAGCGGTCCGTTCTGAGGCCGGTGACGCCCAGCCTCCCTTTGCCGGTATTCGCCATATGTCTTTCGGCAGCGGATTGAGAGAGCGCAAACCATACATCCTGCTTGTGCTTCCCCGGGATCCCCCCCGTATGGATTTCCCCGTACTCCACGATTTCACCGAGGTGGATCACAAATATCCGGGCATCTTCCTTTTCGGCAAGCAGCACTGCGTATCTTTCATAGTTGTCCAGCACATCCATCAGGGGTTCTGTGTAGGGGGTTTGATCGATTATGAATTCGTTTCTGACAGGAACATTGAGGTGATAGACCTTCCAGACATCGTTCGGGATGGAGCTTATAATGACAAGGCCCTTTCTCAACAGCCTTTTGCTTGAAGAAACATAATCCTCAATCCGTTCGATATCCTCTTTTACTTTCTTGTAGGCGGCCTTGTCAAGAGACTCAATGGTGTTCTTTATCATATTCCTGAAATGTATTCCATAATCCCCCCGCTTGTTGAGTACGGGGTCAACATTAAGGTACAGGCTTGCGTAAGCGCCGCCCTTTCCGTTCATCAATGCAATTTCCTTTAACTCCGCCCTGTCAAGCATGGTAACCTCCCTCAAAGTTTCTGAAGATTTCCACGACCGATATAAAGAGAGCTACGACCAGAGGACCCATGATAAGCCCTATCAGCCCGAACAGGTTAATTCCGCCCAGAACGCTGAAAAAGATAACCAGGATATGCATTCTTGTCCTTGCCCCGATAAGGACGGGTTTCAAGATATTATCAACCATGCTTATGCCGAATATACCGACAAGCAGAAGGATGCTCCCTTTCCATATCGCACCCTGTATGAAAAAATACATGGTAATAACACCCCATACGGCGAATGTACCGAGCAGAGGTACGAATGATGCGATAGCGGTGGAAAGTCCCCACAACACAGGTGATTGTATTCCGAGCAAGGCGTAAGCAATGCCGCCGATAATCCCCTGGATAATTGCCACAATGACACCGCCGTAAATCGTTGACACGATGATATCCCTGATCTGCGTGGCAAGCCTGCCCTTCTGCTCCTCGGAAAAAGGCATATAGTTCCGGCTCCTTTTCAGGAAATCAGCGCCGTCCTTGAGGATAAAGAATACGGCAAAAGCCATGAAGATAAACTCCGCGAGGACCGTCATCACATTGCCCAGGCCCACCGGAATATTTCTGACGATCTCTTTCCCCAGCCTTGAAACGCCGTCGATAAGGGCCTTGTTCAGCTCGGCCCCGGTAATTGAAATATTGAACAAAGAGCTGATTCTGCCTGTTATATGTCTGATGCCGGGATGATCCATAAGGTCTTTTATCGATTCGATCGTCCCGCTGTTTAGAGAACCTGATATGTTCTGTATCTCGCTGACCAGCAAATACGAGACATAAGAGAAGGGGCCGATAATGATCAATATTATTATGAATAATGTTATAAGCGAGGCTATGGATCTCCATCTGACATATCTCAAAATAAAAATATACAAGGGATAAAACACGATTGAAAGGACTATTGCCCATGCTATCGGGGCAAGGAAGGGCCTGATTACCTGGTATGTTAAATACCCCAGACCCAGGACCAGGGCTACCATTGAGATGAAATAGAATCTGTTATTCGCCATATCGCTCCAAAAAATACAGGCTATAGGCGATGGGCTATAGGCAAGAGGAAAGAACTCTCACAAAAAAGACTTATCTCCGTTTGCCTATTGCCTATCACCTATAGCCTTTTTTATAAATATTTCGAATATCTTTAATGAAAGTTTATCATAACTCCCGGCGTTTAACAAAAGCGGGGTTGCTCCCCCTATGGACCCGGTTGGCCGTTGTACGCATGTGTCCCGCTCCGGGTGCCACTGGACGCCGACGAGAAAGGGATAGTCCTTTTTGTAAAATCCTTCTACTATCCCGTCTTCAGCAGATGCAAACACTTCCAGCCCGTCACCGGCGGCCTTCACTGCCTGGTGGTGGTATGAGTTGACAACAAAGGTTGAAGGCTGAAGGTTGAAAGCTGAAATAAAAGATCCGTTGATTGCTACCGCATGCATGCCTTTCTTATGGTCGATGGCCCCAGGGACCTGAAATTTTATGTCCTGATAAAGGTTCCCCCCGAAAGCGATATTTATAAGCTGCATGCCGAGGCAGATCCCCAGAACAGGTTTCTTCCGCATTACCATCTCCCCCAGGAGGGCCAGCTCGAACTCGACCCTCTCTTTCCTCACCAGTTTCAGGCATTCCGGCGCGACAGACAAGCTTTCCCCGTAGAACTCCGGAGACAGGTCGCCGCCGCCCGGCAGGAGAAGGCCGTCAAGGAAGCCGGCTATTTGGTCTATATCGTTTATGGAAAAATCCCCCCTTTCCCCCTTTGCTAAAGGGGGGAGAGGGGGGATTACCAACGGCATGCCGCCCGCGCGCATAACCGCTGAAACATAATCCTGTTTAAGCCTGAAGACCTCATCATCCATATCGGACGTTATACCGATAAGCGGTTTCATAAAATCCTTCCGGAAAGGCTTCCGGTAAATTCTCCCTCGCTGAAGGCCCGCACACCGTTTACGAAGACATATGAGATGCCTTCCGCCTTCTGGTACGGCTCTTTAAATGTAGCGGTATCGATGATCTTCCGGTAATCGAACACGGTCATATCAGCATAAAAACCCTCTTTTAAAAGACCCCTCTCCTGAAAATCAAAGGTTACGGCAGGGAGATAGGTTATCCTCTTTATCGCCTCCGGCAGTCCCATAAGGCCCCCGTCCCTGACATATCTGCCTATGAACCTTGGAAAGCTTCCAAAGCCCCTGGGGTGCGGTTTCCCGATGCGGGTCGGACCTGAAAAAGACCTCACTGAGCTGTCGGAGCCGATCATTGCGTACGGAAGCGAAAGGAAACGCCCGAGATTATCCTCGCTCATCGAAAAGAATATAGCACCCGTCCTTACCCGCTCGTCTATCAAAATCTCGAATAAGGCATCTATGGGCTTCCGTCCCATTTTCGATGCAATATCGAAAAGGCTCTCCCCCTCCATCCATTTGTTTTCAGGATTCACAACGGATGCCGTGTAAATACCTTTCCAGTACTTATCGTCCCCCGGCCCGATTTCGGTCTTGATGCTTCCGGCTGTCTTCGGGTCCCTGAGTCTCCTTAATTCCTCTTCGGCTCCGCCCTCATATACCCAGGAGGGGAGTATGGTATCGAGGTCCGTGCTCGAGGCGATATACGGGTATCTGTCGCAGGTCAGCCTTAATCCTTCATTCCGGGCCTCCTCGATCAGCGCAAGGGCCTTGCCTATCTTATGCCAGTTCCGCTCCCCCGCTGTCTTTATATGCGATATATGGGCATTCACACCGGCCTCTCTCCCGATCCTTATGACCTCCTTTATCGCTTCAATGAGAGAGTCGCCCTCGCTCCTCATGTGTGAGGCATAGATTCCTACCACCCTTTGTCCCCCCTTGCTAAGGGGGGGATGGGGGGGGACAGCGGTCATGACTTTCGAGAGCTCGATCAGCTCTTCTGTCCCGGAATAAATCCCGGGCGGGTATATCAGCCCTGTCGATAGTCCCTTCGCACCGTCTCTTATCGCATCCGAGAAAAGCCTTTTCATCTCCGACAGGGCCCTCTCATCAGGGATAATATCCTTATAGCCTATAACAGAGGCCCGGATGTTCCCATGGCCGCACAAGGTGGCAAAGTTTATCGCTATGCCTTTGCTCCTCAAGATGGAGAAGTATTCCCGCACAGTAGACCATCGTTCCGTTATTCCCAATTCTTCCAGATCCGCTTCCCTGCGCCCGGCTGCGTCTCCATAAAGGGGGCCGGCTGACAGACCGCAGTTCCCGTTGATTTCCGTAGTGACTCCCTGGGATAATCTACCCTCAGCCCTCCCGTCAGCGAGGATTGTAAATTCCGAATGCGTATGGGTATCTATGAATCCGGGGGCAACGACAAGGCCCTGTGCGTCAATAACGCTTCCGGCAGCGCTTTCATCCCTCCCTACATAGGCGATTCTGTCCCCCTGTATGCCTACATTCGCCTCAACCGGCCCGGCGCCGCTGCCGTCTATGACAAGCCCGTTTTTTATCAGATAGTCAAACATATACTTGCTCCTCAAAGCTGCCGTTTATTGCTTTCGGCAGACTGTTGTATCTTGAGGTTAAGAGCAAAGATGCAACCGGAATCGCATCAATCCTGTTGCTTATAAACTCTATTTATTTCGTATTTTATCATGCTCGAAAAATTTCTCCGGATTTCTCATGCTCTCAACAAACAGGGGAATGAGAAAAGATACCGCCAGCTTCATCCTCTCGTCAAAACGGGCGGCGTCTTTTCCTGCGATGCTTGCCCGGTAGTTCTCCTGGAGCCTCTGTTTAAGGACAGGGAAGGCCCTCAAGGTAAGGGCCATCGCAGAGAAAAAATCATGGACAGGCAGTCCGACCCGCTCCAGGGGCTGGAATATCCTCCTGAGCGAATCAATCATCTCTTCCAGGGGCGTTACCGCAGTGAGGATCTTTGCAGCATAAATCATATCGAAAACTCTCAGGGTCCTTACCGCGGCAAGCCTCAGGCCCTCATCCGTTGCCACCATGGAGCCGAACACGTACATGACCCGGCCCGATTGATGGAACAGGTTGCTGACAAACGTAAAGCCCAAAAAGAGCATAATCGGCAGGAAGCCCCCCCTGACCCTCCGGAACGGGACAAAGAGAAGCGCTATGAGCACACACGTTGCTATGACGAGATGGGGGCCTACATCCCTGATGAGGAACAACACTGCTGCGAAACACGAATATATGAGGAGTTTTACACCCGGAGGCAATTATTTACCTGGATTTGCGGACATATTTGACAGGACCGGCCTTATAGCCCTTGCTGCCCTGCATGCCTTTATTATAACTGATTTTCTGGTGGGGTGTGTGTGAGGCCGTATCTTGACGGGGTATGGAATTAAAGTAGGCGTTTATGCCTGAAACGAGCGAATGCGCAAGCTCCTGCCTGTATGAATCGGTAGAGAGCAATTTCTCCTCGTCGGGGTTGCTTATGAAAGAGACCTCCGCAAGCGCCGACGACATTTTTGCGCCGACCAGCACATAAAACAGGGCCGATTTTATACCGAGGTCATTGACTCTCGGGTATTGCGGCTTCATGGTCGATATCAGCGATTTATGGACATACCCGGCCAGCTTGAGCGAATCGTCCCTTTTCCTGTTCCTGTCAAGGGAGGCCAAAATAATATCCATCTCACTCTGCATCTTCTTCATCTCTTTTACCGAGATGGCGTTTTCCCTCGCAGCGACCCTCAGGGCTTCCTCATCGTCGGTCCAGTTGAGAAAATATGTCTCGATGCCACGGGCGCCCCTGTTGGGACTGGCATTTGCGTGGATGGACAGGAAGAAATCGGCGCCCACCTTGTTCGCAATTTCCGCCCTTTGGGGGAGGGGAATAAACACATCGGTGTCGCGGGTAAGGATGACCTCATACATCGGGTATTCCTTACGGATCATATCTCTCACTCTCAGGGCGATATCCAGAACCACATCTTTTTCATAAAGGCCGTTCGGGCCTATCGCCCCCGGATCGTGGCCGCCGTGCCCCGGGTCGATGACTATCCTCTTCTGAATGAGCCCGGCCTCTGTCCTGATGTCCGGCTTTTTCGTATCGGGCTTTTTCATATCGGGTTTTTTTGTATCCGTATTCTTGTCAGCGTCCTTCTCAATCCTCTTTTCACCGGCAGGATCTTTGGGGAGAATATCTATGACAAGCCGCGCAGGGTCCTCAAGGCTGAATATCTTGAAATCATAATCCGGCGACTCGAGATCGAAAACAATGCGTACCGTAGTGGCGTTGAACTGACCCAGACGTACGGATTTGAGCAATTTATCGCTGATGGGAAAGGTCCTCGGGCAGTCTTTCGTTACCTTTGCGTCTTTGAGATCTAAAAACAGTCTTTCGGGATTGGAGAGCCGGCCCTTGTTGAAATCCGCGGCTGCCGAAAGATCAACCACAACCCTTGTATATTCAGATGTCGACCAGTGTCTCAGGCCCTTTACTTCGATGGTATTATCGGCATTACTCAAGGATGGAAATAAAAGGATACAGAATAAGAGAGCACAGAAAACAGAACACAGATTTTTTTTATTTGAACTCTTTTCTCCGACTGCTGGCTTCTGTTCTCTGTCTTCAGTACGTATCATCATACCGCCTGAACAGCCTTAACCTCCGGGATATCGTTCTTCATGGTCGTTTCAACCCAGTTCTTCATGGTCAGGGTCGACATGGGGCACGTCCCGCATGCGCCTTTCAGCTTTACATATACTATATCGTCTTTTACGTCAATTAATTCAATGTCGCCGCCCTCTGATTTGAGACCAACCCTTATTTTATTCAAGACCTCTTCGACTCTCTCCCTTGTAATCATATCAGCCTCCAGTCCCGATCCCGGTTAGATCCAAAGCATACGGCCGGGCTTTTTTATTTTAAATGATAGCTAATAGGGAATAATTTATCAAGAACAAAGTACAATTCGCATATTTGATTTGAGCTTAATCAGATAGTATTTAGTTACACGAGTTACGCACTGTATGCGGTACATGAGCAAGGGGACTATCCCTATTTACAAACGATTTGACTTAAACAGAAATCATTGTTATTCTATAGCAAGACTACAATAGGCACACACTTATGAAATATTTTGACTGGAATGATGAGAAGAATGAAATGCTTAAGAAAACACGAGGCGTGTCATTTGAACAGGTTGAATTGGCAATAGCATTGGGAGATTTGATTGACCGAGTAAAACATCCGAATTTGGCAAAATACCCAAATCAGAAAGTTTTTCTTGTTAAGATTGAAGATTATATCTATTCTGTGCCCTATGTTGAGGATAACGAAAAAATATTCTTGAAAACAATAATACCTAACAGCAAAGCAACAAAAAAGTATTTTGGAGGCAAAAGATGAAAAAGGTAACATACTTGGATAAAGACGAGATGGAATTGGCAAGATCACTTGAAAATGAAGAATGGGTTTCCGACCTCACAAAAAAAGAAAAGAAACAATACGAGGAATACGCCCGCTATAGCCTCAATAAACAAAAGCGGATCAATATACGAATGAGTGAACGAGATTTAAAGAAAATTCGTGCGAAAGCAATTGAAGAGGGCATTCCATACCAATCTCTTATCTCAATGCTGATTCATAAATACAATGAAGGCAAAGTATTAATTAGTCGATAATTAGCCGAATCGGGTAAGGGACGGTAATTAACCGTCCCTCCCCACAACACCCATCATGCGGGTCCGCAATGGGCGTTTCGCGAAAATCATCGGGCCTTAGCCGGATAGTGAATCCCAATCCACAGTGAACGTATCGAACAATAAATAAATGGGACGGTTCCAACACTGTTCGGAACAATAAATAAATGGGACGGTTCTATTTAAATCGTATTTAAATCGTGAAACAAGGAAGTGTGCTCAAAAGGATAGGAAAAGAAATAAATAGAACCGTCCCAACACTGTTCGGCATAGCACTTGCTTGTCTTGTACGAAATTAACAAAAGGTCTCTACGTGTGCAGGAAAAAGGAATACTCCGGAAAAGATGAAATGAGCGATAAGAGGAAG